>JAKQHM010000038.1 GCA_029572935.1 Bacteroidota bacterium
GAATCTAAACCAACCCTTAATAACATTAAAGGACACCCCAAAAAATTATCTGGCTGGCATAATTCATCTGTTTGCAAATTTATCTATTTTTCTATTCTTTGTTTATTCAATTTATTGAACCCACCATCCATACTCCTATTAGTGGTCTATCGCCACAAAACGCCATCAGCAATGGCTATTCTAAGCAAGGAGCTGCAGTCTTAGTAAGAAGTAAATAATTACATGCCTAGGCGAGCAGTCTTTCCTTGGTTTTTTATTTTGGTTGGGTTGCAACATATTGAATTTAGTTCCGATTTTATTATTTTAATTAATTCCTGTCTGATACTCTTGTCGCTTTTTGAGAAGAGTATACATTCGGTTTAACAATTTCCTAGCGATCTTTATGATCGCTCTTTTCTTGGTCATACCCTTCTTCACATAATCCGAAAAGCACGATGCCAAAGCCGGATCTGTTCGTATGGCTATCCAGCTGGCTTCGATCATCAGAGGGCGCAATCTGTGTGCGCGGGGAGTTATGGCTCCCTTGTGCTCCTGCTCACCTGAACTATATTCAGTTGGGCACAATCCAATATAGGAATTCAATTTATCAAAGCACTCAAACCTTTGCTCTTCAATGATTTCTGTGAGGTAGGTCATTGCTGTGATGAGGCCCACTCCTGGTATAGCCAGCAATATTTTGGCTCTGCTCTCATACCGCTCTTCCTTCAACAAATCTCTTATGGCCTTATTCAGTCTCAGGAGTTGTGATCGGAGTGATTCAAACAAGCTAACAAGTTCTTCCATTATGATGGTACCGGATGGATGCAGACCTTTTAACCCTTTGAGCCATTCCATAAATCGCTTTGACCAACTACGCTCGTACTCCTTTGGTATGTGAATGCCTTGACCCCTCAGGTAACTCTTTATTTGATTCTTTGCCTGAGTCAGATTCTTGACGATCCTGCTTCGCATTCTCACTAGTTGTCTATCCGACTCGTATATCTTCTCCGGAACATATATCCCTTTAAGCACTCCCCGGGATAGCCCAAAAGCTATCTTCTTCGAATCAATTCTGTCTGTCTTTACTTTCCTTTCCTTATCCGTGGTCGGTATGTCTGCTGGGTTCACCACGATACATTCTATACCTAACTGTTGTAATTCCCGGTGAATCCAATATCCAAAACATCCGGCTTCATAAGCACATACTACCTGCGCTCCCGGATAATTTTCTTGAATGTGTCTTGACAACTGCCGGGAACTAGGTACTTGTTGGAATTGTTTCATAAACACTTCCTCCAGGTAAATGCTTACATTCCACTGTTTGGCATGTACATCAAGACCTACACTCAACCTTTTACCTTCGAAACTAATTTTCTTTGGTACTTTTGCTCTAATCATAAGTCGTAGATTTTAAAGGTTAACAAATATTATTTTGTGTGCGGCGTTTCGACCGCTTGACCTTAATCTACGGCTTTTTTTATTACATGGCGTCTTAGGCTATCAGCTTAGCTTAAGCTATTAGCTATGAGCTATAGGCTATCAGCTTTCAATATTGGCATAGGCATGGGCTTAGGCTATATGCTTAGGCATAGGCTTAGGCTTAGGCTATCAGCCCAGACTTTGCCCCCCATGCCGTAACAAAGTCAATCTTCGGATAAAAATTCATCTACATGATCAGGTGTGACGATCATCGTTTTGCGAATGGGATAATGGGATAAAAAAGTGGATGGAAATTTTTTACTTTTCTTTTTTGGATTCCATTTGAATTCAAATGCAGAAAACGAACCTTCGGTTTCTTCCACCCAGTCTATCTCCTGTTGCTGATAAGTACGCCAGAAATAAGTCCTGCCATGCCACTTTCGATAATGGATTGTTTTTACCCGCTCTGAGATCATGTAGTTTTCCCACAGGGCCCCCACATCCTGACGAAATTCGAGAGGCCTGAAATTTCCGATGATCGCATTGCGGATCCCGTTGTCGTAAAAGTAAACCTTCCGGGAGGTATTCATCTCGTTGCGCACATTTCGGGCCAGGGGTGCGAGCCGGAATACGACGAATGCCTTTTCCAGCAGTGAGATGTACTGCTCCACTGTGGCTCTGTCCACGCCGACGGTCCGTGATAATTCGTTGTAATTGACCTCCGCTCCCAGTTGCAGGGCTAAAGCCAAAAGCAACTTATCCAAAACTTCAGGCTTACGGATCCCCTGGTACTGCAACAGATCCTTGTACAGATAACTACCTGAAATTTCTTTTAAAATACCTTCGGCGTCCTTAGGCTGTGTGATGACCTCCGGATAGGTCCCATAAATGAGGTAAGCCGGAATGTTTTTCTGATTCTGGAAATTGCCAAAATGTCTTTTGAGTTCATGCCAGGAAAATGGAAACAAATGGTACTCCCACTTTCTCCCAGTCAGGGGCTCCTTTACGGAATTGGCGATATCAAGCGCAGAAGAACCACTCACGAGGATCCGTACGTCCTTCATCTGATCATAAATGATCTTTAGGGTCAAGCCTATGTTGGGGATGCGCTGCGCCTCGTCCATAAAGACCGTGTGGTGATGTCCGATCAGATTCCTGAGTTTGTCCGATCCTGCATTTTCCAGGAGCAAGCGGTCGTCCGGATTGTCCCCGTTGATGAATAAATAATCCCCCTGTGCCTCACAAAGGGATCTGATCAATGTGGTCTTCCCCACCTGCCGGGGACCCGTGAGGATCAGAATCTTGCCTGAATTCCATTTTTCAAGCCAGATCGGGGTAAGGTCTCTTGCGATGTTCATTGCAGCATGGTCAAGTCAGCTAGTGCAAATTTAATAAAATAATGCGATTATAATCTCATATTTATATAATTTTTTGTGATTATTTCATTGTTACGCTGAGCCGATATAAGCGGAATGGCTTATGGTATATGGCTTATGGCTGACCCACCAACTTTGTTGGGGGCAGGTGGCTTATGGCTAATGGCTTATGGCTCATGGCTCATGGCTCATGGCTAAAGCTTAGGCTATTAGCTTAGGCTATCAGCTTAGGCTATCAGCTTAGGCTTTCAGCTTAGGCTTTGGCCTTAAGCATCTTCCCCTCAATCCGTGACCACATACGAGCTGGCACTACCGCCGGAGATGCTGCCGCATTTCAGGTTATTTCCGTTGGTGCGGATTAGGCCATCCGAAAGCGTTAATTGAACTATGGTGAGATTTCCATCTAGCACCATAATTTTATCGTCACCGTTCATTTCCAGACACTGGATCGATACCATCCCACCTACAGGTCTGATAATTACGGATTTGTTGATCAATATACAAGGGTCGTTGTACATACCTGCAGGAATTTCGATCACATCACCATCCTGGGTCATGGTAGCGGCCAGCGCATCCGTAATGGTACAATAATACATCCCGTCATTTACATTTAGGATAGGCGCTTCAAATACCGTAATATCAAAAGTACAACTGCCCATACATCCATACCCGTCAGTGTAGTCGTATTGTATGGTGTGGATACCCAAACCTGCAACCAATGGATTAAATACATTGCCGGATACCCCAGTACCAGAATAGGTTCCCCCAGTCGGTGTAGCGCCGATAAGGTTGATGTTGCCTCCAGTTCTGCAAGCATTAAAATCAGCAGTACAAACCGGTACTGGAAGTTCGTGCACCACAACGGTTCTGCTTACCTGGCTGGATGGATTTCCTGCCGCGTCCATTACATCATACGTAACAGTATAGCTATCCGGTATGGCAGTATTGACCGGATTATCCGCCACAATCATTCCTGTCAGATCACCGTCACAATTATCCTCCGCAGTGGCGCCGGGATCAGAATAATTGTTGTTTTTACAAACATGGATGGTGGTTGCCCCGATGAGTGTGATTACGGGGGCGTCGTCGTCATTCACTGTAACGGTAACCACACAGGTCGATGAATTCGACGGGGTTGCTCCGTCGGTTGCGGTAACGGTAATTTGGAAGGTACCGCCATCTGCAACACCTGTTTGTGCAGATCCTGATGTAGGTGATTGCGTCAATGTCACTGCACTGCAATTGTCTGTCTCATCAGCAATGCCCGTCAAAACATCCGGTACCGTGACTTCACAATTGGTATTGTCATTTGTATTTACCGTTAGATCCGCAGGACAGCTAAAGGTTGGTGGGTCATTGTCATTCACGATAACATTTTGAGTGCAGGTCGTAGAATTCATTGCTGCATCGGTAAATGTCCAGGTGATGGTCGTTGTACCCAAAGGCCATGCTGCATTGATCGATGCAAGATCGCTACGAGTTCCAACCCCATTTATATTACCACTGCAATTGTCTGTAGCAACTGGGACGCTCACATTTGTTTCGTTGTTACAATTGGGTGCTTCTGTAAATAGATTTACTGCTGTTAAGGTATTACAATTAATCACAGGCAATTGATTATCAACAACAGTAACCGTCTGCTGACATGAATTGGTGTTTCCATATGCATCGGTTGCTGTCCAGGTAACAATTGTATTGCCAATTGGATACAATGAAGGTGCATTATGTGAAAGACTTCCAAGTGCACCAGAAACCCAGTTTGAAGTGGACCCATTTAGTGTAAAATTCTGCAACGTTCCAGTTGGACCAAGCACAGGAGATGCAGTATTTATTCCAGTGTTATTGCCGCCTGCTACTCCTTGATTCAATTTATAATATGCGACCAGTCCTGTTTCATTTCCAATTAATTCTTTATTCATGTTGCTTTGGATTTGTGATTGAGTACGTGCCACATTCCAAAATCTTATATCATCCATTTTTCCATTCAAATACGCATCTGCATATTGAGATTTTCCAATCCAATTATTTGTAGTGGCACCGAGCGTAGAAGGGTTTTGATTAAAACTGGTATTTTGTGCTACCTGAATACCGTTGATATACATGGTAGCTGTAGTGCCTGATAAAGTTACTGCGATGTGCATCCAAGTATTCAAAACAATTTGACTTGGAGCAGTTAGTTGTCTTTCTCCAGCTCCATTGACATTGATTACAAATCTAGGAATACCGGAAGTGCCAATTGAGGAGGTAAAAAACATATTATCTCCAGCATAATCTCCAAAGTCAAGTATTCTAGCCCAGTTGGCATGACTTCTCACATAAATCCAAGCTTCATATGTAAAATTTGTAGAAGTAGAAAGTATGTTTGTAGGAAAAGATATATAATCATTGTCGCCTCCAAAATCTAAACCATTTCCACCGAAGGAGCAATTGTCTGTTATCATAGGCTCAGTCAGAGTGGATGTACCAGTGCATAAGCCGAAAGTAGTATTGATTGTCACATCGTCTGCACAATCCAGGACTGGACCATCATCATCCACTACGATGACATTAAAAACGCAAGTTGAGTTAGGATTACAACCATTTGTTGCTGTTATTGTGACAGTGGTAGTTCCTAGGTTAAAAGTTGAGCCGGATCCTGTACCGGAACCACTACCAGTGGTTGCTCCACTGAACACGTAGGAAAGTGTTGGTGCAGGAGATCCGGTCGCTGTGGCTGTATAGTTGACTATTGCAGTACATACCCCTAAGCCGGTATTTCCATTGGTAGTAGATGGACATACGGAAAAACTTGGAGGGGTGCAGGAAACAGGGCTAATTGCCACTTGCTGTGCGGCCCAAGTTTCTGCTTCAGATGCTGTGGCGGTTTTTGAATTGTCCCAAACCGGCTGGGAGAGGAGGACAAAACTCAATCCAATTACAAGAATTAATACCGCAATGGCATTTATAGATTTATCCAAGATCATAAAGTAGCAATCATTAATAATTAGAGAATGGGTTTAGAAAAATGCATTTAAGGAACTAAATATTAAATAAAATTAAATATATAAGTTTAATTTAATTCAGCAATTTATAATAATTTAAACAAAATTCAATAGGATCAATTCATCAAAATCAATCAAAGATAGGATTCATTTTAAAGATTCAAGTATTTACCAAATTAAAAAATTTTAACTCCCAAAGATCATTTGATCAAGATCTAATGACCACCGAAATTAAAAATCAATACGATTAAAAAGTACTCAATGCGGGTTTTAAATATGGGTATAGATCGGAAAGCATTGAATTCGAAGTCTATTCTCTTTAAGCTCTTGCTTAATCAAAATTCACGCAATCATAAAAAAGCCTTCTAAATAAGTGCATTTAGAAGGCTTTCAAAATATTTTATACCAAACTAGCGTCAGATCAAAACCATGCTCTTTGTTTTGGACCCATAGGCCGTCAACAATTCATAATAATAAACACCCGGGCTAAAGTTTTCGGCCAGATTTAATTTTTCTTCATAATAAACCACACTAAATTCTTTTGCAATACTCCAAACACTTTTACCTTTAAAATCGCACACATTGAGTTGTGTTTCCTTGGCTTGTAGTAATACAAATCCAATACTGCTTATATCTTCAAGCGGATTGGATTTGTTCATCAATGCCTAAGCGAATAGGGTTGGATTCATGGCTAAGCAGTTCAGTCTTTTGTAATTGTTAATTGAAATAGCCAACCGGTCGTTCAGAAACTTTTCCCGAAAATTTCTCATAATTAATAAACAAAAGACTCAGAAAAACAAAGAAGCAATATTAAAATTTATTAACATAGAATTTTTAAAGTATATTTTCCTTTACAATACAATTGCTTATATCATTCAATTGAGAAGATTCCCGGTTGGGATCAAGACAAACTAATGTATGATCTCCCAATAAATCGGATGAATTTCTACTAACAAAATGGCCGACAGATCAGGTCCTTTCGACCATTTTATGAAGACTCCATTCAATCCGTCACCAGATAAGAGTTGGCGCTACCGCCGGAGATGGTTCCACATTTGAGGTTATTTCCGTTGGTGCGGATTAGGCCATCCGAAAGCGTTAATTGAACTATGGTGAGATTTCCATCTAGCACCATAATTTTATCGTCTCCGTTCATTTCCAGACACTGGATCGATACCATCCCACCTACAGGTCTGAAAACTACGGATTTGTTGATCAATATACAAGGGTCGTTGTACATACCTGCAGGAATTTCGATCACATCACCATCCTGGGTCATGGTAGCTGCCAGTGCATCTGCAATGGTACAGTAATACATGCCGTCATTCACATTAAGGATTGGTGCTTCAAATACCGTAATATCAAAAGTACAACTACCCATACATCCATACCCGTCAGTGTAGTCGTATTGTATGGTGTGGATACCCAAACCTGCAACCAATGGATTAAATACATTGCCGGATACCCCAGTACCAGAATAGTTTCCCCCAGCCGGTGTAGCGCCGATAAGGTTGATGTTGCCTCCAGTTCTGCAAGCATTAAAATCAGCAGGACATACAGGTGCTGGAAGTTCGTGAATTACTACTGTTCTGCTGACCTGTGTAGCATTATTTCCAACAGCATCGGCAACATCGTAGGTGATGATGTAAGTACCGGGAATAGCGGTGTTGACGGGATTATCCGTGACGATCATTCCAGTCAGGTTCCCATCGCAATTGTCTTCTGCTGTGGCACCTGGATCAGTATAACTGTTGTTCTTACAAATGTCGATGGTGGAAGCACCTACCCTGTTTATGACCGGCGCATCATCATCCGCAACCGTCACTGTCTGCGTGCACGTCTTCACATTATTCGCTGCATCCGCAAACGTCCAGGTAATCGTCGTAGTGCCCAACGGCCACTGTGCATTCATACTCGCATTGTCACTTCTCATGCCCACTCCGCTGATGTTGCCATCGCAGTTGTCCACCGCAACCGGCACACTCACATCGGTGTCGTTGTTGCAATTGGGTGCATCCGTGTTGTAGTTGATCGTGCTCAATGTGGCGCAATCCAGTACAGGGGCATCATCATCCGCAACCGTCACAGTCTGCGTGCAGGTCTTCACATTGTTCGCTGCATCCGTAAACGTCCACGTGATCGTCGTAGTGCCCAACGGCCACGGCGCATTCAGGCTCCCATTGTCACTTCGGGTGCCGACACCGCTGATGTTGCCATCGCAGTTGTCCACCGCAACTGGCACACTCACATCGATGTCGTTGTTGCAATTGGGCGCATCCGTGTTGTAGTTGATCGTGCTCAATGTGGCGCAATCTAGTACAGGTGCATCATCATCCGCAACCGTCACTGTCTGCATGCAGGTCTTCACATTATTCGCTGCATCCGTAAACGTCCAGGTAATCGTCGTAGTGCCCAACGGCCACTGTGCATTCATACTCGCATTGTCACTCCTTATGCCCACTCCGCTGATGTTGCCATCGCAGTTGTCCACCGCAACCGGCACACTCACATCGGTGTCGTTGTTACAATTGGGTGCATACGTGTTGTAGTTGATCGTGCTCAATGTGGCACAATGTAATACAGGTGCATCGTTGTCTGTGACGACGACATTTTGTGTACAGGTTTTTACATTATTCGCTGCATCCGTAAACGTCCAGGTGATCGTCGTAGTGCCCAACGGCCACGGCGCATTCAGGCTCGCATTGTCACTTCGGGTGCCGACACCGCTGATGTTGCCATTGCAGTTGTCCTCTGCAACCGGCACACTCACATCCGTATCATTGTTACAGTTCGGCGCCTGTGTCGTGTAATGGATCGCTGTCAATGTGGCGCAATCCAGTACAGGGGCATCATCATCCGCAACCGTCACTGTCTGCGTGCACGTCTTCACATTATTCGCTGCATCCGCAAACGTCCAGGTAATCGTCGTAGTGCCCAACGGCCATAGTGCATTCATACTCGCATTGTCACTTCTCATGCCCACTCCGCTGAGGTTGCCATCGCAGTTGTCCACCGCAACCGGCACACTCACATCGGTGTCGTTGTTGCAATTGGGCGCATCCGTGTTGTAGTTGATCGTGCTCAATGTGGCACAATCTAATACAGGTGGATCGTTGTCTGTGACGACGACATTTTGTGTACAGGTTTTTACATTATTCGATGCATCCGTAAACGTCCACGTGATCGTCGTAGTGCCCAACGGCCACGGCGCATTCAGGCTCGCATTGTCACTTCGAGTGCCCACACCGATGATGTTGCCATCGCAGTTGTCCACTGCAACCGGCACACTCACATCGGTGTCGTTGTTGCAATTGGGCGCATCCGTGTTGTAGTTGATCGTGCTCAATGTGGCGCAATCCAGTACAGGTGCATCATCATCTTCCACCACTACATCAAAAACACAGGTAGCAGTTCCACAGGAATTGGTGGCCGTCACCGTGACCTTGGTGGTTCCCTTGTTAAAAGTCTCTCCTGATCCTGTTCCGGCACCTGAATCCGTAGTGGCTCCAGAGAATTCATATTCCAAAGTTGGAGCAGGTGTCCCTGTGGCCTGAACACTATAGTTTACATGGGTGGTACAAACACCTATATCTGTATCCTCCATAATCGGGGAGCCGGGACAAGTCGAAAAAGAAGGTAAAGAACAGGTCACTTCTCCCTGTATGGCATAATCATAAAGTACGATATTGCAGTTGTCCGATGTAATTTCAACTGTCGCGGCATGCACTCCCTGGCTGCTGGGATCATACTTCACCTCAAAACTTAGAGTACCCGAAGGACCCGATATAGTCGCAGGAAGGTTCACATTCTGCACTGTAAATTGAGAAGCATCCGGACCTTTGAGAACGATAGCTCCAGCCTGTAATTCAAGGTCGTCCAAACCTGCATTTTGTATGGTAAAGGTTCTCGTGATGGGCATACCGGAAATCTGGCCAAAGTCAGTATGATCTGACGTGGAAGGGGTTAGGTCGCCATCCGCAATCAGGACGTTGTTTCCCATGACCTGGATGACAGATGATTCAACCGTGATAGCCACATTGCAGGTTTGGGTATTAGGTGGAGAAGCAGCATCCGTTGCCGTATAAGACAGATTGACTACAGCACCATTCCCACTTACTCCGTAGCTACCCGCAGGAATGCTTTGAGATTCCACTATATCTCCAACCGCTGTACAGTTGTCCACTGGATTGAGCTGTGCCACATAATCCGGAATGGTGATGATGCAGGGAGAACCCGGATTGACAGAAACTGTGATATTTGACGGAGGGCAACTCAATTCAGGGGCCAAATCGTCGATGACGGTGACGGTCGATGCACAGGTAGACGTATTCCCACTGGAATCAGTAACGGTGAGTACGACCATATTAGAACCCAGATCGCTGCAATCAAAATCCGAAACATTCAGGTCCAGTAATTCAATACCGCAATCATCTGTAGAATTGTTGTTGACTTCAGACGCCATAAGGGTATAGTCGCCATTCTGGTCGAGAGCCACACTGATGTTCTTGCATTGTGCTGACGGAGGCACGAGATCCGTAATTCCTACCATTGCTGTGTAACTATCGGTACAGCCATTGGCATCCAGTACAAAATAGTTGTAATCGCCTGGACACAGGTTTGTCAAAATGGGCGAGGCCGGACTGATGACCCAATCGTCCGTGATGGCCATACCGGCATTGACGCACATTCCCAGTCTTAAGCTGGTTTCAGTGGAATAACTGCTGTTGTACAACAGCACATAATTCCCTACGTTAAGTTTACGTAAGTAATATTCCGCTCCTGAGGCCTTCAGAACAATCTTTATTTCATACCAGGTATTATTGGAATAACCTCCGGGTACCGAAGAGGTAAAATTACCCCGGCTGGTTCCGTCCTCATAAATGAACAGGCTGGTAGATTCGAATGAGAGTGCGTAAAGTAAATCTGCCTGGGTATTGGTCGTGCTTCCAGTACTGTTGCCATGCCAGCCAATTCTGGTAAGTCCACTGGCTGGATGATAAAACTTAAAGTAGAATTCCTTTCCGGCTACCCTTGCAAATGTAGAAGGAGTGTAGATCCTCTTATTCCAGGAATTATTGCCCGTTACGCTGAGTTGGTTATTCTGTACATAAGCTCCTGTATTATTGTCTTTGGTAAACAGGGTTGGAGACAGGGTAGGCCCATAAAATGCATGAGCAAACTCAGGGCCTGTGAATGTAAAAGGAGCCAGACCTCCGGAAGGATTCAGGATCACTTGTCCATTACAGGTATTGGGGGCGCAGGTACTTACATCGGTCACGTTAGCAGAAAGGTCCAACAAGGGTGCTATGTTCAGTGAGACCCCCGCACTGTCTTTGCAACCATTGGAGGCTGTGACGGTCACAAACGCGGTGTAAATGCCGCTCATGGTATAGGTGTTTGTGACCATTTGTCCGGTGGCGGTATTTCCGTCGCCAAATGTCCAATTATAAGTCAGACCTGAACCTGTCCCTGAAGCTGTAAATCCAACGGGACTGTTGATGCATTTGGCGGTGGTGATGCTGTTGCCTGCATTGATATCTGCCTGGCTGCTGACGGTAGCAGAATTAAACGCTCTGCAATTGTCTGCATCGATGACCGTCACGGCATAGGTACCTGCAGTCAGACCACTGACTGCCTGGGTGCTGGCCCCAGTGGACCAACTGTAGTTGAGGGGAGCCAATCCGCCTGGAGCATCCACGGATACATCTCCGTTGCTGGCTCCGAAGCAAATAGTCTCTCCTTGTGTAGTCGTCCCAAAATTATAGGTTGGTGGCTGGGTAAGTGTGGCAATGGCTGTCCCGGTACAACCGGATGCATCCGTGACGGTGACACTGTAGGTACCCTGCGATAGGTTGTTCAAAGTGACCAAAGTGGACAGCGTATTCCATTTGTAGGAAAAAGGTGCCACACCGCCAGTGACCACTGCTGTCACGGATCCGTTGTTTGGCGTAGGACAGGTGGGATTGGTTTTATTAATGGTCACATCCAGCACATTGAATGGTGGAAAATTCCATCCGGTATTGCCGCCCAGATCCATGGCCTGATTGGCATTGAATGTCGCTCCTCCGGTAGCGGTGTTGTCCTTCAGATTGACAAAATTGGAATTCACCGTACCCGAAGCATTACTGAAACCGGCAGCGGATCCGGGGGTATCCGATTGGATGGTGAGATCTTTCACACAATTGCCGGAAGCTACTATCTGCAAAGCTGTCTGTGTAGTCCCTGATTCCAGAGTCAATGTATTTCCGGGATCCACGGTCAGTTTGTTGAAACTGTTGGACCCTGTGATACTGCTGGTCATCACACTGTCCGTCTGAAAGCGAAGGTCGTAATAACCCAAACCAGCTCCTGCAAAATCTCCATTTCCGCCCTGGCTTTTCAATATGATCTCACTGGTACCTGCAGATAAAGTTAAGTTGGCGGGATCTGCCACATTCCAGGATCCATCTGTCAGGAGGATTTCCGAACTACCCAAAGTCAGGTCCCTCTGCGCGCTTCCTGACAGAATGAATTTTTTTCCAAAAACACTTTTTCCATTGGTATGGAAGTTACCAGACTTCAGACTCAGACTGTCGGAAAAGCTCAGGTTTTCATCCAATTTGATCGTACTGGTATTTCCGGTTTCAATTTCCAGGTCTGTCAGTACCTTTCCAAAGGTATTTACCTTATGTGTGTTGCCATCGTTTGCAAGGAATTTCCATCTGCCGGGCCAGTTCTGGTTCATGGCAGGAGACAATAAAAGATCCCCATAGATTTCAAGATTCTGCGCCGATCCCGAGAGGGTCGGATTAAAAAGAACAGAAACCCAGGTCATGTTATAACTTTTACCCACGACATCGAGTGTCACGGTCTGACCCGTAGTGGAAAACGAATTGGCATCAAATACCACATGATCTGTGGATAATGGAGCCTGCAAATAAAAAACATTTCCGCCGGAAGTAGTGGCCCAATGGTTGGCATAATCCGACCAGTTGCCCGAATTACCAACCCAATAGTAGGCAACACAACTCTGTCCAAAAGTGATGCCGGTATTATTTGAAATATCTTGACCATTTACTCCTGAATTAAAAACAGCTCCTCCTGTCGCATTAATATCTCTGATCCAGACGTAATCAAAACACAATACTCCGCTGGATTTAAAAAGTGTGGCCTGGCTACCTTGGGTATTTGAATATACCCAGATTGGTGTGCTGCCTGTACCCAAAATTTGTACGTCGCCAGTAAAAGTTTGTGTTTTCCCGGCTCCAAAATACAATCTGGAGTTTCGTCCCACGGAAATAAAACTGGCAAAACTGTTGTTTTGGTTGAATCGAATCTCAGGCCCCTGTACGTTCTTTGAAAGGATAAGAAAAGTGCCAAAAGCATTACTGCCATTTATCGTCACTAATGGAATGGAAGCAGTATTGACCTGATCTAAATTCAAGGTAAATCCATCAATGGTATTGTTGCCATTCAAATTAATATCCTTTCGGTTGGTGACATTAAAAAGCATCGAACCATAAGTATTATTTCCCGAAAGTGTAATGGAATAATCAGATGTATTCTGGTGCTGGAAGATGAGATCGTCATAGTTGAGATTTCCTCCAGTGAAAGTCTGGTTTTCAGCCTGGTTTGTTTGCATCAAAAGTATGGCATTGCCAATATTAAAGTTCAGACTACCGGCTGAGATCAACCATTGCCTCCGCACCTTTACAGTATCTGTGCCTGTGAAATCCAAAACCCTTGAATTGCTGTTATTGGAATCAAAGTCCAGACCAAAATCCACCTTATATCCATTGGAATAAAATTTTCCCTGTAGCAAGTTGGTGATTGCATTGGTGCCGCATTTATAATCACTTACAAGGTTCCAAACCGCATTGATATTTCCATTAAATGTCATAGACCCATTCAGCGTTTTGCCTGCGAAATCCAGGGTATAGTTCCCGGCAGTTGGATTCAGGGTCGTTGTGGTAGTACGGTTCCAGTTCATAGAACTTGAAAATGTGACGGAACCATTCAGATTGAGAGTGCCGGATTGATTCCAGCTCATCGCACTGTTGATAAACAGATTGCCATTTACCGTGAGTGAAGAGCTACCGGTAAAACTGGGTGTGAAGGCCACATTGATCCAGATCATGTTGACCACAGTGGTAGTCTGGTTCAAAGTAACAGTTTGATTGATTGCTGTAAATGAGGAATTGTCAAAGACCACGTGGTCCGTACTCTTGGGAATGATACATCCGTTGCCCGGTCCTCCGCTGGTGAAGGACCATTTATTGGGATCAGACCAGCTGCCTGTGCCACCCACCCAGTACATGGTAATAGGTTGAACGGTTTGAGCGGTCCATCCGACTGCGTTACTGATGACGGCTTCCGTGGCATTGAAACTGGCCCCACCCTGCACCCTGTGATTTTGCAGGGTGATCCATTCGGAATTCACCGTACCGGAAGCCTGTGAAATGATTGAATTTGTACTATTATTTCCTGAGATGGTTGAACGGCGCAGGCAGGAACTCCTTGGAATAAAATTGCTTGTGGTTTGAGTTCTAGATGAAGCAATTACCATAGTAAAACCATTGGGAAGATCCAGTGTATTAAAACTATTGTTAGAGTTCATTTCCAGGTAGGCATTGCCGGTACTGAAAGTCTCCACTACATAATTGCTGAAGGTATGAGGGCCCGTCTGAAAATAATTCTGGAGCTGATTAGTCCCAAAATGATCAATGTTCACATGCCGGAAAGTGCTGGAATTGTTGTAATATAATCTTCTGACCCCACTCGCAGAAAGAGTTTGCACGAATAAATCCCGAATGGTATTATTGCCTGTAAACGTTATATCATAAGTTGATGAAGAAGCAGAACCATGTCTGATAGCTACATCGTAATAAGTTTTGTTGCCTCCTTCAAAAACAATGGATTCCAGGGAGGAAGTGTTTATCAAAATCGTGGAATTGCCGTGGATATAACTTGTGTTTGCACTCGTGGTCATCCTAAAGGCATATCGCATCCTTAGGGTGTCCGTTCCAGTCAAATTAATGATCCTTACATCCGTACCAGTATTGGCTAAAAATTCAGCTCCCGCATTGATCTCATATCCATCCGAAACGAATTGACCTTCCAAAATATTCAAACTGTAGATGCTATTTATGTTCAGATCGGAAGCCAGTGTCCATTTGGGTCCGGATCCTGTGGTCCTAGCATCAAAAAAAATGGATTGCAGCATGGTCTTGGCTGCTGTGTTGAGGGTATTGTTAGTAGAATCTGAATAAAATTGAATTTGAAAATTGTGGTTCCACGTGGTGCTGTTGCTCAATATAAAATCACCTCTGGCTATAAGATTTGCATTTTGAACCCAGGTCATGGTCCCATTGACTTGTAAATCCCCTTGTATTTCCATTTGAAAATTTCCCTGCAGGGTGGGATTCAATGTCACTCCATTCGTCCAGGTCATATTGCGACAAACGGCGGAGCCCACCAGATTGACCGACTGCCCAGTTGCATTAAAGGAATTGACATCAAAAATGACATTATCCAGGGTAGTTGGTAAACAACCCGCAGACGGGCCTCCACTACTCAGAGACCATTTGGCAAGATCATTCCAGTTTCCGGTACCTCCCACCCAATAATAATTTATGGGTGGTGGAGCGCCTATGGTCCATCCGGTGTTGTTGATATTGGTATTGACATTGGAGGCTTCCCACAAAGCGCCCCCCTGTGCTCTGATATCCCTGAAATTAATGAAATTAAGACTGTTGGTTCCACTCGCATCGGTCAGGGTAGCTTGCGTTCCGGTACTGGTGGAAAATAAATCGACCAGACGTGTACACAGTCCATTTCCTGCCAATGATTTTAAGGTCTGGGTTTGACTGGCACCAAAATAAACGTCCATGCCGTGGTGCAACTGAAGGGTATCGATGGTATTATTGTTATACAGATACAGTCTGGGTTGGACTGAAGGAGTGGTAAACTTTAAGCTCTGCATAGTGTGGTTGCCATATACCTGAAAGTTGGGCACATAGCCGGTATTGGAATTTAAATATTGTACCGAAACGTTTCTGCTGGTGTAAGCTTCCTGCCAACTGACAATTTGCTGACCAGATATCCTGACATAGATATCGCGACAAATCGTGGAGGCATTGAATAAATATATATAATATGAACTGCTGGTGTGTTGTGCTTCAATGACTATATCTTGGTAGGTTTTGGCTCCACCATAAAGATAGATTTCGTTGCTCAGACCGGAAGGTTGTCTTAACAGCAAGACTGCCTGCCCCATGTTCAAATTGGCATTAGCTCCATTCAACATATACCAATATCGTTGAACGCGTACAGTGTCTGTACCTGTGAAATTCAATATTTTTGGTACATTAGAATTGGCTGAAAAATAATCGCCAAAATTTACAGCATATCCATTTGATATAAATTCTGCATCCCTGAATTCTGTATAATAAGACGTAGAAACGCTAAAGTTGGCACCAAGGGTCCAGGAACCAGAAGTAGAACTTCCAGGATTGTCAAATATCACAGCATTGGCGAATGTCTTGCCCGCCATATTGATTATATTCCCAGATGTGGTACCACTGAAGGTGACAATATTATTATGACTCCAATTCACTCCACTGCTGAGGACAATAGACTTGCGCAAGGTGAGTCCACTATTGAGGATCCAGTCCATGGTGCCTGAGATGGTAAGATCGCCATTGATGATCAGGCTCTGACTACCTGAAAAATTAGGACTGGCATTCACGCCGGAAGTCCAGGTCATGTTGCTGATTTCAGCATGAATGTTTAATGTCACGGTCTGATTGCTACCCGGGAAAGAATTGTTGTCAAAGAAAACATGATCCTGGCGTGAAGGCAAACAATTAGCCGGAGCACCTCCACTACTGAAAGACCACTTGGTAGAATCACTCCAGTTGCCTGTTCCTCCTATCCAATAATAACTTTGCACCGGTTGGGGATTCAGGGTCCAGCCCGAATTATTTCCTTCATTCACTACATCCTCCGCATTCCACACCGCGCCTCCCTGGGCTTTGATATCCCGCATATACAGCTGATCCACAGTGTTGGTACCGGTCAGATCGCTTAAGGTAGCCTGGGTACCGGAACTGGTTGAATAAAGGGAGATCCTTCTGGAGCAAATGCCATCGGCAGCAATTGATTTTAAAGTCTGTGTCTGATTGGCGCCAAAATAGATCGTCATACCATGGTGCAGCTGCAAAGTATCAATGGTGTTGCTATTGTTAAGGTATAGCGTGGGTTGAACAAAGTTAGCACTGAACTTAAGGCTGGACATCGTATGGTTTCCGTAAACCTGGAAAGTGGGGAAATAGAAAGAATTGGTACTCAAATACTGAACCGAGACGTTCCTGCTGGTAAATGCCTGCTCCCAGCTCATAATTTGGGGACCAGAAAATCGAATGTACAAATCACGTAAGACTGTGCCTGCGTTACTAAGGTAAATGGTATATGCTGTGGTGGCATTCAAGGCATCTATGACCACATCGTGATAGGTTTTGGCTCCTCCATAGAATCCCATGCTATTGCCAAGACCGGAAGGTTGTCTGATTAACAAGACTGCCTGAGCCATAGTCAAACTCGCATTAACCCCTGTCAAAAATTGCCAAAGCCGCTGAACGCGAACGGTGTCAGTGCCTGTAAAATCGAGTACTTTGGGGACATCAAAAGATGCATTAAAGGAATCACCAAAATTTACTGAAAACCCATTGGAAACAAATCCCGCATCCCTGAATTCAGTAGAAAATGAAGTTGAAACGGAAAAGTTGGATGCGAGGGTCCAGGAACCGGAAGATGAATTACCAGGATTATCAAAGTACACGATGCTGGAAAAGGTCTTTCCCGCCATGTCAATGGTATGTCCGGAAGTGGTACCGCTGAATGTGACCGAATTATTATGATTCCAATTGACGCCGGAGTTGAGAATGATGGACTCGCGCAGGGTTAGTCCTCCAGTCAGGACCCAATCCATGGCACCGGACACATTCAAGTCACCATTGATGATCAGAGATGCACTGCCTGAAAAATTGGGGCTGGCATTTACTCCTGAAGTCCAGCTCATGTTGATGATTTCCGCAGCCACATTCAGGGTGACGGTTTGATTGCTGCCGGGGAAAGAATTGCTGTCAAACACTACGTGATCCACTCTGGTTGGAAGACATCCGGCAGCAGACCCACCGCTACTCAGAGACCATTTGGTAGGATCATTCCAGTTGCCCGTACCTCCTATCCAGTAATAAGTTTGGGTGGCCGGTGGATTGACCGTGATCCCCGTAGTGTTTATGGATTCCAGGGTATTGTTTGCTGTCCAGCCGGCACCGGAAAAATTGATCCGGTTGAAACGCATATAGCTCAGCGTATTGCTTCCGCTATCCGCATCCAACACATTGGCAGAAACACCCGAATTGGAACTATAGATATAGATCAATTTTTGACAATCTCCCACGGCACTTATACCCTTGACCGATTGGGTGGTGGATTGCTGGATCCGCCAATTGGTGCCTGGAGACAAACTAACCTGTCCAAAGCTATTGTTGCTGCCACAGTACAATTGGGGCAAGAGTCCACTGGTAGTTATGCTGAAATCGCCAAAATTGTGCGAATTATAAATCTGAGATTCACTTACTGTCGCAACAGTTGATTGGTGATAATGCATAGAAAAATTTCCAAAAGTATTGTTGCTGCCATCTATGTATAAAAAAGAGCGATTATGAATGGCTATGGATACACTTCCAAAAGTATTGTTGTTATCTCTGATAAAGATATAATATTGGTTTGTCGAGGTATTTAGACTTCTTATGACAACAGGACCAAAAGTCTTACCTCCTCCTTCCAAATAGATGTCTATTAATTGATTGGTCTGCATCAGCAAAACCGAAGAACCGGCTGTGAGAACTGTTGAGCCACTGGTACTGAGTCTGAAGTTGTACCCAACCCTTACCGTATCCGTGCCTGTATAATCCAAAATCCTCACTATCCCATTATCCTCCCCATTAAATGTCAGACCATAATCCACGGACTTGCCATTGGACCGGAAAATGCCGGTGAAGTGTTCTGTAGTATTGGTCACTTTCAAAGCATCCTGCAGAATCCATTCTCCGCCGGATCCATTGAACCGCACATTGGTAAATTGTTTTCCGGCACTGGTGATGGTCTTTCCCAGACTATTTGCCGTAAAGATCACGTAGTTTGACTGACTGAACGTGCAGCTGCTGTTCAGGGTAAAATTACCTTTTACAGACAAGTTACCTGAATGTGAGAAATTGGTAGCAGCATTTAATATAGAAAAATCGCCGTTGGAAGTAAACGAGTAACTGCTGAGAAAATTGATGACGACCGGACTTTGATCCACGAGAAAATTCCCGACAGTACAGCTGTTGTTGAAGCTTAAGGTCCAGCCAGAACTGTTCTTTAACTCAAATGATCCATTGGTGAGGTTTAAAGCAAAATTTGAATTACCTGAGGTTTTATTGTCAATAGTAAAATTTCCGTTGGTACTGCTTATATACCCACAACTCAAGGTCCCTGATGTCCAGTTCGCAATACTCAGGTTGCCTGTCATAGAGATATTACTTGTGCTGAAATTCCCTCCTGACCAGGAGGGAATACTCATCGAACCGCTGTTTAGCGTAATGGATCCTGTTGAAAAAGTACCCGTGGTTTTGGAATTGGTAAAAGTCAGGTTTCCATTGGCAATTGAAATATTACTGGATCCAAAAGAAGTCATGGTTGAATTCTTAAATTCAAAGCCCCCTACATTGACTGCTGAGCTGAGCGTCACGATACCCATAGATATGCTACCAGCACTCCAATCCTCAATCAAAATTTTTCCTGCAGTTGAGCTGAAATTTCCTGTAGTCAAGTTACCAGTGGTCCAACCGGTCAGTAAGAGGTTGCCGGTGATGCTTAGAGAAGTGGTCGTAAAACTACCGCCATTCCAGGCAGGAATGGTGACACTACCATTACCCAGGCTGACAGAGCCTGCTGAGAAAGCACCGGTTGTCCTGGAATTCGTAAAACTCAGATTCCCCGTTGTGATGCTGATCCCGGCAGAAGTGAAAACAGACAGGGTAGCATCTGTAAAGCTCATTCCGCCACCGCTAATCTGTATTGTACCCGATCTGCTGAAAGACATAGTACTGACATTTTTAATGTCAAACTTCCCACCTATGATCATGGCGCCACTGTTCTTTGTAAAGGACATGTTGGACCCATCTACCAGGAAATCTCCCCCAATGTTCAGGTTTCCATTGACATGATTAAAGGTAAAAGGAGTGCCAAGCGCTAAAAATTTACCATCGACATTTAATGTGAATCCCGCACCGACAAAAGTGGGATTGTTAGCCACTCCATCCCATTTAAAATCCTTACAGAATGCCTCTTGATTCAATGTGACTGTTTGCCCTGCTGCAGTAAAAGAATTGATATCAAAAATCACATTATCTAGAACACTGGGCACGATGGTATGCTTAGTGGATCCTCCTGAACTGGTGGCCCAATGGGTCAGATCATTCCAGGTACCTGTACCACCCACCCAAAAATAATCGGCGGCGGAAGTCTCTCCGGTTATCATCAAAAACGAAATAACTGTGAGACAGAATTTGAAGAAGATTGCTATTGAAGAAAAAAAGGAATGAATCAGAAATTGAATCTTTTTCATAATGATAGGTATGGAAATCATGATGAGAAAATCGATGTTTAATTAAATATTCATTTTAGAACAGCACATCCACAGGACATCGCTGTCAGTTTGGATCCATTGCTTTAAAATGGCATTTTGAAAATAAATGAGTAGAAATTTGAAATCCAAAATATATCCTGGGAGAGCAATAAAGACATTCGAGCTAAAACAGGGGTAAAGTCCATAAAAACTCATGATTGGATTGGATTCATTGAAGTTGACAAATAGCCGCAATGATACCCAAATGAGCAAAAAAACAAGTATTGCAGAGATGGAATGTTCTGAATGGTCGGAATTTTGTTCTGAATGAAAAAAATAAATCAAATAATACCGGTACGGGGAAAATTCCAAAGCACTTTTTAGTTCATTCTTCAGACCAGCTATAAGGGTCAAATCAGATATATATAATTTAATCAATCATTCTTTCACTCCAGGTCTAGGAGATGTACGATGGTCTTGAAGAGGTATAGGATTTATTTTTTTCTGTGTCAATTATCTTCTCACCAGATACGATATTTTCAAACGTAAAAATTGGATATCAGACCTACACAAATTCTAAAATAATGATAAATCAGGATTGGTTCCGTTCTTATTTCACACCCATGTTGAATAGAATATATTTTTACAAATTCTTCAAAAGTTTTTCTCTGATATTTTTATAGCTCACAAGAAAAGAAATAAATAATTGAATCAAAAGGATGGAGAATTGGGTTGGTAATTGATGTCAAAAGAGTTGAATATCGAGTAAGAATTTTGGTCACTTCATATTGAAAAAGGTTGAGACTGAATGCCAGTTTTAAAAAGCAACAAGCTGTAAGCTTGGGCTTACGCCTAGGCCATGGCTATAAGCCATAAGCTTCCTCCTACTCCCTCCGGAACTGATACTTGCCAAAAATGCCGATGGGATTGCGACCGGAATCTGTGAAGACAGAAAAATGGGAACATTCCACCTGCCGGTTAAAAAGTATTTCCCCGCCGGGTGAGCTAAAAATACTGAGGACGGATTTTTCGTCCATTCCTTCGTTACTTTCCCGTCGGCTGGAGACCAGACCTGTGCGGGCTTTGAAGGAACGGAGCTCGCGGCTCCAGGGTTCGATGTTGAGGTGAATAGCCATCAGAACGGGACCATGCAGAGGCTGGATCATGCTAGCCAGACTGTCCAGAAAACCGCTGAGCCTTCCGTAATCATCCACAGCCAGTGGAGGCCGGCTGCTGCAGGCGCCCAGGTTCAATGCCAGGGTGTCGTTGTACCGGATCTGGCACAAGAGAGCCGGTATGCCCCCAAATTCCGGGCCGTATGTGGACAGGATCCTCCTGGCCGAGAAAATGGCTTTCCCGAGTGAATCTTCCCGGATCATTTTCTGAAAATAAGGATACTGCTCGGTTAGTCTGAGTGAGTGAACATTCCAATCCGAATTAAAGTCCTCCATGACGACTACATCTGCCGCATAGGCCAGGATCTTGTCGATTGTTTCTGCCGGTCTGTCCTGGCTTTGTGCCGGGTTGACAAAGAGTAGGGAAAACGAACGGTCACCCGCCTCCCGTGCCAGGGCGATGGATGGATTGAAAGAATACTGGAGCAGAAGGGCCAGAAGTCCGGCACAGCCAAATGACAGATACAAAATGCGGTTGACGTCCAGAAACATAAAAACGATGCCGGTCGCCAGGCAAAAAAACATCCAGTGCGTCGCATAGGGTGTGATCCAGCGAGCCAGGAAGTGATCCGGTGGAAAAAGAAAAAGCGAGGTCACCAGCACCAATACCGAAGCCAGGGCCCATTGCAGACCGATATGGCGGACGATGCGATGAATGTGGGCTGCTTTTTTCACTGAAATCGGTTCAGACAAAAATAATTTTCAGAGCATCATCGACCACTGTCGATGACCACCAGTTCGCGATAATTTCGGTACCGACCTTCGGGATGGATCAATCGGATTTGAAGAATGTAATTTCCGGAAGTCAGAATTTGGCCCATGTCGTCATCGCCACCCCAACTCAGGATCTCAGTCGGACCGACCAGTTCCTGGCTCAGTTCCCGCACCTTGAACCCCGAAGGATCATAGACCTCAGCCCTGATTTTGTAGCCGGCCTGGTCCAGATCAAACTCCAGACTCAGGTAGTCGCGAAATCCATCACCGTTGGGAGTGACGACCCGGTCATGGATATGGTAGGGCCGCTTTTCAGGTCCGGACAGACTATCGAGAAATTGACTGTTTTTTCTGCCGGGTGTGCCATAACCGGATGTACCGGATGCGGACTGCCAGTGATCGGGATCACCAGAGGACAGATCCGGACGGATTTTCTCCAGGCTGACGCCATTTTCGTCTTTGATCAGGGGATGATGCCAATCCTTGCTGAAACCAAAGGAATCAATCCGTTCCTGACGACCGGCTCGTGGATAGCTCAAGACCAGGCTGCCTCCCTCATCGTCGATCGAAGGCAGGTCTGCCTGAAAAATGCGGCTGCTGTCTCCGGACGGGTACTGAGCGATGATCTGGTCGGGATCGGGTGTCAGGACCAGATAATCTCCGGGAGCCAGTATTTTATCGAGTGTGATACGCACCGGAATAGGTGATTTGGAGGGATTGGCTAAAAACAGGCCTCTCAGCAATATGGACGAAGGGCTTGTGTTGTACAATTCGATGAAGTCACTGCCTCCGGTCACAGGATTGAAAAGGACTTCATTGAAGAGGATATCCCCTTCAGAAGGTTCGGCCGGCAGGCTCAGGACCGCTCTCAGGGTATCGCTCCGGTTGCCCAGACAATCTGTCAATCCACCGATGCGAAGCCGATATTCCACTCCCGGCTGAAGGGGTTGATTGAGGACCAGGATCCAGGCGCGCGCAGAGGAAGGGTCCGGATCGGCGGTGGCCAGTGTAATTCCATTGTCCAGGGTATATCGCCACAATTCGCGGGCTAAGGCCTCATCGGGTGCTTCGTCAAAGATCAGGCGGATCTCCCAGATGCTGATCGCCAGGGCATCGGTTAATCGGGGTCCTGTCACATCCTGTGTGGTATCAATCCTGCTGTTGGCTCTGCCGGGTGTGCCGCCTAGAGGATCGCCGGATGTGGCCCAGCTGGCTGCGCCCTGACAGGATTGGTTGATCCTGATCAGTTCGAGGCTGTAACCTCCATCTTTTTTAGAACTCACATCGTACCAGGACAAATCAAAAGTAAGCAACTCCATTAAGCTACCATCAGATGCCACTATTCGGATCTCATCTCCTCCATTGTTGAGGGCAGGGAAGCTCTGAATGCCCAGGACCGCACCATATGCGCGATACGCGAGGCTGTCCACAAGGGGACAAAGGATCAAATAAGATCCGGCAGGCAAAACGGATTCCGGGAATATTGCGGAAAGACCGGATGCATCTCCCAGTCGCAGCCCTCCGAGGTTCAGTGGGTCTGAGCTCTGGTTGTAAATCTCGACAAATTCAACTTCGGGAAGACCTACGCTTGGTGAGGGATCGGCCAGAAATTCCGTAATCAGAAGCTCTCCCGGCCGGGGTGCGCGAGCATCTTCTGTCCGAAACAATATGGAATCCAATCCTGACAAGCTATTACCCAGGCTGTCAGCCAGACCTGTGTAGCGCAAAGTGTAAGTGCTTGCCAGTCCGAAAGGCTTGCCAAAATTTAAAATGCGGGACTGGTTCGAAGTATCCGGATCAGAACCAAAGGGATGTCCGATACCGGGTACAAAATAATTCAGCGTATCGGAGACAGTCGTCTCCGTAGGAGGTTCATCGAATTGGATCCGGAGTTTGTTGTTCCCAATGACATCGGCCCGGATGATGTGCGGAGCCAGGGTGTCGCGCCCGGGAGGACTCACTCCTGCATCGTCAAAGCTGAACTTGTCCCGTCTTGTATCGGTGTACACACACTGGATCCCCAACCAGGCATCTGAGATGGGCAATCGCAGGGAATCAGTCAAAACAGACTCTGTAAGCGGATTTCTGCCCCCGCTGTAATCCGTGCCTACCGTCCAGCTGCTGTCTGACTGCCGACTGATCTCGAAATAACATTCCGCAGGGTCTCCAGCCAGCCGGCCTTTTACACCCTGACCCAGCAGGACCGTTCGGTTTCCCAGACGGGCATATAGTTTCCAGTTGTCCTCGCTTCCGTTCTCTCCTATATCGATGTAATATCCCTCTGCACTGGCCGGATCGGTGCGGTCCATGGCCAGCCAGAACCGGAGTCTGTTCGTAGCAGAGGGGGCAAAATCCAAGCGACACCAAAGGGTCCATCGCTGATCGCCTGAATCGTACCGGTAGGGCCTGTGGATAAAACTGCTGCCCGCAGCAGGGGCCTGCAGTGCCAGACGTCCTTCAGTGGTGATGCGGAAATGCGAGGTGTCTCCGGACCAGGATCGAAGGTCTCCATCAAAGCGATCCAGCCATTGCGCTACAGCATGAAAATGGGATAAAAGCAGCCATCCTGCGCACAGGATCACTCGAATCAAGGCTGTTAGTTCAGTTTGTCCCATAAAATCACACCCGGGCATCGTGATTTTGTGATCCCTTGCCACCGGGCCTTCGTATTGTTTGTCTGCAGTGCCAAAGTTAGACAGAAATCACAAAGCCTTTGTTAAATCCTGCGCTTTAATCCGGACGGTCCGTAACTTTGCCTTCACAAATTCTGAATGATGTTGAAGATTGCAGTGGTAGGTGCTACCGGTATGGTGGGACAGGAAATGCTGATGGTAATGGATGAATTCCAGCTTCCGTATGATGAACTGATCCTGGCTGCCTCGGCTGGCTCGGCTGGCAAGAAACTTTCTTACAAAGGCAAAGATCATAACCTGGTGACCGTAGAGGAGGCGATCAGGATGAAACCCGATATTGCCTTATTCTCTGCTGGAGGAAGCACCTCTCTGGAGTATGCTCCGGCTTTTGCAGCTGCAGGATGTTACGTCATCGATAACAGCTCTGCCTGGAGGATGGATTCGGATTGCCCTTTGGTCGTCCCTGAGATCAATGCTGACCGGATCACCCAGACCTCTCGGATTATCGCCAATCCCAACTGCAGCACCATTCAGATGGTGATGGCTCTTCATCCATTGCACAGAAAGTTTGGCGTGGACCGCATCGTGGTGTCCACCTATCAGTCTTTTACCGGTACAGGGATGAAGGCGGTCAGACAGTACGAGGCTGAAAAAAACGGTCACCCTGCACCGGAACCCAGAGCCTATAATCATCCGATTTTTGAGAATTGCATCCCGCAGTGCGATGTGTTTCTCGACAACTTGTACACCAAAGAAGAAATGAAACTGGTCCACGAAACGCGCAAGATCCTGGGAGACCCATCCCTTCGGATCACGGCCACGGCTGTGCGCGTGCCGGTCTACGGGGGGCACTCGGAATCAGTGAACGTCTCCTTTCACAAAGCCTTCAGACTGGAAGAGGTAAGGCAACTCCTTTCTGCTGCACCCGGACTGATCCTGCTGGATGAACCCTCGCGGTCCCGCTACCCTACACCGCTTCAGGCCAGAGGCAAAAATGAGGTCCAGGTGGGACGCCTCCGCATGGATGAATCGCAGGAAAATGCGCTCAACCTATGGATCGTGGCAGACAACCTGCGCAAGGGAGCGGCTACCAATGCTGTTCAAATAGCATCCTATTTACTTGAAAAAGCATACGTAAAAAATTAAATTTCAAGCATTTAAGCTTTCGCGGTTTTTTAAGGATAATTTTTGTGTAGAATTCTTCCATTTTTCGTGAAATGGTCGGATTTTTGCATCCCCTTTACCAAAAACCGGATGTGAAGAGACCTCGTCTTCTATTGCTCCCCGTTTACAGGTGAAAGGAAAGGCCAAAAGCCAGAATGTACTTTTTAAAATTGAATCATGCGCAACAGGATCGTAGTTTGGGGAACCAATGCAGAAGACCACAAGGTGCTGCTGGCAGTTGCCCTGGAAGCGGAAGAAAACCGGATCAACATTCATGTCATTCCGGACCGCGACTGTACTGAAGAGTTTTACAAGAAGATGATGTCTGACTGGAGAGAAGGCGGAGAGCTGGAATTTCCTGCCTCAACCCAGCATATGGTTCGAGAGCTTTCAATGGCAGACAGCATACTCCCGGACGAACTGAAGGTAGAACGAACAGACGTGATTCAGCGGGCTCAGATGGAATGGCATTTTGCCGTGCTGACCTCCAAACTGTACCGCAATTTCAAGAACGACATGGAGGAGATTTCCGACAAGGTAAAACGTCTGGAAGTTTTCGATCCTGCTCTTTGGGAAGACATGAAAAACCTGTGGTCCAATGTGCAAAAGCAGGTGATGGATAAAAACCTGTTCAAAGACCACATCGACTCTCTGAGGCAAAAATCAGATGCCATTTTTGAAGAACTCAAAAAACTGCGAGACAGCGCCAAAAACGAAGCTAAGGAAAAATCCAAAGAAGTTCTGGATCAGTTCATGGATCGGATCCACCAGCTGGCCGAAAGGCTCGAAAGTGGCGCCGTGATCAAACCGATCTTTGATGAACTGGTCAAAGTGCAAAACGAGATCAAAGAATTAGCCGCACTGGAGCGCAGCCACGTTCGCAAACTGAAGAACCGCCTGGACGAAGTCTTTCAGCAACTGAAGGCCAAAAGGGAATCACAACCCGGTTCCTCTCCCGGAAAGATCATGGATCAGGTGAAAAGCCGCATGGAAGGTCTGAGTCAGGCCATTCAGAGACTGGAGCAATCACTCCGTGGCGACCAGCGCGATATCGATTTTGAAAACAAGAGAATTGCCAGCACCAATGGCCAACTGGAAGCACAGATACGCGTAGCCAAGATCAAAATGATCGAGGAAAGAATGCGCCTCAAGCAGGAAAAACTGGACGAACTGAATAAGGTCCGCGAAGGCCTGGAGAAAAAACAGGAAAAATTCAAGGTCAAGGAAGAAAAGGACAAACAAAAGGCTGAGGAAAAAAAGCTGCTCAAAAAAGAAGAACAGAAGATCAAAGAAAAGATCAGTCAGGAAATCCACCAGACCCAGGAGACCTTAGCCGCAGAGCAGGAGAAGCTCCTGAAAGCTGCAGAAGAGATCAAGCAGGGAAAAACACCTGGCATTCAGGATGCAGATGGCGGCTCAGAGCCGGTACTTCCCGTACCAGGTCCTACTGAACTGGCTGAGGCTTCCCAAGAGGAAACAGAAACTTTCCTTCCTGAGACCGGAAATGCTGCTGAAGCAGAAGTTCCCGGGCAAGAGGAGACCGCAGCTTCCGTTTCTGCTGAAAAAGATCCGGACGACCAGGCTTGAGGGTCTATTTGATCCGGCTTAAGACTTCCTGGCTCACCCAGAAGATGCTGGAATGCCTGTTTTTAAGGGCATTCATTACGGAACAACCTGCCACAAAACCATAAAATTCGCTTTTGCGATTTCGAGAATACATTTCCCTGATCCGAAAATCCCTCCGGGGAGAGGAATACGATTATACCCAGGGCAACCTTAAGAAAGCCATCGTACTGCTGGCCATTCCCATGATCCTGGAGCTCTCGTTGGAATCAGTATTTGCTGTGGTGGACATGTTTTTTGTCTCCAGACTGGAAGACAGCAGCCTGGCGATCGCGACTGTGGGACTGACGGAATCCCTGCTGACCCTTGTGTACACAGTAGGCATCGGTCTGAGCACGGGCATCACGGCGATCGTCTCGCGCAGAACCGGAGAAAAAGACACGGAGGCTGCTTCTCATGCGGCCGCTCAGGCCATCCTGCTTTCTGCAGTCATTTCTGTTATCCTGACCATCGCGGGAGTATTGTATGCGCCGGATCTGCTCCAAATGATGGGAGCCCGTCCGGAAGTGGTAGAGCGGGGCACCCATTTTGCACGCATCATGATGGGAAGCAGCAGTTTGATCATCCTGCTCTTTCTGATCAACGGGATCTTTCGCGGAGTCGGCAATCCCCTGATCGCCATGAAAAGTCTTTGGCTGGCGAGTTTGCTCAACATCATCCTGTGTCCCCTGCTTATTTACGGAGCGGACCTGGGTCTGGAGGGAGCAGCCATTGCCACAACCATCGGCCGCTCCTCCGGGGTATTGTACCAATTGTATTGCCTCAAAAAAGGAAGCCTCCATCTGAACCTCAGGATCTCTCATTTCCGATGGAACAAACCGCTCATCAAAGATATCATCGGATTGTCATGGCCTGCCACTCTTCAGTTTTTTATCCAAAGCGGCAGCTGGATTTTTATGGCTTACCTCGTATCCAGTACCGGCAGTACGGAGGCTTCGGCAGGTTACCAGATCGCCATTCGCAACATTGTATTTTTCATATTGCCGGCCTGGGGATTGTCCAATGCGGCAGCTACCTTGGTAGGCCAGAACCTGGGCGCAAAGGATCCGGCCAGGGCAGAAAAAAGTGTGATCCTCACCTGTTGGTACAACAGTGTTTTTATGGCCGTGGTCATGCTTCTGTTCCTTATTTTTCCGAAACCCATCATCGGTCTGTTTACAGAAGAGCCGGGCGTTTCGGCCTATGCAGTCCAATCCCTCCGCATCATTGGATCGGGTTATATTTTTTATGGCATAGGAATGGTGATGATCCAGGCACTTAATGGTGCGGGAGACACCCGTACCCCGACCTGGATCAACTTTGCAGGATTCTGGATGGTGCAGATCCCCCTTGCCTGGCTCCTGGCTTCGTATTTCGACCTGGGGCCCATTGGCGTCTTCATCGCAATCCCGGCTGCAGAATCGCTGGTGGCCATACTGGCCTGGTACTACTTCCGCAGAGGCCGGTGGAAGGAAGTCCAGATCTGATTCCCGGACAAACCGGGTGACCTCTGAAGGCAAGATGCTTCAACTTGCGGCCATACCGATAATTCCTTTTATCTTTGCCGCCCTAATTTGGAAAACACGAAAAACGAAGACTTATGCAAAATTTAGTGTACCTGATCCCTGTTTTCGGCATCATCGGCCTGCTGTACATGGCCTACCTCTACACCTGGGTATCCAGGCAGGATGCCGGAGACACCAAAATGAAAAGCATTGCCAACCACATTGCCGAAGGCGCCATGGCCTTTCTCAAGGCTGAATATCGCGTACTTGCCATATTTGTGGTAATAGCCGGTGGCCTCCTGGGTGTCCTGAGCAGTCTGGTGGACACCACCCACTGGCTGATCGTAGTCGCCTTTGTGCTGGGTGCCATATTTTCCATCACGGCGGGTTTCATCGGAATGAAGATCGCAACCCGTGCCAACGTGAGAACTACTCAGGCTGCCAGAAGCAGCCTCCGCAGAGCGCTTGAGGTATCCTTCAAGGGAGGTACCGTCATGGGTCTTGGAGTAGCCGGTCTGGCCGTACTGGGACTCAGCGGTCTTTTTGCCCTCTTTTTTATGTATTACATGGACGGCAGCTGGGCACAAGCCACCATCAAAGGAGTGAGCCGCACGCCTGTGCAGGCCATGAGCATCATCCTGGAGGTTCTCGCGGGATTTTCCGTAGGGGCTGAATCCATAGCCCTCTTCGCTCGCGTAGGGGGAGGCATCTATACTAAGGCGGCCGACGTAGGTGCCGACCTGGTCGGAAAAGTGGAGGCCGGTATCCCCGAAGACGATCCGCGCAACCCCGCTACCATCGCAGACAATGTGGGTGACAACGTAGGAGACGTAGCCGGAATGGGTGCAGACCTTTTTGGGTCTTATGTGGCCACCGTACTGGCTTCCATGGTGCTGGGCAATTACGTGATCCGCGATATGGGTGGGGACATCAGTGCCACCGATGCATTTGGTGGAATCGGCCCGATCCTCCTGCCCATCATGCTGGCAGGTGTGGGCATTCTTTTCTCCATTCTGGGTTCCTTTTTTGTAAAAGTGAACAGCGACGATGCCCGCGAACAACAGGTACAAAATGCCCTCAATCTGGGCAACTGGAGTTCCATCATCCTGACGGCCGTTGCCTCCTTTTTCCTCATCCACTGGATGCTGCCAGCGCAGATGAGCATGGACTTTTTCGGAAAAGGTCTGGTGACTGTCACCCCCAACGATGTCTTTTATGCAGTACTGATAGGCTTATTTGTAGGAGCTGCTATTTCCTGGCTTACTGAATTATTTACCGGATTGGGTAAAGGTCCGGTCCTCGATATCGTAAGAAAATCCGGAACCGGTGCTGCCACCAACATCATCGGTGGACTGAGCTCAGGTATGTTGAGCACCGCCGGCCCTGTTATGTTGTTTGCCGGAGCCATCTGGGGCGCTTACAGCCTGGCTGGATTTTACGGCGTGGCGATCGCTGCCTCTGCGATGATGGCTACTACAGCCATGCAGTTGGCCATCGACGCCTTTGGGCCCATCGCTGATAATGCAGGTGGCATCGCTGAGATGAGCGAATTGCCAAAAGAAGTCCGCACCAAAACCGACATCCTGGATTCTGTGGGCAATACCACCGCCGCCATTGGTAAGGGTTTTGCCATAGCCTCTGCAGCCCTTACGGCTCTGGGACTATTCGCAGCCTATGTGACCTTTACCGGCATCGACGGCATCAATATTTTCAAAGCAGACGCATTGGCTGCCCTCTTTGTAGGCGGTATGATCCCTGTGGTTTTCTCTGCCCTGGCCATGAGGTCCGTGGGAAAAGCAGCCATGGACATGGTCAATGAGGTAAGGCGTCAGTTCAGGGAGATTCCCGGCATCATGGAAGGTACAGGCCAACCCGAATACGGTAAGTGCGTGGAGATCTCCACACAGGCTGCCTTGCGCGAAATGATGCTGCCGGGACTGATCACCATTACCATGCCGATCGTGATCGGATTCATTATGGGTCCGGAAGCACTGGGCGCCTATATGGCGGGTGTTTGTGTCAGCGGTGTGTTGTGGGCTATTTTCCAGAACAACGCGGGAGGTGCCTGGGACAATGCCAAAAAATCTTTTGAGGCTGGCGTCGTAATCGATGGGCAGACTTATTACAAAGGTTCAGAACCACACAAAGCTGCCGTCATCGGAGATACCGTTGGTGATCCATTCAAAGATACATCCGGTCCTTCCATGAACATCCTCATCAAACTGACCTGTCTGGTAGGTCTGACCATCGCACCGATCCTGGGAGAAATTTATGGGTCTGGTCACAGCGCTAAGCCCGAGCCTAAGAAAATGGAGCTGGGCATGGATCAGAAAAGCCCGGACGAAAAAACGGCAGCATTTGAAATGCATCAGTAATTATCCGTTCCTAACCGAATATAAAAAAAGGCTCCGTTTGACAGGGCCTTTTTTGTTGGTATAGCTTTCTGTTTTAGAATTGTCAGTTGGTGAATGGAATAGTCAATGACGGGCATCCGAAGGCACGACATGGGAAATATTTCTACTCAAGACCGAATTTCTATGGATTGACTATGCCGATAATTTCGTCCAGATACTGTCGGGTATTCGACAACCTGGGGACCTTCTGCTGGGATCCTACCTTGTTCTTCATGCGGAGCCAGGTCATAAAGGTACCTTCAGGCACAGCCGTGAGCTTCAGGGATTCGAGTGCCAGACTTTTAAAACGCTTGGCTTCGTAATCCGAATTCACTCTTTGCAGGGTCTGATCCAGATCTTTGCTGAAGGCGCCGAGGTCTGCAGGAGGCACTTCAAATTCCACCACCCACTCGTGCCCCCCTTTGGAGCTCGTTTCCAGAAAAACAGGTGCCACCGTGTATTCCTTCATAATGGCATGATGCTTTTTGCAGGTCTCGGCGATGGCCTGATCCGTATTGGCCACCATGACCTCTTCTCCAAAAACATTAATGAATTGTTTGATCCGACCGGTGATCTGGATGCGGTATGGATTCAGGGAAGTGAACATGATCGTATCTCCGATCTTGTAGCGATAAAGTCCGGCATTAGTTGTGATGATCAGTGCATAGTTTTTACCCAGCTCGACCTCGTGAAGCAAGAGGGTTTTGGGTTGCTCCGAATCCCATTCGCTCATGGGCAGAAACTCGTAAAATACGCCATTATCGAGTAGCAACAGCATATCCTCCTGTTTAAAGGCATACTGCACTCCAAAATATCCTTCGCTAGCGTTGTAGGTTTCCAGGTATTGAGTGGCGGGATCCGGGAAATATTGCTGAAAAGGCTTTCGGTAAGGCACAAAACTGACAGCTCCATGTACGAAAACCTGAAAATGAGGCCAGACCTCGTTGAGATTGGACTTGCCTGTCAGGTCCAGGACTTTGTTGAACAAAACCATGGCCCAGGTGGGCGTTCCGGCCACCATCCGAATGTCCTGCTTGCTGCATATTTCAGCGATCCGGTCCAGCTTTTCTTCAAAATTCTCCATCAGATTGGTCTTCAGGTCCGGACTGATGACCATTTGGGCAAAGGGGGATAATCCTTCCATCAGAACTGCAGATACATCCCCAACGGTACTACCCGGAAATTCCGGAAGGTCTTTATTCAGGCTGCCCGCCAGAACGATGGATTTACCCATGACGACAGAGGGCTGATCCAGGTTGGCATACAAACGGGCCATGAGGCGGAATCCTCCACGGGTATGGCAATGCTGCCTGTTCTCAGGTGTCACGGGGATATATTTGCTCTTGTCGGCGGTGGTACCCGAGGATTTGGCATAATGAAAGATGCGACCTGGCCAAAGCACATTTTCTTCTCCCCTCATCATGGAGAATATATCATCCTTGATGTCGTCATATTCTACAATAGGCGCGGCGGATTGCCAGTCCCTTCCAGATTTTACTGATTCAAATCCATATCGCTTGCCCCACCGTGTTTCGCGGGCTCTTGCCAGTGTCCTGAGCAGCTCCCTTTCCTGCGTGCCATGGGGATCACTGATGAACCTATGTATTTGGTTATCATGCACTTTTAGAGTCAAAGCCCATATTGCATTGATCAGTTTGTTCATATGTGGTCTGCCATCTGTCAGCCCAAAAATAGACTAAAAAACCAATATCGGAAACCTAGCTGGCCCACATCAGCGGGGAATGGCCAGCTCGTAGGGTCTGGAATCCTTGTTGGGGAGGCTGGTTTTGAGCAACCAGGGATTGAAGAGTTTCAATTGGCGATAGGTGATCTGATTTTGATGGGCAAAATCTGCCAGACTGCTGATGGTCGTATCTACCACGATCTTCTCGACCTGATCGAGCGGTCTGTACAGATCATCCGGCTTCAAATAGTATCCGAATTTTTCGGGTTCTGCCATGATTTCCCGGATTGCCAGGATCCGGAACAAATAGCGATTGGTCTCCTCGCTCAGGTTCAGATCAAAAAAATTGTCTTCCTTTTGCTCTTCCATGCTTTTCGCCAGGGCGGTGGGGCCCATATTGTAGGCGGCAGCAGCCAGTATCCAGGACCCAAACCTGGCTTTCATCTTTTTCAGATAGCCGGCTGCAGCCAGCGTGGATTTTTCAAAATGGTTTCGTTCGTCGACAAATTCGTTGACCTCCAGACCGAGTTCTGTGGCCGCTGCATCCCGAAATTGCCATATTCCTCGCGCACCTGCTGATGAGGTTGCATAACGGAAGGAACTCTCGGCAATGGCCAGGTATTTGAAATCTTCCGGCACACCCTGTTCCTTAAAGGTTTTTTCGATGAAGGGAAAATACCGTCCAGCCAGTTTCATATGCAGCACCATGGAAGAATGCTGGTAACTGTTCAGCAACAATTCGCGTTCCAGGCGCTCCACGATGTCAAAATAATCGGTTGGGATCGGCTCTCCGGCAAATTCAAGTTCCTTGGATATCTTGATTGGAAAAATCTTCTGAGGCAGCGGATCAAACAAATGATCAAAGGGTTTGACAAATGCAATAAACACCGAAAGCAAGGCTATCAATGCCAGGCCAGGGATTACAAAATGGATCTTTTTCATGGTCAGAATCTGACTGTAAAGTTACCTATAAAAACGTTTCTTCATTTTGATTGGACAATCTGACCTCCTGAACAACTTTGTCAGACCTTTCTTTCTTCTGATCCGGATCACAAGATACGGTCATTCCTGCTTTAGATTTTTACGGATGAGGATCAGATTGAAATGACCGATCCTGTATCCCTCTTTCACTTTTTCCAGGTGGAAGTCACGGGGAATAAGGATGCAATCTCGACCTTCCAGGCGATAATGGAGCCTTAAAGGACCTGAAGATTCTGACAGCCCTCTGCCATCGGTATTTTCCCACAGCTCAGGCCTCTGCCTTCTGATGCTGTCCATAATTTGCAAGGGGACCCACTTTCGATCCGCTCCTATCCAGGCCAGATCGCGTTCATCTTCCGTGATATAGAATCGATCGGTCTTTCCATTATATTCATAATCCTGATAGGGAAGGCAACTGAGCTCACGTACTTCGAATTCGTCCAGTTCAAACACAAAATCGCCCTGATCCTTTCCATCGTACCGTATATCCGTGGTATGGTCCTGATCCGCAGCAGCGGATGCAAAAACACGGGCCACGAGTTGGTTGGCCTGTTCATAATGCTTGGCTGAAGCAAGCTTTTCCTGCATGTCCTGGCCCTGCAGGCGATCGATCCAGGGTTGTAACGAATTTCTTTCAGCCAAAAAAGTCATGATGTCCCTGGCTCTGTCCCTGTCTGCATCCGATACAGCCTGATCAGTTTTCCATTTGCCCGATTCATCCAGCCAGGTCTTTTCTGTGGCCAATTTCATCAATTGTTTATTCTGGCTCCTGATCGCCACGGAAGTCGGATGGAGCGGTTCGGTGATCATGAGCATGCAGCCTGCCACAACGCTGACAGGAAAGAACCTCAGGTCTTTTTTGTCCAGTATAGCAAGGTAGGCGACCATAGCGGTCAACCATGCAGCACCTCCTGCTACGAGATACCGTTCCTCCGTGATGCCATAATCGGAAATCCTCCTGTACAGTGCGATCAGCATCAACAGGATTACCGGTACCAAAGAAATGATGAAATATTTTTTATAGAGACGCAGCAGGATGTTCTCATCCCAATCAGGCAGATAGTAATTGAATAAATAAACCAAAATACCTGCAGAAGAAAAACCAAGACAAAGACTCGCTACCCATCCTTTGGGCAACTCCCAGTTCACAGCGATCTTCAGTCCGTAACTATACAGGATCAGAAAATAAACCAGGATCAGCGGTACGAAAATAAACTTCACCACGATGAGGTAAAGCTTTCTGTAATCGAACTCTTCAGCTTTCTGATCGAATGAGGCAGGTATCCCGGCGCAGAGATAAGAACTTCCCAGAATTCCGATCATCACAATAAAAACATCCAGGTAAATCTCCTGATACCATTTGACCTCAAAAAGGTATTCGATGGCCACGATCGCGGCTTCCAGTCCCAAGGCGATCACCAGGCTGTAAATAAACCCCAGGATCCAGGACATGAATAACTCCTGAATGAAGATCCAGAATCCCTGATCGCTACGTTTGCCCACAAAACCCGCAAATGTCACGGTTGCCAGGGAGGCAGCCAACAAAGGAAGATAGGTAAACGGGTAACGTACATCCTGAAGATCCGGTCCGAGATAGTACCACAAAACAGACACAACCAAAGCAGGCAGTAAAGCCAGCCATCTGAAAACTTCTGATTTCGATCCTCCTTCATACCAGAGTGTACCGCTGATAGCCAGCGGAAAACCAAGTATGAGGCCGGTCAACAGTCGCCCTGCCCATTCCTGATCACGTGCATCGCGCACGACCACCAGCATGCAGACAGTAGCCAGCAAAGCGATCAGATGTGCCAAAGGAAATCTTTTGATCGCTTTCCACCATGATTCCAGTAATTGATTCCAGTGCAGGGCCAGCATATTCGTTTTTTATCTCAAACGCTGTCTGTATGTGCTTTGGTATCTTTGTGGGAAATGAGGAAAAAACGACTGGAGGAGTTACGGGCCATTTTGGACCTCTATGCCCAAAAATACAATCGCCCTGATTTTATCGAGGATGATCCCATTTCGATCCCTCACCGTTTCTTAAAAAAAGAAGACATCGAAATCTCTGCATTCTGGACAGCCACACTGGCTTGGGGCAACCGCAAGTCGATCATGCGGAGTGCCGGTGAATTGTGCAGGATCATGGGGGACAGCCCACACGAGTTTATTCTGTCACATCAGGAAAAGGATCGTGCCAGGTTTGAACATTTCGTACACCGGACCTTCCAATATACTGACAGCCTCTATTTCCTGGATTTTCTGCAATATTGGTACCGCCATCATGAAAGCCTGGAGCAAGCCTTTACCCGCGATGAAAGAGGAAAAAGAATACAGGGAATGGAAGCCATGCTCAATCAGTTCCATGCTCATTTTTTCAGCAGGCCGGAAGTGCCCGACAGAACACGCAAACACGTTTCCAGGCCTTCAGGTGGCTCGCGCTGCAAAAGGTTGCTCATGTTTCTTCGCTGGATGGTCCGAAGGGATCAACAAGGGGTGGACTTTGGCATCTGGAATGAAATAAAACCGTCCGAACTGATGCTGCCACTCGATGTACATGTGGAGCGGACGGCCCGGAGACTGGGTATGCTCCAAAGAAAAACCCTCGACTGGGAAGCCGTCGTGGAATTAAGCGAGGTCTGCAGCCAGCTGAGACCTGATGATCCCTGCCTGTACGATTTCGCTTTGTTTGGTATGAGTCTGGAATCGGAATAAAAGGGATCAAAATAAAAGAAAATAACTTTCCCTTAAAATTTGGCGCTTTTGTCGCTACGAAATTGAAGATAAAGAAAGGGAGCAAGTATGTCTTCAGTTTGACAAGTCATCTATATTAGAAAACGTCGATTGAGATGGGAGGATAACTTTTAATATTATACCCGTCATGGCTCTGGATGTAAATTTTCCGAATAAACTCTTCCTTTCAAAGATGGCCAAATATGCTGACAATTATCATCTTAAAATATGACCGGTATTTCTGATTTCTATGGTTTACGCCGTAGTTTTGAGACAATGTAAACTAAAAATATGAAATCATTTATTCCGGCCTTTTTCTTGTTTTTTTATATTAATTTAATTGTTTCCGGGCAAAATATCAAAGATCTTTCAATATTCCCATGCGATGGAATAAGGTCAACTTCCTTAACTGGCTTGGTGGAAGTTACCGGTGGCTATATTGCCATGGGTTCAATTGACACCTTTTACAATGGAAATTTTGGAATGGGAAGAATATGGGTGGTTAAGTTGGATTTAAGTGGCAAACCAATTTGGCAAAAATTTTACCAGGACAGTGACCCAAATATAGTGATGTGGGGAAGGAAATTGGCAAAGGCAGACAATGACGGAGTATATATTCTGGCTCAGAAAGCATCAGAAACCGGTGTTTTGTTTAAACTGGACAAGGATGGGGAGGTACTGTGGAAGAAAAATACCATTGTAATGCCCAATTCAGTTGATGCCAATCATATCATTTCAACACAGGATGAAGGTTGTCTGCTGGTAGGAAATGTAGTCAGCAGCGACTCCGGAGCCTATCAGAAATTTAATAAAGACGGTACGGTCGGTTTTTCCGGAAAGTTCAAACCAGCCTCAGTGGGTAAAGTGAATTTCTATTCTGCCGACATCGCAGCCGATGGGGGTTACTATCTGGTCGGTATTCAGAATGAGTATAATCCCTACCCGGTTTGGAGATCGCATTTGTTAACAGCCAAAATCAGTTACAACGGACAGATGCTATGGTCAAAGGCATTCGATGGAGGTGACGAAACTTCGGGGGATAAAAGAAGATCCGAGGGTTATACGATTAGTTCCATACCTGATGGAGGATTTGTGGTGGGAGGTCTGATATATAAAGGATCTATTTTGAATGGTCACGCTTATTTAATCCGCTGTCAAGATGATGGAGAACCATTGTGGTCAGAACTTTTATTTGAGAATTTGTTTCCCAGTGGTACTGTTCGGAATGCTATCCCAAAACTGATCGTTAAAGACAAACAGGTTATTGCGGAATTTGTACAAGATATATGGACTACCTATGAGAAAAATTTTATCGCTTCGGTATCCATCGGAAATGGATCAGTAAGCTGGAAACAAACCGGATATAAGATTTCTGACCAACACACCCGAAGCTTCCATAAGATATTGAAAAACGGACAATTGTGCTTTATCGGAGGTGAAAATTACCTGAATTATCCCAGAAAAGGACTGGTATTACTCACCACCTCAGACGGACTTTGGTCGCCTCCTTCAATAAAACAATTGGAATCAGGTGTAGCCGATCCTGAGATTATCTTAAGCATTGCTCCACATATACTCTTTCCAAGAACAATTCAAATTAGTTCCAATCCAGATTTTAACACACTGGATTTCGAAAAAACGGGAATAAATTCTGATACAACCATGCTCAATTTAAGTCCACTCAAATATGGTCATTATTACTTTAGGGCTGGAATAAATGGACCGGATGGGAACATTTTGTGGTCAGACACCCTGGATTACATCAAGTACGATACAGCAAAACTCAGATATGCTGATAAGGTTATTTCTTTTAGCAGTCAATATGGTGGAAATTGGTCAGCCAATCAGGTTCTAGGTGCACCTAATGTATATCCAAAGTACGGTGATTTACCTGGGGCTTGGGCATCTCAGTCACAGGATAATCAGCGTGAGTTTCTGGAACTGCAATTTAATAATCCTGAAAAGATTAATGGAATCGTGATATTCCAAAATTACAATCCAGGAGCAATCGATAGTGTTTTAATTAAAAATCCAAACAATGGTAAATGGGAACTTGTGTTTTACAAAAAAGCAGAAATACAGGGAGAATATGCCATTGCACTGTCAATTAGTTTTCCCACAACCAGTTTTCCTGTAAGTGAGGTAAGATTGGCAATCAACTCTCCTGCAGTGCCGGGTTTCAATGAAATTGATGCCATTGGCTTGTTGGATGCCACCGGGGTATCCACAGATGATCAATTTTTAGATTTCCAATTTAGTATTACGCCCAATCCTGTGGCAAATAATCTTTTGATGAAATGGGATGAGCCTTTGAATGCCATTTCAGAATGTAGCATCATCGATGCGACAGGAAAATTATACTATAAGAAAGTATTGTATCCGGGGACTACATATAATTTAGTGCCTGTTGAAAATTATCCCCCAGGCCTCTACTTTGCTTCTCTCAACGTTAAAGGGATCAGAATCGTACGAAAATTCTTAAAACAGTAGTTTGGTAAGTTGTAATTGACTTAATTTAATAAGGATAGACTATAATAAATATTAGAGTTTTAATTTTCACTTTTGGGAGCTTAAAAAGTGAAAAAACGGATGGTCTTCTGACTCTAGTCTTTGGGAGGGGCTGAATAATGCATGAACGAAAAGAGATTAACGGATTTGAAATTTTTACATTCAAAGAATCAAAAATCTCTGATCACCGGATGAAGTTTAAATTATTAAACGGAAACATAAGACAGACTACAAATTGGAAAGCCAATAATAAATCTCATTTTATCCGATCAGGATTTGAATCACTATAAAAAAAAACGGCAGGGAAAATATTTCCCCGCCGCCTCACAACAAAACTGAATGAAAAAACTAAATCATAAGATAGGCTCCTATGATAACGGTTTAAGTCTATTTGTTAACGATGATCTGAGCGCCAAGGGCCTGGTCACCAGTACCCAAAAGGGTGCCTTTGGCATATACGGTGTAGATTTTTCCTGCTTCGAGCGTGATATCAGCCAAAGGCAGAGCTACCGTGGAAGTACCGGCAAGCCTTACATCCAACTTATAGGTTCCGGCATCAAGCGGTGTGAAGGCCGTTCCAGCTTTGAAAGCCACATTGGGGAACACGACAGCGCCACCCCTCACGGCAATGTCCACTGCCGGAGCATCCGGTGACAAATGAATAAAGCGAACATGCGCTTTACCACTGGCCGGTGCAGTCAGATTATCCTCAAAAGCGAGCGGTTCGATCTTGGCCAGGGTATTTACCGCAAAAACGGAGTATGACTTATCTCCTGCCAGATCCACATCCGCATTGATCACACTGGTGTTCGTTCCGGCTGCATTGACCTTGATGTTGGTGTTGCCTTCATCAGTTTTACGATAGGTAGTGTTCTGTAAAAAAGTTACCCCGCTGGCAACCTTTGTGTTGTTGATGAGCAGGTCCACGGCTGGGGCATCCGGTGAGGCATGCACGATCATGACTGAAGCCTGACGGGTTTCATCGTCGTCGTTGCAGGCTGAAAAAGCAAACAGGGAAATCGCGAGAAAGGAAAAAAGAAAGTTCTTCATAACAAGAAGTTTAATAGGTTTAATAATGGACTAAAACGAGCTGGAATTGATTTTGTTTAATATTTATATCATTTACTTAAACAAAAAGAATTTCAGATGATCCATCCATTTCTTCATCTTCCTATCAAATTAAATTTATTCAATTATATTATTTATTGATATATAATACATTAATAAATAAAATCCACCCCTTGCACCGAGCAACAAATTGTTTCCAGGAAAGCCGGAACTTATTTAATGATCCAAGGCTTACTTTTGCATGAATTTTAACTATTTTCTACGAACAGTTTCGTAGATTAAACGTTATTAAGTTTTGCACAACCATTTCAAAGAAAATCACAAACGTATGATCAAAAGAATCTCCATCGCTTTCCTGGTCGCAGGTTCCCTGTGGACACAAGGATTCAGTCAGGGTCTCAATCCCAGGAAGCCCAAAGTCACCGAGGCACAAAGCTCCCGGCCCGTCACAGAAAATGAAACGAAACAGAACATGCAAAATTCAGCCACCCAAACCAAATCCACTTCTGGAACGGAAGTGAAAGCGGAAAAAATAACCACCGTTGAAGGAATAACGGAATACAAACTTCCCAACGGCATGCACTTCCTGGTATTTCCGGACAATTCCAAACAAACCATCACCGTCAACATCACGTACAAGGTGGGTTCCCGCCACGAAGGCTATGGAGAAACGGGTATGGCGCATCTCCTGGAGCACCTTGTATTCAAAGGCACACCCAGGCACCCGGACATTCCTTCCGAATTGTCCAGCCACGGAGCCCGGCCCAATGGTACTACCTGGTACGACAGGACCAACTATTTCGAGACCTTTTCAGCTACCGAAGAAAACCTCCGCTGGGCACTTGACCTGGAGGCTGATCGCATGATCAACTCATTCATTGCCAAAAAAGACCTCGACAGTGAGATGTCCGTCGTGCGCAACGAATATGAATCCGGTGAAAACAGTCCTACCAGCGTTTTGATGAAGCGCGTATTATCCGCAGGTTATCTCTGGCACAACTACGGCAACACGACCATCGGAGCCCGTGCAGACATTGAAAACGTACCCATTGACAGGCTGCAGGCCTTTTACCGCAAGTATTATCAACCAGACAATGCAGTCCTGGTCGTGGCAGGAAAAATAGACGAAAAAAAGGTGGTCGAACTGGTCACCGAGTATTTTGGAAACATTCCCCGCCCGGAACGTCAGTTAATCCCAACCTATACAGAAGAACCCATACAGGACGGCGAACGCTTTGTGACCCTCAGAAGAGTGGGTGATGCACAAGCCGTAGCCTGCATGTACCACATTCCTCCCGGTGCCCATCCGGATGCAGCCGCCATGGACATTCTTACCGACGTCCTCACCACAGAGCCTTCTGGTCGTCTGTATAAATCTCTGATCGAAACCAAAAAGGCTTCCAGCATATTTGGCTGGTGCGCTACTCTCGCAGAACCCGGCTTCGTGTACTTCAATGCGCAGGTGCGCAAAGAAAGCAATCTGGACGAGGCCAAAAATACCCTTGTTCAAACCCTGGACGGCATCAACGCCAATCCGGTAACCAAAGAGGAAGTGGAAAGGGCCATCACCAAAAAACTGAAAGACTTTGACCTTTTATTCAACAACACGGAAGCCCTGGGCAGAAGACTCAGCGAGTACATCGGCATGGGCGACTGGAGACTGACCTTTTTGTATCGCGATTACATCCGCAAGGTCACTGTGGAAGACGTGCAAAGAGTAGCTGCTACCTACCTGAAACCCAGCAACCGGACCCTGGGTGTGTTCATCCCGGAAGAAAAACCGGACCGCGCAGAAATGCCCAAGGCTCCGGATGTGGCTGCCTTGCTCAAAGGATACAAAGGCGATCCTCCCAAAGCTCAGGGAGAAGATTTCGACCCCTCCCCGATGAACATCGAAAAAAGAACCAAACGGGGACAGGAATCAAAATCCATCAAATGGGCATTGCTTCCAAAATCCACCAAGGGCAACATGGTCCACGCCACCATGACCCTGTACATGGGCGACGAAAACAGCCTGAAAAACAAAGCCGTGATTGCCAATTACACCGCTGCCATGCTGGATCGGGGTACCAAGACCATGACCCGCCAGCAAATCAAGGACGAACTGGATAAACTCAAAGCTCGCGTCGGGATCGGTGAAGGTCGCGGGCAGGTCAGCGTCTCAGTACAAACCTCACGTGACAATCTGTCCAAGGTGCTTACCCTGGTGGAAGACATTTTGAAAAATCCGTCTTTCAGCGAAAAGGAATTTGAGGAATTGAAAAATGAAGACCTTGCCAATCTGGAGGAACAAAAATCAGATCCCCAGTCCCTGGTCAGATTGGCTTACACCAGACACCTCAGCCCCTATCAGAAAGGGGATATCCGGTATACCATGACCCTCGATGAGGAAATCGAAGCAGTGAAAAACCTGAAGCTCGAGGATCTGAAAAAGTTTCACAGCGAGTTCTACGGCAGCACCAACGCTTCTGTAGCCATCGTGGGTGATTTTGACGAAGCTGCGATCAAAAATCAAATCGTCAGAGATTTTGGAAAATGGTCAGCCAAAAAGCCATATACCCGTATTCCTTCCGTTTTCCACAACGTACCCAAAACCGATATCAACATCGAAACTCCCGACAAGGCAAATGCCATGTTCCTGGCTGGATGCAACATCCAGGTACGCGATGACGATCCGGAATACCCGGCCATGGTGATGGGCAACTACATTCTGGGAGGTGGTTTCCTCAACAGCCGCCTTGCGACCCGCATTCGTCAGAAAGAAGGAATTTCTTATGGCGTGGGATCGCAGTTGAGCGCAGAATCACAGGACAAAGCAGGAAACTTTACGGTCTATGCGATTTATGCTCCTGAAAACCGCGACCGCCTCGAGCAGGCCTTCCGCGAAGAGATCGAACGCATGCTGAAAGAAGGATTCACCGAAAAAGAACTGGAAGATGCAAAATCTGGTATCCTCCAGTCGCGCAAAGTAAACCGTTCTCAGGACAACTCGCTGGCCTCTACGCTGAGCTACATGAACCAGATCGGCCGCACCATGAGTTTCACAGAAGACTTTGAAAAGAAACTCTCTGCCCTGACGGTGGATCAGGTAAATCAGGCCATGAAAAAACACATCAGCCTGGAAAAAATGAGCCTCGTCAAAGGAGGGGATTTTGCTAACAAGCTCAAAAAGCCTTAATCAACAATAAAAACAACAATCCTTTAAAAACAGGCAGGTGGTGATTCCATCTGCCTGTTTTCATTTAAGAAATACGTAATCTTTTGTTTTGGATCCCACAACCACTAAGTTCAAGCCCTCACAAGGATAATGACCTGAAATAAAAACAACTCAACCTCTCAGGAACCATTCCATCATACCCGATGAGCCACACCGTTAAATTTTTCACCCACCAATCGCCGGCCTTCCGATACGAAGACTATCTTTACCTGCTCAAATGATCCAGAAAATATGACAGACCCCATATCGCGCAGAAACGCACTCCGTCTTTTCGGACTGGGTGCCGGTGCAGCTGCCTTTCCGATTGAATCCCTGAAATCTGCCGTGGACCAGTGGATCCTGGAAGATTCTTTCCTGCATCAAAGCAATCCACGCACCATCACGGCCATCACCCTGGGTGCCGGGGCCAGAGGCAATACCTACGGATCGTATGCTCTTCAATATCCCGATCAGATCAGGATCGTGGGAGTGGCAGAACCGATTCCCCTCAGAAATGAACGATATTCAAAAAAACACAACATCCCGGATGAAAACCGATTTAAAACCTGGGAGCATGTTTTTGACAGACCCAAATTTGCCGATGCGATCATCATCACCACTCCGGATGACCTGCACTACGGACCTTGCATGAAAGCCCTCGATATGGGCTATGATGTTTTACTGGAAAAGCCCATCGCTCCGACCGAACAGGAATGCCGGAAAATCCTGGCAAAAGTGCAAAAGACGGGCAGGATCGTAGCTGTTTGTCATGTATTGCGTTACGCACCCTATTTCATCAAGCTCAAAAGCATGATCGACAGTGGCGCAGTGGGCAGCCTGGTGAGCGTCCAGCATCTGGAACCCATCGAACACATCCACATGTCCCATTCTTTTGTCCGGGGCAATTGGCACGATTCCAAAAAAACCACACCGATCATCCTGGCTAAATCCTGTCATGACCTCGATATCCTGCGATGGCTGATCGGCCGCAATTCAGACAGCGTCGCCGCTTTTGGAGGATTGAAATGGTTCAGAAAAGAAAATGCACCTGCCGGAAGCACAGCCCGGTGTATGGATGGTTGTGCGATAGAAAGCGAGTGTCCTTACTCTGCACTCCGGATCTACCATCGCAAAAGGATCTGGACCTATGTGTTTGACCTTCCGGAAGACAAAGAAAAACAGGGCGACGCCATTCTCGAATATTTGCGCACGACAAACTACGGACGCTGCGTATACCGCATGGAAAACGATCAGCCGGACCATATTGCCTGCACCATCCTGTTTGAAGATGGGATCACTGCGGGATTCAACATGGAAGCCTTCACCTCCTACGGCGGACGGCGGACCCGTGTGATGGGCAGCATGGGGGACATTGTAGGGGATATGAACAAGTTCAGCTATACCGACTTTCGCACCGGCAAAACCACCGAATGGGATGTCCATGTCGATGAAACAGGGGTTTACAAAAATCAGGGACACGGCGGCGGCGACTTCCGTCTGATGCACGACTGGGTAGCTGCTGTGAGCAAACAGGATGCAGGCTTACTCAGCTCTACGATCGAGGCCTCCATAGAAAGCCATATTATGGGATTTGCGGCAGAAAAAAGCAGGTTAAACCATCAGGTGGAAAAGATCCGATTATGAATACCATGAAAATCACCTTCCGCCAATTTTTACAACTAATCTTCATTCCCGCTCTGCTCATTTGTTTTCAGGGATGTTCAGAGAAACAGAAGGAGACCAATCCCTTACCTGCCGGTGAAGCGGACGTTTCCTTACTTTCTGAAATGATCCGAAAGGATCCTCAGAACGATTCTCTGTACTTCATAAGAGCAAAAAAATATCTGTCAGAAAACGTTTTGGATTCAGCCATCTCCGACATCAGACAAGCCATATCCCTGAATGGAAAAAATCCGGACTATTTTGCATTCTGGTCGGAAGCCAGCCTGCTCGCCAATGATTCCAAAAACGCCCTCCACGCGCTGGATACAGCGCTGGGGATCATACCAGACAACCGCAAACTGCTGCAGGACAAAGTGAGGCTGCAGCTCATCCTCAGACAGTATATGGAGGGGATGGCGACTTTGGACCACCTCTTCCTTGTCGATCCGCAAAATGCTTATGGGTATTATCTGGCCGGACATATTTTTATCGAATCAGGTGATACGGGCCGGGCGGTCAACAGCTATCAGAAAGCCGTAGACCTGGATCCTGAACTTCGGGAGGCCTGGATCCAGCTGGGTGACGTACTCAGCTATATGAAAAATCCGATCTGCATCCGATACTACGATAATGCCTTGCGACTGGACAGCAACGATGTTGAAACAGGACACAATAAAGCATATGCCCTCCAGATGCTGGGCAGGATCGAAGAGGCCGTTGCCCAATACAAACAAAACATCCGGCGCGACAGTACCTATGAACTGAGTTATTACAATCTGGGGATCCTGTACAAGAACAGAGACTCCTTTCCTCAGGCCATTGAGATGCTGAACACTTCCATACTTTTAAATCCCGAAGAAGCCTCTACCTGGTTTGCAAGAGGAGAATGTCATGCACAGCTGAAAAATAAAACTGCGGCACAGGAAGATTTCAAAAAAGCCAGCGCGCTCAGACCGGAAGAGCTTCGGTATAAAAAAGCATGGGAGCAGATGAGCAAATAAATTGCCTTCCTACTGACTCAAAAGACAATATCATTCAGGAATTTCTTTCTTAAAACTAAGCCCATTCATCAGATTCAAATGGAGATAATTTTTTAATTCTTGGATCACTTTCACACCTGTCCAAATTAATTTATATTTTAAAAATGCAGAATTAATTTACAATAGGTTACCTATTAAAATATAGCGATTTTGGAATTGATCCCCTACCTTTAATGTCAATTCCTCAGAATCAGAAATACATGTATGTTACTTTCTTTTGTCCGTCAAAAGAAAGTAACCAAAGAAAACTCGCGGCTAGACCCCTCGCTCACTCAACATCAGCTTTGTCGCTATGTGACTGAACGGTCACGCCACAAGCGTGAAAAGAGTGCCACAAAGGCACTCTTTAGAGAAGGAACCAATCACTCCTGTGATTGGCATGGAAGTGGCTGCCCGTAGAACCCTTCATTTGTTTGGCCACCTCCATGCGCTATCGCCGTGTCCCATACGAAGTTTGGGACGCTCCTTCACGCCTTTGGCGTGACAAGTCGCTTCTCGTGCTGTCGCACTCGACCTCGTCAGTTGACGAGGTTCGCTCAGTCGTCCCGAGCTGCGGAGTCTTAGGCCGCATTTAAAATACATGAAAACCGGCTTTCATAATTGGACTGTATTCACAATCATGGAGCAATTTAAAGAGCCTTTTCGTCCAGCGGCTGACCGAGCGGTCACACCTATGGTGTGAATGGAGTGCCACAAAGGCACTCCATAGCGAAGGGAAGCAATGACTCGTGTGATTGGCTTGGAGAAGAGCTACCAAAAGACCCTTTCTACTGTTTGGCCACCTCCATGCCCTTTCGGGCTCCTTCGCTTCTCATGCTGTCGCACTCGACCTCGTCAAATGACGAGGTTCGCTCTGTCGTGCGCGACAAAAAGTGGGAACGTCTAATTTTAAAAAATTATTTTGGACAGTTGTGGATCAGTTTATTCTTTTATCCGGATCATTTCACCGGAAAACCACGCGTGCGCATCAGTGCTGCACGATCGGGATCTTTCCCCCTGAATTTGCGATAGCCTTCTGATTCTTCCAGAGTGCCCCCTACGATGAACACATAATCTTTCAGTCTTTTGGCCACTGTTTTGTCATATGCCCCACCTGCACCGGTGAAAGCCTCCCATGCATCCGCGCTAATCACATCAGACCACATATAGCTGTAGTATCCTGCTGAATATCCGTCATCCGAAAATATATGAGCAAATTGCGGAGTGCGGTGGCGCATGACCATTTCTTTGGGCATCTGAAGGGCTGCCAAAGCTTCTTTTTCAAATAGGTCCGGATCAATGTCCACTTCTCCTGCAAGATGCAGCTTCATATCGATGAGTGCACTGGACAGGTATTCTACCGTGGCAAATCCCTGATTGAACTGAGCTGCCTTTTTGATTTTCTCCACCAGTGCCTGAGGCATCGGCTTTCCTGTCTGATGATGGAGGGCGAATTTTTCGAGCACCTCCGGAGTGGACAACCAGCGTTCCAGAATCTGAGAGGGAAATTCCACATAGTCCGTGGCCACATTGGTACCGGACAGGAGCGGATATTTCACTTTGGAACAAAGTCCATGCAGGGCGTGACCAAATTCATGAAATAAAGTCTCTGCATCATCCCAGGATATGAGTACCGGCTCATTTTCCTTTCCTTTTATAAAATTGCAGTTGTTGGATACGATGGTGGGGATGTCGCCATTGAGCATTTCCTGTTCGCGATAGGCATTCATCCAGGCACCGGATCTTTTTCCTTTGCGGGCGTAGGGATCAAAATACCACAGCCCTACGTGTTGACCGCTTGTCTTGTCCGTCACCTGGTATACGCGCACATCGGGATGATATACGGGTACGTCTTGGATTTGTGTAAAAGCAAGATCAAACAATTCACCTGCCACAAAGAACATGCCCTCGCGCAATTTTTCCAATTGCAGATATTGCTTGACCTCATTCTGATCCAGATCGTATCTGGCCTTTCTTACTTTCTCTGCATAATATCGGTAGTCCCAGGGCTCAATGCGGATACCGGCTTTTTCCTGATCGGCTATTTTCTGCATGTCTGCCACTTCCTCCCTTACCCTGTCGATCGCAGCGGGCCATACTGATTCCATCAAAGCCATAGCATTTTCAGGGGTCTTGGCCATCTTATCTGCGAGTCTGAGATGAGCATGCGTCTGAAAACCCATGATTTTGGCCCTTTCAGCGCGAAGTTTGAGGATTTGCGGAATGATAGCATTGTTGTCATTTTTGTCGCCATTGTCTCCTCTGTTGATGAACATGGTCCATACTTTCTTCCTCCATTCCCGGTTGTTTGCAAAACTGAGAAAGGGTTCCACGGCAGAGCGCGTGTTGGCAATGACCCATTTTCCTTTCAAGCCTCTTTCCTCTGCTGCAGCGGCTGCAGCAGCCCTGATGTTTTCAGGCAGTCCGGCCAGATCAGCTTCAGAAGATATTTCGACAAATTTTTCTGACTCGTCTGCCATCAGATTTTGCATGAAACGTGTAAAATGTTCCGCCAGTTTTTGATTGATATCAGCTACCTTTTTCTTGGATTCGTCATCCAACCGCGCTCCGGCGAGAACAAACTGGGTGTGAACGCGATCCAATAGTCTCTGCTGCTCGGCCGTGAGCAGACTTCGGTCTGCAGTGCGATATACCGCGTCGATCCGGTCAAACAAGGCTTTGTTTTGAATAATGGAATCCTGAAAGGCTGCAAATCTGGGTTCGATCTGGGTCTGCAATGACTCCATCTCCGGAGAAGACATATTGTTCGTCCAGATGTAATAGATCGCCTGCACCCTTTTGAGTGAGGATCCTGTCTTCTCAAGGGCTTCCAGCGTGTTGGCAAAATCAGGGGCGTCTGACTGTGCAGCAATAGCCTCGATCTCCTTTCTTTTTTCGGCAAGGGCTGATTCTATGGCAGGGAGAAAATCCTCTACCCGAACCTTGTCAAATGCGGGTACTCCTCCATAAGGACCTGTCCAGGGTTCCGAAATGGCGGGTCCGACCGCAACATTGGCTTGCGGTTTTTGATCATTCATACAACTTATACTCATGGCAGTGATCAGGGCTAGGCCTGTCCAGTGTTTTGTTTTCATCGCTTTGAATTGGATTGCTGAATTTTTGATGGTGCATGTGAAATAAAATTCTAAAAACTTGTTTGAAATCAACTGTCAATCTGCTGATTTCGGCTTCGCAAATATACGGGTCCCCCTGGCAAAGATGACAAAAATCAGTACCTGTGCCGGCCTATGGAATGGCAAAAGATGGGTCATCGTTCTGAACCAATGGAATTGCCGGCTCGTTTTGTTTCGGACTGTTCCAATGCCCTTGTCTCTCTGTTTCAGATTTGCCTTTGCAATGCCCCATTAAGGCTTAGATTTGCCTGTTCATTCATACTGTATGACACAGCATAAAGATCAAAACGGCCCGGTAAAAATTCCGGATCATACTGCTTTCCATCATATGCAGACAGTCCCGGACCTGGCGATGTGCGGAGACTTGCGCGATGTCCTCCGCTTTCATGAAAGACAGTACTATGTTGAAAACAATCCGCTTATTTCGGATTACGAATACGACATGCTTTACAAATTGCTGGAGCGTACTGAGGAACTGCATCCGGAATGGATTACACCCGACTCTCCTACGCGGAGAGTGGCTTCGGATCTGAGTCCCAGTTTTGAATCCGTGCCCCACCTCACCCCTATGCTGTCTCTGGACAACACCTACAGCATCGAAGACCTCAGGGAATTCGACAAAAGAATCCACAAACTTTGTGGTCTGGCCGAGAGCGTCAGGCTGGAATATATGGTAGAGCCTAAGTTTGATGGAGGAAGCCTGGCTGTAGTCTATGAAAAGGATGTCCTGGTTCGTGCTGCCACCCGGGGAGACGGTGCGCGAGGTGAGGAAATGACCCCCAACGCACGCACAATCCGATCGCTGCCCCTCACCGCAGCCTTCTCTAAAAAGGGAATTTTCCGTGCAGAACTCCGTGGGGAAGCCTTGATCAGAAAAGATGTATTCAATCGCCTCAACCAGGAGCGAGAACAGGATGGCTTGCCCCTCCTGGCCAATCCACGCAATGCCGCCACAGGTGTGCTGAGGACCAAGGATCCGGCCGAAACGGCCTCGCGCAAACTGGACCTTTTTGTATTTCAGCTGGGTTTTGCTGAAGACGAAAATGGAATCAACCGGATTCCGGATTGGAAAACCCAGGAAAATCTCATGAATTATGTCCATAGCCTCGGCTTCAAGGTGCCCACGGTGGAAAAGAAGAAGTGTCACGGGATCGATGAGGTGTTTTCATTTATTGAGTCCTGGGCCGCACAGAGGGACTCTTATGATTACGAACTTGACGGAATGGTGATCAAGCTCAACGATCTGGAACTTCAGGAAAAATGCGGCTATACCTCTCACCACCCCCGATGGGCCGTAGCCTTTAAATTTCAGGCCAGGCAGGCGACATCCGTATTGAGAAACGTAGAATATCAGGTAGGAAAAATCGGTTCCATCACGCCAGTGGCCAAAATCGACCCGGTGCAGCTCGCCGGAGTCACTGTGAGCAGTATTTCCCTGCACAACGAAGATTTCATCCGATCCAGAGACATCCACATCGGGGACACGGTGCTGGTGGAAAGAGCTGGAGATGTCATTCCCTATATCGTAAAAGTATTTCCGGAAAAAAGACCGCCCCATGCAATGCCCGTTCGGTTTCCGGATCATTGTCCGGATTGCGGTACCAATCTGGTGCGAGAAGAAGATGAAGCAGCCTGGCGATGTCCCAACTTGCATTGCCCTGCACAAATGATACAGAAGCTGATCCACCACGTATCAAAAGATGCCATGGACATCGACGGCCTTGGCGCTTCGTTGATCGAACGATTTTACCAGCTGGGTATGATCAGGGACATGTCCGATATTTACCGATTGGATTTCCAACAAGTAGCCAACCTGGAAGGTTTGGGCCCCAAATCGGCAGAAAACCTCAAAATGGCGGTCGAAAAAGCCAAAAAGAATCCGATCCACAGGCTGCTGCATGGCTTGTGTATCCACCACCTGGGCAGAAAGATCAGCAAACTCATCGCAGAACATCTAGAATACCTGCCCGATCTGGCAGATTGGACCATAGACCACTTTACTTCCATCAAGGACGTAGGTCCGGTGGTGGGAGAAAACATCATTCGCTTTTTCAGCGATCCCGCAAACCGGGAAATGATCCGAAAAATGGAAGAATACGGAGTCAACATGCAACAGACGGAAGAAGACAGACCCTTCCGGGCTGCCGAAGATGCCCCACTTGCCGGAAAAACCATCCTTTTTACAGGCACACTCCTCAGCCTGGACCGCAAAAGTGCAGAAGAACTGGCCGTAAAGGCTGGTGCAAAAAACCTGTCGGGTGTTTCCGGCAAGCTCAACATACTCGTGGTAGGCACAGATGCCGGATCCAAACTGGAAAAGGCAAAAAAACTGGGAACCGTTGAGATCCTTACCGAAGAAGAGTTCCTCAGCAGGATCGGCCAAAACTAAAAGCCCTTTTCTGACGTTATATCCTCCGTTTTCCCTTTTTTTGCAGCTCATTTCTCAACAAACATATGCAGTATTCATCCGACGTAGAAGCCATTGATGCAATTTCCAGATCCTATAAAAACCTCAGCTCAGAAGTGGGCAAGGTGATTGTGGGACAAGATGATGTCATCAAGGCTACCGTGATCTCCCTCTTTTCCAATGGCCACAGCCTGCTGGTAGGTGTACCGGGTCTGGCCAAGACCCTGCTCATCAATACACTGGCCAATGTATTGGATCTGAGTTTTAAAAGGATACAATTCACTCCCGACCTGATGCCTTCAGACATCACGGGATCCGAGATCCTGGACGAGGACCGGCATTTTAAATTCAACAAAGGCCCTCTGTTCGCCAATATTGTACTGGCGGATGAAATCAACCGTACTCCACCCAAAACCCAGGCGGCCCTGCTGGAAGCCATGCAGGAACGGTATGTCACCGTAGGTGGTACCCGACATGAGTTGCCCAGTCCGTTTTTTGTTCTGGCTACCCAGAACCCCATCGAACAGGAAGGTACCTACCCCCTTCCAGAAGCCCAGCTGGACCGGTTTATGTTTAATATACCCCTGGATTACCCCAGCTACCAGGAGGAACTTCAGGTGGTCAGACAAACCACCAGTACCCAGAAAACAGAATTAAAACCCATCCTGACCGCCAGTGAAATCCTTGATTTCCAAAAGGTCATCCGCAAGATCCCGGTTGCCGATAACGTGTTGGAATACGCTGTAAGCCTGGTGTCGCGTACCCGTCCCGGTACAGAAAGGGCCACAAAGGAAGTAAACGACTATGTCAGCTGGGGTGCCGGCCCGAGAGCTTCCCAAAACCTGATCCTGGGTGCAAAATGCCATGCCGCACTGAAAGCCAAATACAGCCCGGATATCGAAGACGTCCAAGCTATTGCAGGTCTGGTACTCAGACACCGGATCGTGGTCAACTATAAAGCGGAAGCAGACGGGCTGAGCGTGGACAAACTCATCTCCATGCTCCTCTAAAAAATATATTTCTTCAGGATTGAAACAAATATTATCTTTGCGGTCCATTTTTTAGACCCGGTTATGAAAAAAGATATCCATCCAGCCAACTACCGCTTCGTCGTGTTTAAGGATTTTTCCTGTAACGAGGCTTTCCTGACCAAATCTTGTACTGCCACCAAGGAAACCATCACTTGGGAGGATGGCAATGAATATCCGTTGGTACGTCTGGAGATTTCTTCAAAATCCCATCCTTTCTTCACCGGTAAGATGAAATTCGTCGACACAGCCGGTCGTATCGACAAGTTCAACAAGAAATTCTCCAAGTTTTCCAAGAATTCCTAACTTGAGCGGCTTAATCCAAGCCCTCAGTCATGGATATAGTTTTATTTGACGACCCCATCGCCAACAGGCGGATGTGGCCCTTAACCGCTTTCAGACCCGTTGCAGACCTTCGCCTGGGTATCCTGCGGATTTCCGAGAAATGGCAGCGATACACCCAAAAAGAACCAGTTCATCTCTGTGCCGATCCACTTAATCTGCTTTTCAAACCCCCTCTTGCCGATTCAGCCTGTCTGATCGTACCAGGCAATCTTTTACCCCATCAGGATCTGGCAAACTGGCTGATCTCTCTTCCGGAAGGCAGCCTGGCAGTAGACGATCAGGGCCAATGGCTGGGATTTAAAGCGGAAGCTGCCCTGCCGCAGTACAAGGATCTGGTAGCAGCAGAGACAGGCCTTCCTTCCATCCTGAAACATCTCACTCCACTTGTTTGCCCTTTTCCCGTAAACCGGCTGGTCCACACCTGGGAGATTTTCCAAATGAACGGAAATGAAATGGAACGCGATTTTGAATGGATCACGTCAGAGCGGACCGGATTTCATCCATCCGGAACCAATCTGGTCCTGGGCAACCGCTTTTTTATAGAAGAAGGTGCAAAACTCGAAGGTGTCACACTCAACAGCCTGACCGGACCGATATACATCGGCCGGGGGGCGGAGATTATGGAGGGCAGTGTGATCAGAGGTCCCTTCGCGCTCTGCGAAAACGCCCTGGTCAAGATGGCGGCCAAAATTTATGGCCCTACGACCATCGGGCCGGGATGCAAGGTGGGCGGTGAGATACAGAATGTGGTCTTCCAGTCTAATTCCAACAAGGCTCACGATGGCTATCTGGGCAACTCCGTAATAGGGGAATGGTGCAATCTGGGAGCAGATACCAATTCCTCAAACCTGAAAAATACCTACCAGCAAGTCAAACTCTGGGATTATGCAAAGGGTGGATTCGAAGCCACAGGCAGTCTGTTTTGCGGATTGGTGATGGGCGACCATGCCAAATGCGGCATCAATACCATGTTCAACACAGGGACTGTCGTAGGCGCTGGAGCGAATGTCTTCGGATCCGGATACCCCAGGCCTTTTATTCCCGATTTTGCCTGGGGTGGTGCATCGGGATTTACCACCCATTCGATGAGAGCCTTTATTGATACCGCGCGCATTGTCATGGACAGACGGGGTGAGGAACTTTCAATGGCTCATGAGACCCTCTTTAAATTCCATTTCGAACAAACAGCCGAATACCGAAACTGGGAAAAAACCTGAACCACCGGGTAACCACAAAATCATCCCTAGTCAATGCGCCTGATCTGATCAGGGCTGGATTGCATTAAAGCTCGCAAGTATCTAAAACCTTATTTAGGTTGATCAGATACTTTAGAACCAGAGTAATAAAGGAATGAAGTACTTACACCAGTTCGTACTCCAGGCTTATCTCCGTATTCAGGAGTTTGGAGATAGGACAATTCAGTTTTGCATTCTCGGCAGATGCTGCAAAAACCTCAGGACTGATGCCCGACACCTGTGCCTTGAGGACCAGATGAGAACTTACGATCAAGCCCGCTTCAAATTTTATCTTGCACTCGGTTTCGAGCAATTCAGGAGTGAACCCTGCCTCGCCAAGAACAAAGCTGAGCTTCATGGTGAAACAACCTGCATGGGCCGATGCTATGAGTTCTTCCGGATTGGTCCCAATGCCGGACTCAAATCTCGAACTGAATGAATACTGGGTATGATTGAGGATCCCGCTTTGGGTAGTCAGGTTACCATGTCCGGTCTTACCGGATCCCATCCATTGTGCTTTTGCTGTGCGTATCATGATTATTTTGTGTGTGGTTTTACTCCGCATCAAACATTAAGAGTTTTTAAAGGTTTAAGTCTGATCCAGGCTTCGGAATAATCCGGGCCTAAAAAATCCGATCCATTGACCCATCCCGATCTCCAAGCCCTTACCCTGGCAGTCCTGGAAACAGCCAAACGCGCAGGGGCCTTTATCCGTCAGGAACTACACCAATTCTCCCAATCAGATATCATCACCAAAGAGCCTCACAGCCTCGTGACCTATGTGGACCGAAAGGCCGAGGAGATCATTGTTCAGGGACTAAGGCCACTTTTGGAGGATGCAGGTTTTGTGACCGAGGAGAACACTGTGGACCAGAACAGAAAGTCCATTTATACCTGGGTGATCGATCCGCTGGATGGCACTACCAATTTCATTCACCGGATACCTGTCTTCGCCGTCAGCATAGGCCTGCTCGAAAAGGGCAAACCCGTTTTGGGTGTCATCAGCCACATCATGGCAGAGGAACATTTTTATGCATGGGAAGGCGGGGGCGCCTGGCTCAATGGAAATCCCATCCAAGTGAGCAAAAACCGGAATATCGGGGAGTCCGTCATCGCCACCGGATTTCCCTATCGCAGGGAACACATTGAGGAACTTGTGGCCACTCTGGATAAACTGATCCGGGAAGCTCGGGGCATTCGTCGCCTGGGTTCAGCAGCCATCGATCTGGCCTACACCGCCTGTGGCAGATTCGATGGATATTACGAGGGATCCATCAACGCCTGGGATGTAGCAGCGGGTATCGTGCTGGTACGCGAAGCAGGAGGGATCGTCACCGGGCTTCATGGCGAACCAGAACCCACCTTTCTGGGACACATCTTGGCCTGTAACCCTCATCTTCACCCCGGGCTGAGCAACTTGGTCGGCAGACAATAACAGTTCACTGAGTCTTCTTTCATCCATTTTTTTGCCCCATTCATCCATTTTTAAGCAATCATATTAAATTTTATATTAATATGTTAAAATTGAATGAAATTTCTGTATAACTTTGCCAACCTAAGCAAACTTGTATCAAATGAAAACCATCAGATTGGCACTGTGGCTCCTAGTGGTCCTGTCCCCATGGGCCTGCTCGCACGAAGGTCCAGACCCCTTGGATCAGCAACTTTTACAAACCATAGGCAACCCGGACCATTATATCCTTCCCGAATCTCACGAATTCGATAAAATACCCCAATCTCCCCACAATCCCCTGACACGGGAAAAAATAGCGCTTGGCAATCTGTTGTTTTTCGAACCGGTATTTGCCAATGAAGCCAAAAATTTTAATAACCGATTTACCTTTACCTGTTCCTCCTGCCACGTACCTGAATCCGGATTCAGACCCGGACGGATGCAGGGAATCGCAGACGGAGGTTATGGCTTTGGTCTTCATGGAGAGAAGAGAATCAAACATCCCGTTTATCCTTCTGACAGCATCGATGCGCAAGGTGCCAGACCCCTGGCTACCCTCAATGTGGCATTCGTAGAGAATACCATGTGGAACGGCTCTTTTGGGTCGGAAGGCAAAAACACAGGTACGGAGGCCGTTTGGGGGAAAACCGATCCGGGCACTGCCCGCAACCACGAACGCCTGGGCGCCCTGGAGGGTCAGAACATCGAAGGCCTGATCGTCCATCGCATGAACTTTACCAGACAGATCGTAGAAGATGCAGGGTACAAGGAAATGTTTGACAAGGCTTTTCCGGACATTCCCGAATCTGAACGCTACAGCCGGAAAACGGCCAGTTTTGCCATTTCAGCCTATCTCAGATCCCTGACCACCAGCCAGGCTCCATTCCAGAGATGGTTGCGTGGCGATCATGCTGCCATGACCGATCAGGAAAAGGAAGGTGCGAAATTATTTTTTGGCAAAGCCAGCTGTGTTTCCTGCCATTTTGAAAAAAATCTGGGATCCATGACCTTTGCTGCTTTGGGTGTGGATGACCTCTTTGAACACGGCGGACTGAAAACTTCCATCAACGATGCCCGAAACCGCGGCCGTGGAGGATTTACACTGCAACAAGAGGATTTATACAAATTCCGCACACCTCAACTTTACAATCTGGGCGATTCAGGTCCCTATTTCCATGGAGGCAGTAAACAAACCCTGAAAGAGGTCGTCGAATATTTCAACAAGGGAGTTCCGGAAAATACCCGTGTCCCCAAGGAACAACTTCATCCCTTCCTCAGCCCACTCAACCTCAGTCCGCAAGAGGTAGATGCACTGACAGCTTTCCTCAGCAATGGTCTCAGGGATCCCAATCTTTTGAGATACAAACCACAGAGGGTTTTATCAGGCATGTGTTTTCCAAACAACGACCCCTTGTCAAAATCTGACATGGGTTGCTTTTAGTGCCGATCTTTATAACATTGGAACTGCCGGGAGGGCTCAATAGGAATTTTCAAGGAATGCCCCTGCGGATGGACTTGAATCTCTAATTTTGTACCATTGAACTGATGGCTTTCTACGGCATGCGATGCATCTGGTGGCTATATAGTTCTATAAATTAATCGTCTGACTTAATGAGCTATATGGCCAGAAAATCGTTTTGGATAAGCTGTTCGGTTCTCTTTTTACTCACCGCCTGCTATTATGACAACGAAGAGGAATTGTACCCGGATACGGGTGGGCCTCGCAGCAATATTTCATATTCAAAGGACGTGGAACCCCTGATCCGCAACAATTGCTATGTCTGCCATTCCGATGCCGCCCGTCTGGGCAATGTGATCCTGGAAGGCTATCCCAAATTGATCCTGTATGTAAATGATGGTTCCCTGCTGGGTAGTATAACACATGATTCCAGATGGACGGCTATGCCCAGCGGATCCGCCAGGTTGCCCCAATCCCAGATCGACATTGTACGGATCTGGATTGAGGAAGGAGCCAAGAACAATTAAAAAAAAATTCAAAATCATAACAGCATGCTTAAGAAAATCCTCGTCCCGGCCCTGATCGTCGCTTTGCTCGCAGGAGGCTTTGCCTATTACCTGTACAATAAACCTGCCACGAAAACGGAGGACCGATCCTCTGATCTTTCGGTTACGGCAGAACAACTTTTTCAAGAATATGAGGCCAACGAAGAAACAGCCAATCAAAAATACCTGAACAAGGTGATTGAAATCTCAGGTACGATCATGGGCACTCTGGTTGAGGCTAATGAGTTCACGGGAGTTCAGCTCAAAGCCGGGCCATTGGACCAGGGCATCATCTGTGAGTTTGAAAAGCAGCCAGGGGTCAAACATCCCCGTTATCCCGTCGGAGATCCCATCAAACTGAAATGTAAATGCTCCGGCAAACTGATGGACGTTGTTTTAGACCGTTGCATCGTACTCAATCAGTGAATGAAATGAACATGAACTTAAGAAAAACAGGGGCCGTCCTTTGCCTTTTACTGCACACATGGAGCGTTCTGAGTGCCCAGGACCAGGATCTGCTCTCCTTGCTGGGAGAAGACCCAAATCCCACACAATATGCCACCGCAGCCTTCAAGACAAACAGGATCATCAACCTCCATTCCATCGAACACACAGCGCCGGGCGTATTGGATTTTAAGATCCTGCACAGGTTTGGTTTTATCAATGGCGGTGCTTATGAGTTTTTCGGACTGGATCAGGCCACCATGCGACTGGGTTTTGATTACGGCCTCACCAGCAACCTCCAGATCGGACTGGGAAGGTCTAATTTTGAAAAAACCTATGATTTTTACGCCAAATACAGGTTTCTTAGACAAAGCAAGGGCAAAAGAAATATCCCGCTTTCCATGAGTCTGGTAGCCGGATCCGCCATCAAAACCAACCGCTGGCCCGACCCCGACCGGGATAACCTATTTTCTTCCCGCCTGTACTATCATTTTCAATTACTGTTGGCCAGAAAATTTTCGGAAGGTTTTACCCTTCAGCTATCACCCACTTTGGTACACCGCAACCTGGTGGCCACCCGTGCCGAAAAAAACGATGTTTTTGCACTGGGAGCAGGCATACGTCAGAAGATCAGCAAAAGGATTGCAGTTAATGCGGAATATATTTATGTATTGCCCAACCAGCTGGCAGAAGGATTCCAGAACTCACTGTCCATCGGATTGGATATTGAAACCGGCGGACATGTATTCCAACTGCATTTTACCAACTCCACATCGATGATCGAAAAAGGATTTGTCGCGGAAACCTCCGGCAGATGGGAAAAAGGCGATATCCGCTTTGGATTCAACATCAGCCGGGTCTTCACCCTCCGGGCTCCCCGTGTTTCAGGGGAATGATCCGGGTCACAGGTGGGTTGGCCAGTTACACCGTAAATACTTTGCGAGCTCCCAAGCCGTTTTAGTCTTTATCTTTGAGGCGACTTAGTCTTTCAGCCTTTGTCATGTCCGCATTCAAAATCAAAATACTCGTCACCCTCGGCTTCCTCATCATCATTGGCGTTTTCATCACGCAGGGCATTTATATATATAAAAATTACAACAAGGAAGAAGCTGAATTCCACAGGTCCGTAAGTATTGCCCTGCGCAACACAGCAGCCGAAATCGCCAAGTACAACGAGGTCAAACTCCCCGAAAAGGACCTGATCAAAAGAGACTCCCAGCATGTGTACGAGGTCAATGTAAACTCTCCCATTGATCAGACCATTCTCCAGACCTACCTGGAAACAGAACTGGACAAACAAGGCATCAACACCGTATTTGAATATGGGATATACGACTGCAACACCAACGAACTGATCATCAGCGAATGCTGTCTTTCCACCAAAGCCAATGATCCACCGGTGGTCAAAAAGCGCAAGGGCAGAAAAAAAGCCCAGTCCTATTATTTCGTCGTCCGTTTCCCGGAAATGGAGTCGCTGATGTTCAAAGAAATGAAACCCCTTGTTTTATCGTCCGGACTGATCTTCATTGCCTGTCTGATCTTTACGGCTGCGATCTTTGTGATCCTCAGACAAAAAAGATATTCTGAGCTGATGCGCGACTTCATCAACAATATGACCCATGAATTCAAAACGCCAATATCCTCGATCAAGATCGCTTCCGACGTCCTGCTGCATCACCCCCTCATTGAGGAGGACAAAAGGCTGAGCCAATATGCCCAGATCATCCGCGACCAAAATAAACGACTCAATGATCAGGTAGAAAAGGTGCTGCAGATCGCCAAAATGGAATCTTCCACTTTCCAGCTTAAAAAGGAAGAGATCAGCGTCAATGAGCTGATCCGCCAGTGCAGCAAGCAATATGCCTTTCGCCTGGGCGACGAGGGTGGTAGTCTTGAAATGCACCTGGATGCAAGGACCGATAAGATCATGGCGGACCGTTTTCACATGGTCAACATCATCACCAACCTTCTGGACAATGCCATCAAGTACAGTAAAAAGGTACCTGAGATCAGCATCTTTACCCGAAACAGAGGAAAAAGTCTTGAAATAGAGATCCGCGACAAGGGAGTTGGGATTCCGGATGAGGACCAGGCCAAACTCTTTCAGAAATTTTACAGGGTGTCCACCGGAGACGTGCACAACGTCAAAGGCTTTGGAATCGGTTTGTATTATGTAAAAAGAATTTGTGACGCTCACGAATTTGAACTTAATTTGCAGAGCGTTTACGGGGAAGGTACAAGTGTATTTATAACCTGCAAAAACAGTTTTGAATGAAAAAAGCAAAAATTCTGTATGCCGAGGATGACGAGACCCTCAGCTTTATCACCAAAGACCACCTGGAGCTGCAGGGCTATGACGTGCATCACAGCGTCACAGGCGCTGAAGCGCTGGAGGCTTACAAGAAGGATAAATTCGACCTTTGCATATTCGATGTCATGCTGCCTGAAATGGATGGATTCACCCTCGCTGAAAACATCCGCAAAAGAGACCAGCAGATCCCCATCCTCTTCCTAACCGCCAAGTCGCTGAAAGAGGACCGGATTCACGGCCTCAAACTAGGTGGGGATGACTACCTCACCAAACCATTCAGTATCGAGGAACTGATCCTGAAGATTGAAATATTCCTCCGCAGAAGCCGCGTATTTGAAGCACCATCTCAGGAACAGGAGGTCATGATAGGCAGCTACAAATATCTGCCGCTGGAGTACCAACTGATACGGGACAACAACGTGCGCGTATTGACCCAGCGCGAAAGCGAACTGCTCGATTTCCTGATCAAGCACAAAAACAAGGTGATTAAAAGATCCCTGATCCTCGAAAACCTGTGGGGCGAAGACGATTATTTTATGGGCAGAAGCCTGGATGTATTCATTTCGAGGTTGCGCAAATACCTCAGCGAAGATCCTTCCATCAAAATTGACAACATACACGGCATTGGTTTTAAATTCATTTGTCCCTGAGCACATGCACCAGGCCCTGATGGCAGTTAAACTCCTGGTTCTGATGCTGATGGTATCATCAGCCGGAGTTTCAGGCCAGGCGTCCAATCCCTTTGATCTCAGAAAAAGCCAGACCGAATCTGAAGCATCCCAAGCAGATGGTGAGACCATTGTAGACTCTGCTGTCCTCAGAAATCCCTTTGACCTGAGGCCAGCCTTTGAAGATCAGACTCCCGAAGTCACTGAATCCGGTTTGCGCGACTGGGTGCACAAAGTACTCAACTCTCCTGCCGATCCGACCGAGATCCGTAATTTTCTCTTTTGGTTGCTTCTCTTCCTCACCTTCATGCTTGCGATCGCGCTCAACCTCAACCGGAGTTTCGTGTCCCGCCTGTTCAGGAGCAATTTCAACCTCAATCTGGCCAGTGTTCTCTACCGCGAGGCCAGAGAGGAAAACAATGTGATCATTTTTATCCTGTACGGTCTCTATTTCGCAGGATTTGCCATCTTCCTTTTTCTGGGCATCCAGTTGTTTCACGGACCTTTACATTATTTTTATCTCTTATATATTACTATTTTTATTACAGGGATTTACGTTATCAGACATTTGTCTGTGCGCTTACTTTCCTATATTTTTGGATTCCAGCGCGAGGCGGAAAGGTATCTGTTCAACATCGTGAGCTTCGGAAGCATTTTCAGCATTCTGCTTATACCCGCCGATTTTGTAATGGCCTTTACCAGTCCGGACATTGCCCGACGTTTTTTATATGGCCTTGCGGTATTGCTTGTCATTGCTTACTTGTTTCGTCAGGCGAAAGAAATATTATTGGCTTCCAATCTATGGCAAAATTCGTTAATCCATTTTTTGTTGTACCTTTGCACCTTCGAAATAGCCCCCTATTTGCTGTTGTACAGTTTTATCGACAGGACGACTTAAGTGAGGGGTACAAAAAGCCGCAGTAAATGCCGACAAAAACGACTACCATTGCGACCCCGGATGCTGACAGAGTGAAAAAGGTGAGATCCATCCTGGTCTCCCAACCCAAGCCGGAAAGATCACCCTATTTCGACATCGAAGAAAAGTATAAGATCCAGGTTGACTGGCGTTCTTTCATTCAGGTAGATCCCCTGCCGGAAAAAGAATTCAGAAGACAGCGCATCCGTCCGGAAGATTTTCCCTGTGTGATTTTTACCAGCAAAAACGCGGTAGATCATTATTTCAAGGTTTGTGAAATGATGCGCTCCCGGATATCAGAGATGACCAAATACTTCTGTGGTACGGAAGCAATCGCCAACTACCTTCAGAAATTCATCATTTACCGCAAGCGCAAGGTCTTTCACGGAACCAAAAGCATAGCCGATCTGGCCAACTATTTCAACAAGCACAAGGACGCAGGTACATTTTTGATGCCTTGTTCCGATACGGGTAAAAATGATTCCGCAGAGTTCCTCCGTACGACCAAGATTAAATTTTACGAAAGCGTTATGTACCGCACAGTAAGTGCTGACCTGTCAGACCTCAAGGACATCAAATACGATATTCTCGTTTTTTTTAGTCAGCTGGACATTAAGTCCCTGTTCGAGAATTTTCCCGATTTCGAGCAAGGTCCCACACGGATCGCCGCCTTTGGCAATTCGACCGCTCAGGCTGTCGAAGACGCCGGCCTGATCCTGGACATCAAGGCACCCACGCCTGAAACCCCATCCATGGCCATGGCGCTGGAAGCCTATCTCAAGAAATCGAACAAGTAAGGCCCGGAGCTTGTTTGCAACCCGTGCCCATTCAGAATTTTATTGAAAAACTGGCCTTGCGGCTCACGGAACCCCTTCCCGGGATGTCCGCTCATGCAGATGCTGCACCACTGCCGGGACGCCTGAAGGAAAATCCCGCATATGACCATGCTGAAGCTTCTGTAATGATCCTGATCATGGATTCGGAACAGGGCCCGTTCTTTCCCCTGATCACGCGGCAGTCCCACCCAAAGGACCCTCATAAGGGACAGGTCAGCCTTCCGGGAGGTAAAAAAGATCCGGCTGATCCCAATCTGGCCTTTACTGCATTGCGCGAAACCCAGGAGGAAATTGGCCTTCCTGCACAAAACATACAGATCGTGGGTTCTTTATCTCCCCTATATATTCCGGTCAGCAAATTTCTGGTCAATCCCTTCGTCGGATGGTATGACGGTCCTCATAATTTTCGGATCGAACATGCCGAAGTCCAGAGCCTGCTCAAATGCCCTCTGCAGGATTTGCGAAACCCCAATCTCTATTCACACCGCGAGATGCAGACCAGTTATGCACAATCCATACGCGTCAAGGGATTTGAGCTGGATGGTGCCTGGGTCTGGGGAGCTACCGCCATGATCTTAAAAGAATTCGCCTGGATCCTGCAGGAACTTCAGGCCAGACTGGATAGCTAAATGAACAAAATACCGGCCAAATTAAAATTCACCATCACAGGACGGGCAGTATTACGCCCTCCTTTATACTTGAAAACGGCTGGCATTCTGTTTAGGTGTCATTCATTATTTTCAGGAAAACCTTAGACACGGATGTCCATAAAAAAAAGTCACCCGCCGAGCGGCAGGTGACTTTTCCTAATCCCTGTGGGAATCCTATCCCAATTTAAAAACGAAGCCTTTTTATTTATCTCATGTGATCATATAACGTCACAATATTTCAGAATGATCCATTCAAAATGTTAAAATAAAATTAAGATTCAGAAAGAAATTGAAATTCAAAAATATAAATCGGATTATTTGCAGAATGAAATTTAATTTATCTGAATTATTTCAGAATTAAAAATAATAAAATAAATTTAAAGGAACCAGATTCGAAATAATATTCTGAAAAGATAGAAATATGGGCCATTGGTCCTAGCCCCTTAAACCTGACGGAGGATCGGGCATTTTTTCAGTCCGAAGCTCATATCCGGAGGATGACGCCATGGCCTGGAGACTTGCCATGATGTCAGCACGTCTCTTGCGCGCACGATCCAACACGCCTCCCTTGATGGCAGAGCGAAGGATCAGGTCTCTGGCCTTGTCCTGCAAAAGCGTGAGCTCATCGGCAGTGAAGGCATTGAAACTACCTTGCTGGAGATCGTAATAATCCAGTTTCTGATCCACTGACAGGATCCTAGGTTCTGATGGCAGTCGCAGGATTACCTTTCTGCCTGCCTCATCGATCCGGACCACGCTGCTGTCCAGGTCAAAACCAGCGTGGACTGTGGCGCGCACTCTGACGATCGCGGACTTGCGGAAGGGACTGATATCAAACCAATAATAACTTTGCTGTGTAAGCAGTTCGCTGATCTCAGCCTCCACTGTGGTTACTTTGAGCACGTCCTTCATGCTGTTCAACATGACCACTGCGTCTTCCTTGCGGTGATCTTCAGCAGGCCTGGACAGCCTGACACCCATCCAAAGGCCCAAACCAAAGCAAAGGATACAGGAAATAACCCAAAGGTAACTTTTCATTAATTTTTTCAGAGTTTGGAGTGCATCGGATATTTGAGGTTCTCGCTGCGCACCAGGACTGCTTTGACGGAACCAACGGATAGAGGGGATTCGATGAGCAAAGGAAGCTTATTCTCATCATCCCCTACGTAAAGCTTCAGATTGGTATTCTTTCCAAAGACATGGCCCTCCACAACCTGACCGGTACACTCCAGCGCACGGAATTTACCATGCTCCCGCACATCCAGTTTATTGTGTTGCTTGTTCAATCTGATGCCCAGATCGTAAATCCTGTTGTCCAGGACCATCTTAAAATCCAACTTTTTTTCAAGTTTAAACAGCCCCAGATTGTATCCACGCAAATGGTAAAAGGTGGACACCAGATCGTAACACTGCTCTTTCATATCCAAAACCCTGGGCTTGGCTTCTTTCATGCTGCGTCCTGTATAACTCGTCATCTTTTTATGAATGTGGTCATACTCGATCTTTTCATAATGAACGTAGCTGCCTTGCTGGACATCCCGGATGTACAGTTTGGGCAGCAGAGTCTTTTTGTCAATGTAGCTGTGATACTTGTCGCGCACTTTGTAGAACCACTCGTAATTGGGATAGGTCTTGCCTGTGACCTCAACGTGATACAAATCACCCTCGTCCTTGATCTCAAAGACAACCTCACCCGCTGCAAGCCACACAAAGTTCCAGTTGTAAAAGAGTTTATAGGTGATCTTTTCCCCAATCCTATAGGGCGCTTCAGACTCTGCAGGGACATTCATCCCAACTGCCCGCAGCCAAACTGCAGAAAAAAGGAATAACAAAACAGTCAATCGCATCATTTCAATGTTAACAATGTAAATTTAAATTCAGTTCTTTTATACTTATCCTCCACTTTGCAAACGACTGGCCGCTTTGGCTTAGTACGCACTGGATGGACATTTTGAAGTGAGCATCCAAGTGACAATAAGGAAGCAGGTGACAAGCAGGACTTTAAACAGGCTGAAAAAATATCATACATTTGCCCCTGGATTTTATGGGATTGGACAAAAAAAGGATATTAGGCATCGACCCGGGCACCCAGATCCTGGGATACGGGATCCTCGAACACGACGGGTCGCGCACCCGGGTATTGGATTGCAATGTGATGCGACTGGCGAAATTGCCGGATGATTCTTCCAAACTGCGCGAGATATTCCTTCAGGTGCAGGAATTGATCGAAGCATATCAGACCGGTATCCTTTCGATCGAACTCCCCTTTTATGGCAAGAACCCCCAATCCATGCTCAAGCTGGGCAGAGCCCAGGGCGTGGCCATCGCAGCAGCCATCGTGATGGGTGCCGAAATACACGAGTTTTCAGCCAAAAAAATAAAAAAATCCGTGACGGGCAATGGTAACGCAAGCAAAGAGCAGGTAGCTGAAATGATTTCCAGATTGTTGCAATACCAGATTGAAAGCAGTTATCTGGATGCATCCGATGCTCTTGCAGCGGCCTACTGTTTCACTTGCCAGAATCCGGTGACAGCAGCATCTCAGGGTCGCACGGGCTCGTGGAAACAATTTCTGTCCAGCCACCCTGATCGAATTCTTAAATAATTCCTAATACTTTGAACGGCACAAATTATTGCAGTATATCTGACGTTATCCTTTCAAACAATCATTTATATGAAAGCCAGTAAAATTTTTCTTCTGTCCATGGCGCTTAACCTGATTGCTTTCTTCAGCGCATCAGGTCAAAAGTATTTTTCCAAAAATGCCACTATTCAATTCAACGGAGGAACTTCGCTGGAGAAAATTGAAGGCGTTAGTTCAACTGCCAATACAGTGGTGGATGCTGCCACCGGCCAGATTGAGTTTGCAGTGCTTGTAAATGGGTTTCGCTTTGAAAAAGCCCTCATGGAGGAGCACTTCAACGAAAACTACCTGGAGTCTACCAAATATCCCAAAAGTACTTTTAAAGGTCAGATAGAGAATCCTTCTGCTATTCAATGGACCAAACCCGGTACGTACAAGACTCAGATCAAGGGAAAACTAACCTTGCATGGAGTCACCAAAGACATTTCTGTACCCGGAGAATTCACAGTATCCGCTGCCGGCATACAGGGCAAATCCAATTTTAAGGTAAAATGCGAAGATTACGGCATCAAGATCCCTTCCCTGGTGCGCGACAAGATCGCTCAGGAAATCAACATTTCAGTCAACTCCAATTACCAGGCGTTCAACAAATAATTTCTAAGGGTATAAGTCTCCTGCAGAATGATCATGGGATGCACCCGTGACAGATGCCAGGACGTTGACCTCACCCCGTATCTTCAACCATCCCAGGAAGGCAAAGATCAAAGCTTCCTTAAAGGAAACGAGCAATGCATCCGGAATCAGGGGGACCAAACCTGGCCCAAGGAGAGCAGCGAACCGTTCCATTAAAAAGCGGTTGTGCGCTCCACCTCCGGTTACCAGAATTTCATCGTTCTTGCCGACCCGATGGCTGTTGATAAAGGAGGCCATCTGAAAGGCAATGTGCTCGGTGGCAGTGCGCAGTTTATCTGCTGTGTCCCACTGAGGATCATCTGCATCCGCCAGATAATGCGACTCAAACCATTCCCTGCCCAGGCTTTTGGGAGCTTCCATACCAAAGAACGGGAAGCTGTTCCATCTGTCATACAATGATTGGATCAGGACGCCTGATCGAGCCAGCTCTCCTGATTCATCGTATTCCAGTCCCCGCTCCGCAGCCAGCCGATTCAGCAGGATATTGCAGGGACTTAGATCGCAGGCTTGCCTCCTTCCCTGATTTCGCCAGCTGATATTGGAGAAACCTCCCAGATTAAGGCAATATCCGAATCGGGAAAATAACAACTCATCTCCAATGGGTACGAGTGGGGCACCTTGTCCACCCAGCAGAACATCCTGGTAGCGGAAATTGCAAACGACCGGGATGCCACAGTTTTTGCGGATCTCATCTCCTGATCCGATCTGGATACTAATGCCCTGCTCGGGCTGATGTCTCACGGTATGCCCATGGCTGGAAATTAAACCAGGCTTCAGACTATGTTGATCGCAAAAAATTTTCACAGCCTGCCCCAGCCATAGTCCGTACTCCTGATCCAGTGTCTGCAGATCAGACTCGTTCAGAATGATGGCATCTGATAATTTTTGCCGCCATTCCGGAGCATAGGACTGGGTCTCTGCTACCTCGATCCGGTAAGTCCAATTTCCTTGACTGTCCTGCACAAACCTACAGGCTGCCAGGTCAAGTCCATCGAGCGAACTACCCGACATAAGGCCGATGACGAGGTCATTTTGAACTGTAAGTTCCATCCGGGCACAATATTACAGTTTAACATTTAGTTAGTATTCAAAAGCAGGCTCTGTATTTACTTTTGAGCTCGTAGAAGTATTCAATTTTCACAAAACTTTTTTATTATGAAATTCCAATTTTTATCTCCCCTGACCGTATTGCTGATGATCGGATTGCTGTCCATCGGATGCGGAGCTTCAAAAAAATCTGCAGAAACCACGGCCCCTGCTGTTTCAGAAAGCGGCATGATCCGCGAAAAAATAGCAGGCATTGACGCATCTGCTGATCTGGTCGAAAAATCAGTGAACCTGAAGGGAGCCGAAAAAGGCAGTGTGGGCTTTTTCTCTGACAATGCAGGCAATATCCGCAAGATGGTAAAAAAAGTAACCAGCTCTGTGGGTGAAAAGACCAGCTCCTACTACTTTGACGGTTCAGACCTCATCGCCAGCGTCCATCAGGACAAAAACACGGTGAAAGAAAAACCTAAAGTATTGTACACCAACACTCAGTATCTGTTCAAAGGTGGCAAAGCCATTGAGGCGGTGATGAAATCCGTCAAGCTGAAAGCCGGAGACGAAGCCATGCTCGACAGCAAACTGGCCAAGGAAAAATTCAAGGCATTTGTACCCAATGCAAACATCCTACGCGACGAACTGGCCATCATCAAAAAACTCAAACAACTGATGTAATTCATTCTCCTGATCAAAACAAAATTTTTAAGACATGAAGAATCTGATTTATTTTCTTTTCGCAGGCCTTTTGGTCAGCGGCATTTTTTCCTGTACCGATGACGGAAGCGGAGACCTCGTCACAGGCCCTTCCATTGACTTTACCCTGAATCCCGGCCCAGGCTTTATCACAGGGGATGCTGCGGTCAATGCAGGCAGCACTGTCAAAGTTAAAATCACGGGTACGAAAGGTGACAATCTGCTTAAAACCTTGACCCTGACTGCACGCAAAAACGGCGGCAGTGACGAGATCGTCGATTTCACCAAAATCAAGGTTAACGACCAACCCGGTTCCGCAAATCCCATCCTCATCCTGGATCCTGCTGACCAGAATGGGCTGACCTACACGTTTGAATGGACTGCAGAAACAACAGCCGGTGAAACCAATTATACTTTTACCCTGGAGGACAATGCAGGAAACAAGGACGATGTCAGCTTCAAACTGACCACCCGTGGCATGAGCATCAGCACCCTGACTGAAAAAAAGCTGACCAACAGTGCTGCCCCGGCCGGGTTCGGAGGGATCAACCTATACACCGGTGCAGAGACCGGATCGCTCGACAGTACAGCAGTCCTGTCTGCAGAAGGCAATTTCCCCAATCTGGACTGGTCTCAGCAGTTCCGCGCCACCAACCCCAACACCACTCAGATCCGCAAAGCCAAAGCAGGCTTTAATTTTGATGGATTGCTGAACAGCGTTGAATTGGTGGATGCCTTCAGCGAAGGTACGCCTCAGGCCAGCCCGATCACCGGTGAGAAAGATGCCGTTTACATTGTTCGCAAAGACAATTACTATTGGGCCGTCAAAATCACGGACATCAAACTGACTCCGCCCCTGACAATGGGTGGCGATAATTTAGACCACTTTGTATTGACCATCAAGCAGTAATTTTATTCTGCTTCGATTTAAAGAATAACGGCTCCGGTCTGCTCCGGGGCCGTTTTTTTATTATTCAATTTCAGGCAAATAATACTTGGGCCACCTTGACATCAAAAATTTCCCCATATACCTGAACCATCGGCTGTACACATGATTCAAATATTGCAAAAGGGACCGGATGATCCGGCTTTCTCCATTATCGCGACCTGTTTGAATTAGAACAGGAAAGAGATAGTTTTCCTAATTTAATTAATCTGGTATAAAATTGCCATTCAGGCATTGCCCTCGTCCCCCTGACGCAGTTTCTCCATGTTTTCGGCAACGCGCAAAGCTTCTATGATCTCTTCGATATGTCCGTCCATGACCTCGCTGAGGTTGTACAAAGTAAGATTGATGCGATGGTCTGTGACGCGGTTTTGTGGGAAATTGTAGGTTCTGATTTTATCTGACCGGTCACCGGATCCTACCAGCGATCTTCTCTGTGCAGCCACACTGGATTCATGCGCAGAGACGGTGGCTTCGCGGATTTTCTGGATCAATCGCCCCAGGGCGATTTCCCTGTTTTTGTGCTGGGATCTGCTGTCCATACTTTCAGCTACCACTCCGGTAGGCAGGTGTGTAAATCGCACACCGGATTCTGTCTTGTTGACGTGCTGTCCACCGGCACCGCTGGAACGAAAGGTGTCCACCCTAAGATCAGCCTTGTTGATGTTGACATCTTCAATTTCCATTTTGGGCATCACCACCACTGTGGCTGCACTGGTGTGTACCCTGCCGGATGCTTCGGTATCGGGGACGCGCTGCACTCTGTGGGCTCCGGATTCAAATTTAAGCTTGCCGTATACGTCAGTACCCGAAACATCGAGGACGATCTTGCTGAACCCACCGACAGATCCCTCATTTTCCGAAACCACCTCCCATTTGAATCCCTGCATATCAAAAAAGCGGGTGTACATCCTGAAAAGGTCTCCCGCAAAAAGACTGGCCTCATTGCCGCCTGTCCCGGCGCGGATCTCAAAGATCACGTCCTTGCTGTCCTCCGGATCTTTGGGGACCAGCTTCACTTTCAATTCGGCCTCCAATTCTTCCAATTTATTCTCGGCCATTTTCATTTCTTCGCGAGCCAGCTCTGCCATTTCGCTGTCCTCAGATTGGATCAGCTCCTTGGCATCGCGGATCAGGTCCATATTCTTTCTGTATTCGAGATAGAGCCTGACGATCTCCTCCAGATCGCGGTATTCCTTGCTGGTTTTGGTGTATTCGTTTATGTTGGAGACCAGCTCGGGATCGGATAAGCGCTCTTCCAGGGTCTGGAAGCGTTCGTGGATGGATTCGAGCTTATGAATGAGGTCCATGTCTGATTTACTGGCAGAAAAAGCGCAAAAGTAAGCTAAATAAGACCTTGATTGGGTATCGGAACCTAATTTTGAGTATTCCGACCCATCGTCAAGGGAATATGGCTAATTTTACCGCTGATCCATGCACTTCACAGAAATCATCAAACTGGCCTGGTCCAACCTGAGGGCCAACCTGATGCGCACCATCCTGACCATGGTGATCATCGCATTGGGCATCACCGCGCTGGTGGGTATCCTGACCTCCATCGACGGGATCATTTATTCTATGGGTAAAAATTTCAGTTCGCTGGGGGCTAACACATTTTCCATCGACCGTAAAAACGAAATGATGAAGCGCAGACGGCGGGGTGTCCGGGAGCAGGAGTCCCCTGCCGTGACCTTTGATCAGGCCATGGAGTTTAAAGAAAGATTTGGCGAAAAGGCTTTGGTCTCAATGAGTTATTTCGCCCTGTCCAACGCCACCGTAAAATATGGCAATGAGGAAACCACTCCTACCATTCGGGTAAGGGGGATTGATGAAAATTATTTCAAAACCTCTGCACTGGAATTATCAGAAGGCCGCAATTTTTCAAGCCAGGATCTGGAGTTTGGCCTGGATAAGGTCATTCTGGGAGCTGACTTTGTCAAAACCCTTTTTGGAGGAAATGAAAAAAGCGCTATAGGAAAATTCGTCTCGATCAACGACAAGCGATTTCAGGTCGTCGGCATCCTCAAATCCAAAGGGGCCAGCATCAATGCAGGTGCCGACAAGCAGGCCCTGATTCCACTAAACAGCGCCCGCGCCAAATATGCCCGTCAGGACAGTGACTTCGACCTGGTGGTGGCCTCCCCCAAAGCTTCGCTGGAGGATGCACTGATGTCTGAAGCCACCGGTGAAATGAGAGTGATCCGCAGTCTGAAACCCTATCAGGAAAATGATTTTGAGATCAATCGCAGCGATGGACTGATCACATTTCTCCGGGACAATACGGCCAAACTCAGGGCCGCTACGGTAGCCATCGGATTGCTGACCCTGCTCGGTGCAGCTATCGGTCTGATGAACATCATGCTGGTTTCAGTCACTGAACGCACCCGGGAGATCGGGATCGCCAAAGCCCTTGGAGCAACGCGGAAAAATATCATGCATCAGTTTTTGATCGAAGCCATCCTGATCTGCCAGATTGGTGGGGTGGCAGGTGTGGTCATCGGGATTCCCGTAGGCAACATCGTGACTCTGCTGATGGGAGGGGATTTTTTAATCCCATGGGCCTGGATCATCCTGGGACTGGTAGTTTGTACGATCGTTGGCATCCTGTCCGGTCTTTACCCCGCTACAAGAGCTGCATCCCTCGACCCGGTAGCCTCTCTGAGGTTTGAATAATTCCATCATCATCCACAAGGGAATATTCTGATTAAATGGAAAGATTACGCTGTCACACCCGGATGAGGCGGACAGTTTCAATCCGTGTATCGCTGACCAGCTCAAAAGTAAAGCGGTAACCGTCCTGAATAATCTCCATGCCTTGTTCCGGTATGGCGCCGGTAGTCATCACGAGGTAGCCTGATAAGGTGTGGTATTCTCCTTCTGGAAGGCTCAGGCCATAGGTGTTGTTGAGGTAATTGATCTCCAGCCTGCCGGAAAAGACAAATTCTGATTCCGAGATCACTTTTTCAATAAAATCCTCCTTGTCGTGCTCATCTTCGATCTCCCCGAATATTTGTTCCAGAATGTCTTCCAGTGTGATGAGCCCGGAGGTGCCTCCATATTCGTCCACTACGCATGCGATGGACAAGCGGAGCTTGTTCATCCGCAACATGAGGTCATACACGTTCAGGGTTTCAGGCACAAAGGGCATTTCCATGATCATGCTGCGCACGGTCTTGTTGTCGCGAAACAACTGTTGGTGATGGACATAGCCCAACACATTGTCGACGTCGCCTTCGGTGATCAGGATTCGCGATAATTTAGACTCTGAAAAAAGTCTGATCAAAGCTTCTACCGGCTCATTTACATCCAGATGGATGATCTCGTTCCGTGGCACCATGCAGTTTTTGACGCGTACCTGTTTCAGATTCAGGGTATTCTTAAAAATGTCCGTGTCTATTTCTTCATCAGACAGTTTCATGGATCCATCGAGGTAATGCTCGAGATCGAGGATCGAAAAGCGGTAGCGCGAGGGTTCTATTTTTTCTTTGGAAAACCTGCTGATGAGAAAATTGGAAATGGCAGACATGATCCGGGATGGTATGTACAGAATCCGGTACACCACCGCCAGGGGAAATGCAGTGTAATGAATGACGTCATTGGAATAAAGCCGAAAAAGGACCTTCGGAAGAAATTCACCAAATATGAGAATCACCGTAGTGACCAGGACCGTACTGAGTACGATTTCAATTCCTTCACCCAGAGCTATTTGCTGAAAGAAAGGTTCAAAAAATCCGGTAAGCAGGTATGAAAGGCTGACCAGGGCTATGTTGTTTCCGATCAGGATGACGGAAATGAACTTGTCCGGGTGGTCGTAAAAATGAGATAGAATTTTACTGCCGCGTGATCCCTTGTTCTTTTTTACCTCTACGCCCAGTTTGTTGGCCGTGAAAAAGGCAATTTCAGTGCCTGAAAAGAAAGCACTGAGCAAAAGGAACACGACAATCCAAAAAATGAGCATAAATCAACTAAATAAAACACAAATATAAGACGAATCCACGGGCTGACCGGAAAGCAGGCTGGCTGGCAACTCCTTGGGTACCACAGAGTCAACAAATTATCCTGGAAGAGCCCGAAAAACGCTAACTTTACGTTTCAATTTGAAAAGCAGATCCCATGAATATATATTAATAAGTTTTTAATATATACTCATAACATATATAGCATCTAATGAAATTATTCAATTTATTCATGCAGGAACTGGCGGTGGATCTGGGTACCGCCAACACCCTGATCATCCAGGACGACAAAGTAGTGGTGGACGAACCCTCCATCGTGGCCATAGACAAAAAAACCGGTGAAACCATCGCCGTAGGCAACAAGGCCATGCAAATGCACGAGAAGACCCACCGCAACATAGAGACGATCAGACCCCTCAAGGACGGAGTGATCGCAGATTTCCAGGCTGCGGAGAACATGATCCAGGGAATGATCAATATGATCGGCCACAAAAGAAGATTTTTTACCCATCTCAGGATGGTGATCTGCATTCCCAGCGGGATCACGGAAGTAGAAAAAAGAGCTGTTTTTGATTCTGCAGACCACGTGGATTCCAAGGAAACCTATCTGATTCACGAACCTATGGCCGCAGCTTTGGGCATTGGCCTGGACGTAGAGGAACCTGTGGGCAATATGGTCATCGATATTGGCGGGGGCACTACGGAAATTGCGGTAATCGCCCTTTCCGGTATTGTATGTGATCAGTCCATAAGAGTTGCAGGAGACGAATTTACCGAAGACATCATTGACTTCATGCGCCGTGAACACAACCTGCTTATCGGCGAACGCACCGCAGAAAAAGTCAAGATACACGTTGGCTCTGCTCTGACTCATCTGGACACCCCCCCAGAGCCTTATGCAGTGAATGGACGTGACCTGATGACAGGCATTCCAAGGCAAATCATGATCGGCTATCAGGAAATAGCCGGTGCCCTTGATAAATCCATCATGAAGATCGAGGAAGCTGTCTTAAAAGCACTGGAGCTCACTCCTCCTGAACTGGCTTCTGACATTTACCGTACCGGATTATACCTGACAGGAGGCGGAGCCCTGTTGCGGGGACTCGACAAGAGGCTGAGCATGAAGACCCATCTCCCGGTCATCGTCGCTGACGATCCTCTGAGGGCCGTGGTGCGGGGCACGGGGATTGCGCTGAAAAACACCGATCGCTTTTCATTCCTGATTGACAGGAAAAGTCTTTGAATCCCGGATCTCCCGTCCAAGGGGAGAATCTGTTTTATTAATTCTCAAAATTATCCCTTCAAAACAATTTTGAAGATGCATGCTTGACGCACTGAGGATCATAGTAAAAAACGGCTCTATTATTTTGTTTCTGGTGCTCCAGCTGCTCTGTCTGTTTTGGATCGTCACCTACAATCAGAAGCAAGGAGAGATCTATTTTTTCAGCCTTCAATTAGCTGCTGACGCCTTGGAAAAAAAAGTACAAAACATCACCAGCTACATATCCCTTAGGGATCAGATCAACGAGGTAAGAAACGAAAATGCGGTCCTGCTCGAAAAATTGCTGAACGAACGACATTCTCATTCTTCCCAACCGGAAATCAATCCAGGCACTGACAGCACCCTGGGTCTTTTTGGAGCATCCTACAGGGTCCTGGCAGCCAATGTCATCAACAATTCGATATCGCGTAAAAACAACTACCTGACTCTAGACAAGGGTGGCGCTGATGGCGTGAATCCCGGCATGGCAGTCATCACCCCAAAAAGTATTGTGGGCATCGTGACGGACACTTCCCGACATTTTTGTCTGGTTATGTCCCTCCTGCATTCCAACTCCAGAGTGAGTGCAAAGCTTAAAAGAAGCGGTTTTTTTGGATCTCTAATCTGGAAGGAATCCGACCCCCGCGATCTGTCCCTGGAAGACATCCAGAAATATGCCGACGTCCTGGTAGGAGATACGGTGGTGACCAGTGGTTTTTCGATCATCTTTCCGGAAGGACTTCCAATTGGCATCGTGACTTCTCTGGGAACGGAGCCTGGAGCTTTCACCTACAGTATTAAGGTCAGACTATTTGAATCTCTCTCTTCCGTTCGGTCTGTTTACCTGATCGATAATCCATTCAAGGACGAAAAGAAATCACTGGAAAAAAAGAGACAGGAAGATGAATAAGGAACTCAGATTGAATGTGATCAGGATCCTCCTGCTACTTTTTGTGCAGGTATTTCTGCTGAAGGACATTCAGATCTCAGAGGGTTCTGTACAATATCTGTACATCATCATATATCCTCTTGGCTTGTTACTTCTTCCCCTGGGCCTTCCACAGTTCTTTTTGATTCTGATTGCCTTTGTCTGCGGATTTACGGTCGATCTTTTTTACAAATCCATCGGCGTACATGCTGCTGCCAGCATGTGGGTGGCCGCAGCCCGCCCCCTCATTCTAAAGTATCTGGAACCAAAGACCGGGTATGGCACTGGGGTTTATCCCAATGCTTACCATCTGGGCACATTCTGGTTCATCCGCTACATCCTGCTTGGCATGTCGGTCTTCCTTTTTTCCTATTTTTGTATGGAAATATTCACACTGGTCTACATCGATCTAATTTTGATCAAAACATTGGTAAGCCTGATGGTTTCCTGTTTTATTTTGTTTCTGATCCAGATCATTGCTAACCCCAAATATTGACGATTTTGGCACTGGATCAAAAAAAAATACGAATCTGGGCCGTGCAGGCATTTCTCGTCGCAGGATTTCTGATCTGTATACTTACACTTGCCAAACTTCAGATCCTGGACCCTTATTATATCAACCGGGCCAATGCCACCACCCTGAACCAAAAGACGATTTATCCTGCAAGGGGCTTGTTTTACGATCGCAATGGCAAACTTCTGGTGATCAATTACCCGGCATACGATATATACGTTACTTATCGCGACATAAAGCCTGGGTTTGATACAACTGAACTCTGCGATTTGCTGGGGATCAGCAGGGAGGGCCTGATCAGTGGTCTGGAAAAAGATTGGACGCTTGAAAAATACAGCAAATCCGTACCCTTCGTTTTTCTGAAAAATGTCGATTCCCGCACCTACCTGAGATTTCAGGAAAACCTGTATAAATTCCCCGGCTTTCAGGGCGTGCTGCGCTCTATCCGGGAATATCCTGAACCCCACGGTGCTAATTTCCTGGGGTATCTGGGCGAAGTAAACAGATCAGACCTGGATAAGGAAGAAAGTTCTTACAAACCTGGGGACTACAAAGGAATTTCCGGATTGGAAAAACAATACGAAGAAGATCTGAAAGGACAAAAAGGCGTCAATTTTGTCATCCGGGACAAACTGGGCAGGGATGTGGGCCAGTTTGAAAAAGGCAAGCTGGACCGAAAAGCGGTCTCAGGGAAAGACCTGATGCTCAGCGTGGACATCGAACTTCAGAAATACGGTGAAAAATTGATGACAGATAAGTTGGGCAGCATCGTGGCCATCGAACCTTCTACGGGTGAAATAATCTGTCTGGTCTCATCTCCCAGTTTCAATCCAAACCAGCTCAACTTTACCAAAAACAGAGGAAGGAATTATGCTGAACTGCTCAAGGATACACTCAAACCACTATTCGACCGATCTGCTTCAGCCGTTTATCCCCCAGGTTCCATCTTCAAACCCATTCTGGCGCTGGTGGCCATGCAAGAAGGTGTCTTAAATGAGTATACCAGCCATCCCTGCAGCGGTGCATATTATTACCGGAATGTATCTTATGGCTGCCACCCGCATCCCCACCCGTCCAAACTGAGTATCGCCCTGCAGCATTCCTGCAATTCCTATTTTATCCAGGCGTTCCGTGATTTGGTCGAAATCCGTGGTTTTTCAAAGCCCCGGGAAGGTCTGGACCTGCTGGTCAAATATCTGAGCAGTTTCGGCCTGGGCAGGCCTCTGGACTCTGACGTAGCCACAGAAAGCAGCGGATTCATTCCCAACTCAGACTTTTACTCCCGCATGTACAAAACGGACAGGTGGAGATCGACCTACATTATTTCAGTAGGCATCGGACAAGGGGAACTCCAGCTCACCACCCTGCAAATGGCCAATCTCGCAGCCTGCATAGCCAACCGGGGATTTTATTTCACACCTCATTTGCTCAAGGGATTTGCAGAAGGAGGAGGCGACATACCCTTGCGCTTCCGCGAGAAACACATCGTACCGATTGATAAAAAACATTTTTCACCCGTCATCGAGGGAATGGAAATGAGCGTCCGTTCTGGTACTGCATTCAAAGCATTTGAAAAAGAACTTTCCATTTGTGGCAAGACGGGTACCTCCCAAAATCCACATGGAGATGACCACAGTGTTTTCTTTGCGTTTGCTCCCCGAGAAAACCCAAAAATTGCCATCGCTGTGTACGTGGAAAATGCAGGTTGGGGAGGAGAGGTGGCTGCACCCATAGCCTCCCTGATGATCGAACACTACCTCAGAGATTCTGTATCCAGAAAAGAGCTGGAGACTGCTATGATCGAAAAAAATCTGATCAGAAAAATAAAATCATGAGAATATCCTGCATCGTCGCCATGAACAGCGAAGGGGTCATTGGCCTCGAAAACAAACTGCCCTGGCATCTGCCCGCCGATCTGAAGTACTTTCAAAAAACAACGCGCGGCCACCATGTACTGATGGGTCGTAATTGCTATGAGAGCATCGGCCGGCCGCTGCCTGCAAGAACCAATATCATCATCAGCAGAAATCCCCTTTTTGCAGTAGCAGGTTGCTATCATTTCCAAACCATTGAAGAGGGCATCACACTGGCCCTGGACCATGGGGAGGATGAATTATTCATCATTGGTGGAGGTATGATCTATGAAGCCAGTCGCCACCTTTGGCACAGGATTTATCTCACCAGAGTCGATTATCAAGGAAAAGGTGATGTCTTTTTTCCGGATTTGGAATGGGATCAGTATCAGCAGGTTTCCGAAATTCACTTTCAACCGGAGGAAAAGAATACCTTGGCTTATTCATTTGAAGTATTTGACAAGATACTATGAATGAAAGCCTGCTTTCCTATTTTTGGAAAACCAGGTGCTTCCCGCAACAGTGCCTTAAGACCACGCACAACGAGGAGATTTCTATCATCTCGCCCGGCATGCCAAATTCCAATCAGGGCCCTGACTTTCTCATGGCAAAAATCCGGATTGGAGAGGTACTTTGGGTGGGTCAGGTAGAGATCCACGTCATGTCCTCTGACTGGCTCAGACATGGACATCAGTCAGACCCCAACTACCAAAATGTAGTCCTGCATGTCGTTTGGGAAGATGACCTGCCAGAAGAAAAAGGTTTGCCCCAGGCACCTGTCCTCCAGCTGAAAGATTATATAAGCCCTAATCTGATCGATCTGTATCAAAATCTCACCGGTGCAAAATCACAGATAGCCTGTATCAGTTTGTTGAATGATGTGGAACCCATTCACCTAAGTGCACAAATCGAATCGGCATCGGTCGAGCGGCTGGAGGAAAAAGCGGAGCGAATGGCCACCGGACTTAGGCAAAACGGATCTGACTGGGATGCCCTTTTTTACATAGAGATATGTCGCTACCTCAACAGTCCGGTGAATGCTCCTGCAGCAGAGGAATTGACAAAAAGGCTGTCCTGGAAATTAATACTTCGTACCCGAGAAGACCTTTTTAGGCTGGAATCCCTTGTATTGGGATGCGCAGGACTTCTTACTGAAAAAGCGGAGGATCTATTGTCTGAAAAAATGAGCGGGGAAGCAGGTTTCCTTCTACAAAAATACGGACTGATTCCTATGAAAGGAAGCGATTGGCACTATCTGAGAATGAGACCGGCCCATTTTCCGGATTTGAGGCTGGCCCAACTCTGTGCATTTTTTCATTCATTGGAAAGACCTTTTCATTCGATACTGGATTGCAACAGCCTGGATCAAGCCAGGTCTTTATTTCAAATAAATCCCTCCCCATACTGGGACTTCCATTACCGGGCAGGCGGAAAAAAACATGCGCCTAAAATAAAACGCCTGGGGAGTCCCACGATCGATCTTTTGTTTATCAACGTAATCTGCCCGATGATCCATCTGTTTGGCACACGTCAGGGCAAACCTGAATTCGGCAATCTTGCTCTTCAATGGCTGGAAGAGATCCCTGCCGAAAATAATAAATGGACCAGGATCTGGCAACAAACGGGCTTCTCATTGGAAAATGCCAGACAATCACAAGGGATCATCCGTCAATTCCGCCATTATTGCGAGCCAAAAAAATGCCTTCATTGCAAAATTGGACACAGGATCATGAGCAGACCGGATCGACTGGAACCAACATATCCCTGATTTTTATCATATCTTTGTTTTACTAAAAATGTCCCAAATGAAAAAAATAAGTATCCTGTTGACATTCCTGCTAGCCTGCTTTCGCTCAGAGGCCCAATCTCCCGGTTTTTTTGGTGGCATCAACTTTGGCCTTCAAAACAGCTGGATTTTTAATAAAAACGACTTTGACGAAGGTGGCCAACTCGATTTTGAAGCCACTTACAGGCCTGCCTTTGGGATCAATTTAGCTTATGGCTTCAGTGCTTCCTCCTCACTGGTATCGGGATTAATCTATTCCTTGCAGGGACAGAAATACGTCACGGCCAACGTGGACAATGCAGATTTTTATACTGACCTGAGTTATCTGAAAATCCCCTTGCTCTATCAGCTTACCGCGGGAGGCGATCGAAAGGTTAATTTCTTGCTCCAAACAGGATTTCAGGCCTCATTTCTGCTATCAGCTCAATCGACCCGCAATCAGGCCTTCGGATTCTACACGCCTGATGAAATCGATGTCAAGGACCGTTATGCTCCATTTGTTATGGACTTTGTATTGGGTCTGGGATTGCAGGTAAATTTTGATAAATGGGCCATTCAGGTCTTGTTCAGACCGGATTATTCCCTGACTGATATAGAAAAAACCGGGGAAAAATCTTCCAGCAGGGCACTCACTCAGAATCTGACAGTTGGCATACCACAAGTAGGTGTGAATTATTATCTGAATCGCTGATCCTTCCTTTCAATTCTGACCTTGAAAAAACTTTTTGCGATCCTGCTTTCTCCGATTTCATTGCTTTACGGAGTGGTGGTCGGAGTGTACCAGGGCTTATATCTCGCCGGTGTACTGAAGTCCACCCGGTTCAATATCCCAGTAATCGCTGTGGGTAATTTATCTGTTGGCGGCACAGGAAAATCCCCTCATGTGGAATACCTGATCCGCTTGTTACGCGATTACCTGCACGTCGGAGTGATCAGCAGAGGGTATATGAGAAAAACAAGGGGTTTCATAGAGCTCAATGTACAATCCACGGCAGAAGATGTGGGAGATGAACCCCTTCAAATCAAGAGGAAGTTCCCGGACATACCGGTTGCAGTCCACGAAAACAGGTCATTTGGTATTCCCTTGCTGTTGAGACAACATCCGGAGATCCAGACCATCCTCATGGACGATGCGTTTCAGCATCTCCAGGTCAGGCCGGGTCTAAATCTGCTGCTCACAGAGTACGATCAGTTATATGTAAACGACTATTTGCTGCCAAGTGGTAGATTGAGGGAATGGCGATATGGTGCCAACAGAGCTGATTTCATCATCGTCACCAAATGTCCGGATCATCTACTTCAGTCGGACAGGGACCTTGTAAGATCCAAACTTCGGACCACTGCGGGTCAAAAGGTCTTTTTCAGCAAGATCAGATATGAAAATCCCTACTCTGTCTTTCAATCCTCGGAAAACTTTCTGCTCAACGATTCCCTTGAGGTCATTTTGGTCAGTGCAATCGCACAGAGCTCTTATTTGAATCGTTATCTGGAATCAAAAGTAGCCTCTGTCCGTTCATTCCGATATGAGGATCACCACTTCTTCAAGGATCCTGAAGTAGAAGAGCTGATTCGCGAATACCATTCGATCTCACACTCGAACAAAATGCTGCTTACAACTGAAAAGGACGCGGTCCGGTTGAGCCGTTACCGCAACCGTTTTGAGACAGCCGGAATTACCCTTTACGCCATGCCGATTTCCATCGAATTCTTTGGCGATGATTTCGATCAAAGTATCCGGGATTTTCTCCTGAACTTCAAGGTCTGATCATGAAACGGATATTTCAGATCGCCTTTCTGGGAATTATAGGTTATCTCCAGGCTCAAAACGGAGCCCTCCTTGACGCAGATCTGGAAGAAGCCCTTCTTCTCAGAATGGAGATCAGGTCGTCGGGAAAGTTCAATATGCCTGTTTCTCTCTCCGCTCTTCATTATAGCGACATACTTTGCAGATTACCAAAGGACAGCAGTCACAGACGGATTCCAGTAGATTTAGGCCGGCACCTCCGGTATTTCCAAGATAACTATCCCGAGCCAGACCTGCAAAGTTCCCTTCCTGAAAAACCAGTTTCGGGAATCTTAGGCAATTTCTTTCGGTCAGGACATTTTTACAACGAAAATGGAGAACGTTTTTTTTTCCGGATCAACCCACTTCTGGAAATCAAGGCAGGAACTGATTCAAAAGGTTCATTGGTGTTTACTAACCGCAGGGGCATTCATCTTCATGGAGGGATTGGCCAACGGATCAGATTCTATAGTGCACTGACAGAAACCCAGACCGCCCCAGGCAATCAGGTAAGCCGATATGTAAATCAAAACCTTGGATTCCCCGGAGCGAATTTCCTCAAAGATTTTTCATCAGATTGGTTAAAAGGAAAACCTGCCTGGGATTTTCTCACGGCAGAAGGAGTGGTGGACTATCGCGCAGGAGAATTCCTGCATTTCAGTCTGGGTCATGGGAGACAAAAGACCGGGGAAGGTTTGCGCAGTTTGTTCCTCTCGGATTTTTCAGCACCTCGCTTTTTCCTGCAAATGGACGCCCGCATTTCCCGATTTTCTTACCGCTCGGTCTGGTCTGAATTAAATGCTGAAACCAGATACAGAAATGGTACGGATCGCCTGCTCACCAAAAAATATCTGGCACATCATTACTTTGAGGCTAAGCTCAACTCAAGATGGAGACTGGGAATCATGGAGTCTGTCATTTTTGCAAGAGACCAGGGTTTCGAATGGCAGTACCTGAATCCGGTCATTCTGTTACGCTCCGTAGAGCAGGGATTGGGAAGCCCGGACAATGCGTTCATGGGACTTTCCAGCTCTTATATTCTGGGAGCCAATTGCAAATTCTATGCACAATGGCTGATCGATGAATTCCTTTTCAAACGGCTCACAGGAAAGCCGGGAGGATGGTGGGGAAACAAATACGGCATACAGACCGGTTTAAACTATACAAACCTGGCAGGAATTCCGATGTTGGACCTGACCCTTGAATACAATATGGTGAGGCCCTTTACCTACGCTTATCAGGACAGCATTCAAAATTATACCCATGCGCATCAGGCACTGGCCCATCCCCTGGGGGCTAACTTCCGGGAGCTCTTGCTGAAACTGACTTACCCGTTGGGCAAAAAATGGGAACTGGACTACAACCTGATGTATTTTGTTAAAGGTACTGATCCGGATGACCGCAATTTTGGTGGAAATATTCTGAGAGATTACCGATCGAGGATTTCCGATTTTGGGAATACCACCGGACAAGGGCTTCGGGACGAGGTATTATTCCAAACCTTTTATCTGTCTTATAGCATTTGGCATCGAACTTATCTGGATCTGGATCTCCTCTGGCGCAAGGAGCTTCATGCAAATGGCAGTGGTCAAATTTGGTTCATGGCGGGAATCCGCATGAACCTGGACAGGCAAAACAGAAGATTGTTTTTCTGATCCTACGCCTCCATAGACATAAATGCCGGAGTGAGGCCCCAATACAAATCGCTTCGTTTATCAGACGCGGATGATATCAGCTCCAATGGCATTAAGCCTTTGGTCGATCCGCTCATAACCCCGATCGATTTGATGCACGGAATGGATGGTACTCTTGCCTGTTGCTGAAAGTGCCGCAATCAACAAAGCTACTCCCGCCCGTATATCCGGAGAAGTCATCTCAATTCCCCTCAGTTGAAATTTCCGGTTCAATCCATTGACCGCAGCGCGATGGGGATCGCAAAGAATGATCTGGGCACCCATATCGATCAGCTTATCTACAAAAAACAGCCTGGACTCAAACATTTTCTGATGGATAAGTACATTGCCCTTGGCCTGAATGGCCATCACCAGCAATACGCTCATCAAATCAGGAGTAAAACCTGGCCAGGGCGAATCATAAATGGTCATAATGGATCCATCCATAAAACTCTGTATCTCGTATTCATCCTGAGCCGGGATAAAAATATCATCTCCCCTGAACTCCATTTTCACGCCCATCCGTTCATATACGAAAGGAATAATACCCAGATGTTCCACCCCCGCGTTTGTGATGGTGATTTCTGACTGGGTCATGGCTGCCAGACTGATGAAACTTCCGATTTCGATCATATCCGGCAGGAGCGTATGCTCCGTTCCTCCGAGCCTTTCTACTCCTGTTATGCGCAACAGATTGGAACCCAAACCTTCGATTTTAGCTCCCATCCGGATGAGCATCTTGCACAATTGCTGGATATAAGGCTCGCATGCTGCATTGTAAATGGTGGTAGTACCGGAAGCCAGAACCGAAGCCATGAGCACATTGGCTGTACCGGTCACCGATATTTCATCCATGAGAATATAGCAACCCTTGAGCGCATCAGCCTCAATATGGTATTGGTTTCTGCTCTCGTCGAACTTGAAATCAGCTCCCAGTTTCTGCAATCCCAAAAAGTGCGTATCTAATCTTCTCCTTCCAATTTTATCACCGCCTGGCTTGGGCAGGACCGCCCTTTTGAAACGTGCCAGCAGTGGTGCCAGCAGCATCACAGAGCCCCGGATTTTACGGGCTTTGCTTTGAAACTCTTCGGTACCAAAATAATCCAGATCCACCGTGGATGCTTCAAACGAATAGGAGTGCGGACCCAATCGCTCTACAACTACCCCCAGGCCTGCGATCAGATCGATCAGATGACGAATGTCCAGGATATCCGGTATGTTGTGCAGGATGACCTTCTGATCGGTGAGCAAGGTGGCACAGAGGATCTGCAAAGCTTCATTCTTTGCTCCCTGGGGTTCGAGGATTCCCGCCAGCTTCCTGTTTCCTTGCACTACAAAACTATCTCCTGTATTCATTTTTCTAAAATTAACTTATACATCAAAATCAATGGTATCTCCCGGTTTGATCGGACCTGATTTTTCCGCAGAGGGGCTCACAGGTGCCGAACGGTCCACCACCTTGAGCAAGGTGGTGTCCTCTATTTTATTTCCGATGGCTTTCCAGCCTTTTACTTCGACGAATTCATTTAAAGTTAAAATCTCATCGATCTTTTCATTTTTCCTCTTGTAGCTGAACAGCACTTCCGGATTCCTGTGGGTACTAGCAAAATAGAGCTTGGAATCTTTGTGTTCGCTGATGAATCTGAATTTTGTATTCAAAGAAGAAGTTTCAATTTGAAACCTCTTTGCCATGGACCATCTTTTTTCTCCCTCAAAATAAACGGCTGAGATAATCATGCCATCGTAATATTTCTCCAATGAAATGATCTCCTCGTAGGGAAACCTGTGACTCATTTCGTATTCTGTCAGCTCATAACTTCCGTTCTTGTACAGACAGATCAATAAATCTCCTTTGTTGAGCCCACCCAGAAATCTGCCTCTTCCTTCGTTGTTGAGCCTGCCCGTATTTTCATCGTACCAGACCTGTTGTGCACCCAGTGTGGATTTTCCCCTTTCTTTCAATGTAATTTTGCGTACCGGATACTTAGTAACTATGTTGCCCAGGGAAGTGCGGCCTTTGATCTCCAACTCCGCAAAATCAAAATCGAATTGTTTGATCTTGGCTGAACAGCCCGGAGTGAGCTGGATGATGACCGACTCTGCCTCTCCTTCCGGATTGGCTGAGAAATAAAGAAGTTTGGACTTGGGATGACCTTTGGAAAGGTCGTATTCCTTGTCGCGGGTGATGGCTGTCACATTGAATCTTTTAGCCATGGTGCGGCCCGTTTCTCCATCCACGTAGATCAGATTGTAGGTAGTGCGCTCATCCCCCTTTTTCCATACATCTACATGAATAATGTCTTTCCCTACAAACGTTTTATCTGCGATCCTGCTGACGACAAATTTTGCATCAGACCTGAACACAATGATGTCATCTATATCAGAACAGTCCTTGACAAATTCATCCTTTTTCAGACCAAATCCAATGAAACCATCTGCGCGGTTGACATACAATTTTGAATTGTTTGCTACTACCTGAGTGGCTTGTATGGATTCAAACTCCATGATGCGGGTTTTTCGCTCTCTGCCCTTACCGAATTTTTCCAGTAAGTTTTCAAAATAGCGAATGGTGTAATCGGTCAGGTGGGCTATGTGGTGGTTGACTGTATCCAGATCTGCCTCCAGCGACTTCAGGGTTTCATCTGTGTGAAACTTGTTGTATTTGGAAATTCGTTTGATCCTTATTTCCGTAAGATGGACAATATCCTCATGAGAAATATCGCGGTTTAGGCGGATCCTTTTATCACCGGAGGGTGCCTTCATGGAGGGCGTTACCACGTATTGGCGAAGACCTTTATCAATTACCTCAATGACTTCTTCCCAACTCTTACATTCTTCTATGTCGCGGTAGATCCTGTTTTCGATGAATATTTTTTCAAGACTGGTCAGATGCCATTTTTCCAGCAATTCCTGTTTTCTGATTTCAAGTTCCCTTCCCAGAAGGGCCCTGGTATTTTCTGTAGAAATACGCAAAATATCCTGTACTGTCAGGAACAGGGGTTTATCCTCCACAATGACACAGGCATTGGGTGAAATGGAGACTTCACAGCTGGTAAACGCATACAGTGCGTCAATGGTGACCTCTGGTGAAGTGCCGGGTTGAAGCTCAATCCGGATCTCCACATCCTTGGCTGTATTGTCGGAAACCTGCTTGATTTTAATTTTTCCTTTTTCAGAAGCCTTGACGATGGATTCGATCAGGGCTCCGGTGGTCACCGAGAAGGGAAGATCCTTAATGATCAGGGTTTTTTTGTCTTCTACATCGATCCGTGCACGGACCTTGACTTTTCCTCCGCGCAAGCCCTGTTGATAATCTGACACGTCGATCGATCCACCGGTTTCAAAATCCGGGTAAATTTTGACCTTGTTTCCTTTCAACAACTGTATGGAAGCTTTGATCAGCTCATTGAAATTATGCGGCAGAATCTTTGTGGCCAGACCGACTGCAATTCCCTCCACACCATGTGCCAGCAGCAAAGGAAATTTCATTGGCAGCGTCTCGGGCTCCTTGTTCCGCCCGTCATAGGATAGCTGCCACCGTGTAGTCTGGGGATTAAAAGCTACCTCCAGTGCAAACTTAGACAACCGGGCTTCGATATACCTGGGTGCTGCAGCAGAGTCTCCGGTCCTGAAGTCTCCCCAGTTTCCCTGAGTTTCGATCATCAGATCCTTTTGCCCCATATTGACCAAAGCTTCCCCAATGGCGGCATCACCGTGGGGATGATATTGCATGGTATGGCCTATCAGATTGGCTACTTTGTGAAATCTGCCATCTTCCTTTTCGTACATGCTGTGCAGGATTCTCCTTTGCACCGGTTTAAGTCCATCCTCTATGGCCGGTACTGCCCGTTCCAGGATTACATAGGAAGCATAATCCAGGAAATAATCCTGATACATACCATCCAGGGTCAGAATGTGCCCCTCATCCCGGGATGGTTGACCCGGCAATTGCGTATTGTCCATAGACCTAGTTTGTCCGCAAAGGTAGCTAGTTTCAACATATTAATAAAAATATCTATATGTCAGGATAATTCCCCCCTTGGTTAAAGAATCTTTAAAACCCAACTGGACCTTAATCCCTAAGGCTTGGTTTGGGTCCAAGGATTAAAACGATCAATTATGAAAACCAGAAATTTTGTGTTTATGACTGCCCTTCTTTTATCCGCAGTTACCCTGAATGCCCAAAGAAGGGCCGAATGTGATCAGAATCCGACCCGGGTCGGTTGGAGAGATCGAGACCTCACCAGGTGGGAAAGGCAGGATCTGAGAAGAGATGCCATGGACCTGAATCGTTATGTCAGACATGCATCGGCTGATGGAAGGATCAACAGGAGAGAAGCTCGCAGGATCCGGCAGATGGATGCCGCATTAGACAGAAAAGCAGCCAAGTATCAATGCAATCCTCATCACAGAAGGCATCGCTAACTACCAAAAAAAACCGGTTCTGGGTCAGAGCCGGTTTTCAATTTCTGATTTCATCTCTGATCTTATTTCAGACCCAGTAAGAATCCGATTGTAAAGTTTGCATCCCAGTCGAAGACAAAAGTTTTGCAACCGGTTTCTTCCGCAATAGCCTTGTAAATATTCAATCCAGCCTTTTGCTTTTCGCCGTTTGCAACATAATCAGATGGTGCTTTCAGTACAGTGTACCGCTCTTTTCCATTCCTGACCTGTTTGGCCAATTCAAATGGAATGCCCCCGATGATAAAACAGTAGTCTCTATGTGAGACCGGCACCTGACCCACTGTGCGGGAAACATCCCCTGCTACCTGAGCATCTGTCAGATTTTTCTGAAAATACTTCGATCCATGGGTTTCGAGTGCGGTGATTTTACCTTCAAAACGGTAAGCCAGCTTGGTGTTCCCGGATCCCATATCCACCATGAATGATTTGTCCTCATAGGCCTGAGGCATGGCACAGTTAAAGCCATAGGTTCCCTCCTGCTGAGGGGTCACTTCATTTACATAGTATCCCAAAGCTTTGAGGCCACGCGAGATCTTCATTACCTTTTCTTCTGTTTTGGCACCTGAACTCACCACGAAGTGAATGTCCTTACCCGCCACGCCATAGTCCAGCATACCGCGGATGTAATTTTTCAAGCCGCTGCGCACATCGTCATCTGTCACCATCTTTTCGTGTACGAGGCTGGAGCCAAACTCAGCTTTCTCTAACTTCCAGCGTTTCTGATCGTCTACCAAAACGATAAATGAATTGAAACCGGCTGCTCCCAGCTCGACCACTCCTTTGAGTTTACCATTGACCGGCACAGGGGCCTGAAAATTAAATGCTGGACTGGGAGTCTGTGTGGGTGCTCCATTTTCAGAAGCCGCAGACTCCGGAACAGAACCGGACGCATCACCTGTATTGGAAGCATCAGTCGATGCGGTTTCGGTTTTGGCGCCAAATTTTTCAACCAGCGAGGGTTCGTATCTTTTATATACAAAAAATAGTACACCAAGTATCAAACCAACGATGAGGAGTTTAGAAAATGCTGTGAGTTTCATAAGAAAACAGTATTTATTTTGGTAAAATGAGAAATTTCTGATGCGAAAATAACACAACCGCACCTAGATCAGATGGAAATCTTTGTTATTTAAGGTTAATAAACTGTAAATCAAATTTACTGATACAGCCAAATTCTGAAGAGGGTACATCCCGGATCCAGTCCGTCCTATTCGGGCATCCTTGAAAGAAAATGAGATGGTTTCATAAATTGTATCCTGATTAGAGAGAAAGCCCTACTCTTCCCGGCTGCATATTCGAACGATAAGAAACCCGCATTAAATGATTAACCCGCTTTGAAAATTCGTGTATAGGGTTGAAGCTTTGTCCGATTAGCTATGTATAAGACTGTATGAAAAACAAAAAGCCGAAGGAATCCCTTCGGCTTTTATTGTATATCGAACTGTCTTAAAAAACCTGTTTTATAGCACGATGCTGAATTATTAAATCCGGATTACTCCACGATGATCTTTTCCTGAATGGATTTCTCTCCCTGGGTGATTTTCAGAATCACAGTGCCCTTGGTGTGCTCAAGGTTAATTTCTCTTTCGTATTTTCCATTGAAATCAGGCACCTTTTCGGAGTAAAGCTCTTTCCCGTTCAGGTCAATCACAGATACCTGTATAGGACCTTTGTTTCCTGAATACTGTACTTTTAATTGTCCCTGACTGGGATTGGGGTATCCGGCCAGATACCTGAGTTCGAGACTTTCACTGACAGATGGACCAGAGTTATCCTCAGTCCTCATTTCCATCTCAATCTCTTTCTTCAGTTCGCGGGCCAATTCTTTCAGTTTTAAGGCTTCTTCCTTGATCTCTGAAGTGCCTTCTTTGATTTGCTCTCTCATTTTAACATCGATATCCCTGGAGATCTCATTCCCGATGGAGTTCATCGATTTCCATGATGGCATACACATTTCTTCCGTGCATTTTCCCAGGGTGACATTTGTCTTTTCAGATTCACCCGATCTCAGATACACGATCCGCACCTGATCGTTGATTTTATGTCCTGACAGCACCTCGATTGCAGACTCCACATCGGTGATTTTCTTGTTGTCAATCTTTAGAATGATGTCACCTTCCTTCAGGCCGGCTTTGTCAGCACCCGAGCCATCGAATACCCTGTCGATGGTCGCGCCGTTGTCACCTCCTGCTTCCCTTAACACCACCCCCAATACCGCTTTCTCCGGATCACAGGTCATTTTGGCTTTTGCACAGCAGGCTTTTGCCTCTGCCATACATTTTCCGGCATTTTTTCCGTCTCCTTTGATGACAATCACACGTTTGTCATCATCCAGGACAATCTCTTCCCTTTGTCCCCCTTCGGTGACAAATACTCGGACTTCCCTTTTTTCGCCGTCTGCACCTGCGTTCTTTAGTTCCTCTTCTGCCAGGGCCTTGATTTCGGTCTCAGTCATCTCCCTGCCATCGCTACGGATGATTTTTTTAATGATAATTTTCTGGCCTTTGCCTTCTTCTGTTGCGGTCTTGTTGTCCTGAGCCTGAGTATCCACAGACAAAACCCAAAGTATGGAAGCAAGCATGAAAATAATTTGTTTCATAATAATCCTGTTTTTAATTAGTATAATGTTTAGTTGATGACTGATTGATCTGCACTTCCGGGTTCAGCATAGCGACTGAATACGCTTATGTTGCGATGCTGATCCATAATGATGATCCTTACTTTATTGTCCCTGGAACGTTGCATTCTGTCGTGATCTGAAATAAAACGTATGTTTTTCATGTTGGATTGCAGGGCCTCCTCAGTGATGACCTGAATCCATTTCTTAAGATCTTGTCGGGACTCCATAAGCTTTGCCTCCCAGTAGTATTCCTGTTTTCCGGAAGGTGTGGCCAGGGTTTGGGTGATACTGACAGAAGCAGTGTCTGCAATTTTGTTATATACAATCGTAATTTGCGTGTCCACACTTACATTCGCATCCTTTAATTCTATTACTTCTGCGATCGCATTTTTAAATTCTTCTTTCAAAGATTCATGATTGCGCAAAGAATCACTATCGAAAGCTTTACTGCGTTTCTGCGCCTGGGTCTTTAGTTCTGGCTCTTTTACAGACAGTACATTTCCTGGTTTGTATTTTATGACAAGCTGATCCTGGCAGAATTCATTGGATACCACTCCTGATCTATGCGAGGGGGACTTCATCTCCTGGTAGCCCAACAAAAAAGTTATTGCCCACAAAGCGATTGCAAAACAGATAGAAAGACGCAATCTTCCTGAAAACTCGGTCTGTACTGGCAGCTTGAGTAAATTCCTAACCCTCTTTAGGAGTTGATTCTTCTCGGATCCAAACCCGACCAACTGAGGATTTAGGACCAGCCCTGGATTTTCTCCCAATTTCAGGATAAGCGAGGCATATGCATGGATGCTGGTCAGTTGGCTTGCAGCCAGATCATCCGCACATAGTTCCCTCTGAAATCTCAGCCTTGCAGTCAGGTAACGAACGGCCGGATTAAAAAAGAAAACCATATCGCAGAAATTACAAAGCGCATTGAAGAAATGATCTCCTGCCCGTAAGTGAGAAAGCTCATGAGCTAAAATACACTCAGCTTCGTGGTATTCCAATCTATTGACCCAACAGGTCGGTATTACGATGACGGGCTTGAATATTCCATAGACGAATGCTGATTTTATTTTACGGCTGTGGATCATGGAGACATATTTCGAATTGCCCAAACCGCCTCTGATTCGTTCAAAAATTTCAACCCACTCAACGGGAAACTCCATTCCAGCATTCATACAGACCTTGCGGATGAATAACTGGGATTCAATATGCCTCTTCAAGAACCACAGGAATCCGAAAAGCCAAATTGAATTCACCAAAAATACCAGTGCGAACTGGGATACCCCCAAAGATAAAAGGTCGGTATCAGGTCTGAGAATTTCAACCCATTCCCAAGGCCATAATAAGATGCCGCACCCCACCAAAAAAAACAGAAGGGCAAATCGATAGGTAAAATGCCTCTGGCGGTTATCCATTCGCGGAACATATTGCTCCATAAACATGACAACCAGAGCTATGATTCCCCCGATCCAAAGGGAGTGTAAAAACATCCAGCCTAAGGATAGCTGAAATTCATACCAGGCAGTTTGCATTTGTACTTTCAACAGGTCCGCCGTCATAAAAAGGGGTATTATTTTATTTCAAAATCTCTGATCAGCCTTTTAATTTCCTCCAGTTCTTCTCCATTGGGTTTGTAATGTCCCAGCGTCTGAATCACAAGCTCCATAGCTGATCCTTCAAACACCTCTTCTACCAATTCAGTAACGGCAGATGATTTGATGTGCTCCTCTGTTATAAGTGCCGTGTAAATGTGTGTTTTTCCAGACAACTCGCGGGTTATCAATCCCTTTTCCGTCATAATCTGCATCAGCTTAAGAGTGGTGGTGTATCCTGTCTCCTTATGCCGGCCGCAGATTTCATGGACAGTTTTTACGGTACTGGGACCCAGTTTCCAAAGAATCTGAAGAATATCCAGCTCGGCTTCTGTAGGCTTTAATTTATGATTTGACATCTTGCAGAAAGTATGAGTACCTCTGCAAAGATAACAGATTTGAGATAATCTACGAAGGATTTCGTATTTTAAGAAAACTTTAACCCGCCGACCTGACCAGGCCTTATCGGGTCAGTTTCTGGAAGCTATGTTGTTCCAGACCTTGAAGAGAATACAGTTCAATCAGATAAACCCCATCTGGCAGATCTGACAGCGACAACCTCAGTTTGCCGGCTGAACTCTGGCCTTCCAGGCTACTCTTAATTTTTCTACCTAATACATCCGTGATCACGACAGACCGAAGCACCGCATCCGGATCCGTTGGACTCAAGATAATTTCTGAATGAGCAGGATTGGGATACAGAATCCATAGATCGGACTTAGGGTCTGAACTCGCCACATTAAGCGGCACAAAGAAACTCTTCAAGGCTGTACACCCGTTTGCATCCGTCACTTCCAGATCATAGGTTCCTGCAGGCAGCTCATTGGGATCCAGATTGCCTACTACCTTATAGGTGTATGGGGGCACACCGCCACTGGAATGCACATTCACTATCCTTCCACGCCCAAAGCCGGGCACTTCCCCTTTGACTTGAATACTGTCGACCACCAGCGGATCAAATTGCGGCAAATCAAACTCAAAAGTGGCATCGGTGTTTCGGGATGAAATGATCTGGACACTCACCTTTCCTTTGGCACCCCTCAATACAGAGGAACTATCCCCTGTACTCCACATGAACCGAAAGGGTCCGGCTCCGGAAATTGAATCAAGATAGATATCAGTAAGATCGTCGTGACAAAGAATAGGAGGCTCAGTCCTTGAACGAATCAGATTGGGCACACTACATGGATAATCCAGATCTGCAAAGGCAGTGTCTGAATTGCACGCTCCTGCAGCTCTGAGTATCAGTCTGGCTTTACCATTGCCACAATCCAGAACCAATGAAATGCTATCCGAATTGATTTTTTGTCCCTGGATTTCCCATTCCAATGCATTTGCATTTTTTGATTCTGAACGGGCGTTCAGAAATTCAAAATCCAAATCGAAATTCAACTGAGCGGTTGTAATGAAGTTATTCCGAATAGTCACGCTTCCCTTCACTCCCGGAGAATTCATGTAAAACGTTCCGCTGCCGTTACTCATCAATTGAGTAGCGCAAACCAGGTATTCGTAGGTAGAATCAGTCATGAGACAGCGGTCTGTGAAGCTGAGGTTTCTTACCTGGGTGGCGATGACCTTAAATTCAGATTCGGATGATGATTTTCGCAAGACGGTATAACCATCTGTGGCATCCGGAGAAGGGCTCCAGCTGAGTTCTACACGCTCCTGATCTTCGGTCACCATCAGATTGGAAGGAGCCACCAGAGGATACATATTCAGACTTGGGTCGCCCATAAGGCCCATATGAGTGCCTCTCAGTGCGGTAGGGCTGACGGTATACTGAGCACCATTGTTGTTCATGCTCAATCTCGTACTAAATCCGATGTGGGTGCCGAGTGCCATGTGGTGAAATTGCCATCCGGGACGTCCGGCCCACACGCAGGTCAACATGGTACCGCTTGCCAGCACGGATCTGAGAAAATTATTCTGGCTGTCCCAGTCTCCAAAATAACTTCCAAACAATACGGTGAAAATACCTCTCAGTGAGTCCGTTCCCATCATACCGGTAGTGGAAATTCCTCCGGCCGAAGTATAACTGCCGCCTCCTGCCCCGTAAGACCAAAGGTGGCTGTTAGCTAACAAAGCTGATCTGTAGTCTCCCTTTGCAACGGAATCCGCACCAAAAAACGGTACGAAATTTTTATAACCCGTCGATCCAAAAAATTCCGGCTGGAAGTTGAAATTGTCAGTGACTACACCACGACGACCTGCCTTAAATTGTGCGGTACGGAACCTGTGATTCTTATTAAGGTAATTTCTGAGCAACTGAATTTCCGATTTTCCCAATGCAGGCATATTGAAAAAATCCACTCTTCCCACTTCCAGCTCAACATCGCTGGGCAAATTGCTCTGGTCGAATTTTCCGTCACCCGGAATGTTTTTATTTTCATTGCGTGCAGGGGTGCTGTTATTGACCGCTACATCGGTCCAGTTCCCATCGATATCGGCGTAATAGGTATCCGCAGCCCAGGCCCCCTGATGATCCGGATGGCCATCCCAGGCTGTATTTCCGGCGTAAGGCACCGCCACGTGCCCGATGATGAACACCGTAGTGAGTCCGGGGTTTGTGGTTCTGCGACCTCTGATGGTATTGCGCACCTGGACTGCAGTGGATGTGCCCGGAATATCCTCGCGGATCACATTCCAGCTTTCATTTTTCAGATCCCCTTCCAATCGCGTCAGTTCCGAAGTAAGACTGTCTTTCACCCTTGCATCTACCAGGATCAGTATGGTCTTTTTGGGCGCCGGCGGGGCAATTTTAATACCACCCGTAAAGTATCCAAACCCGCCAATATCATTTCCAGAGCGGTTGACTCGGTATTCATAGGCCTGACCGACCTGGACCGTGGTATCCGTAAAGGAAGTGGCATCCATTGGCAGGTTGGCTATATTGGCTCCCCACTGTAAAGAACCCAGATTGCGTCTTGTTATAAAATATCTGTTGGCTCCTGCCTCCGGCACCCATCTTAAAGTAATGGAGGGCTTGTTTTCATCCACCTCAGCATATACACGTACGGAGGCTAGCTGTGACCAATCCTGCGCCTGGATATGCACACAAAGCATAAGAAAAACGGAAAAGAGCATTGTAACTTTCATATTCGACAATTTAGGACAAATATAACTCGTAAAAAACAAAAGTGGGCGGCTCATCACAATTCCTGTTCGGGTGGTGACTGGGGATGCTTTTCATTTAAATGTCCAGCAGCCGCTTCGAGTTCTTCAAAGAACTCAGCTCCAAAGCCTCTTATGATCGCCTCTTTCAGAAACTGATAGAGCGGAACTCTGTTTTTCAATCCGCTTGCGCAGGCTGGTTTGCAGATATGCCAGCGGTCATAGTTTAGAAATGTGGCACCCGTCTGAGGTATGCGGGTCACCCGAATCGGATAGAGGTGACAAGACAATGGCTTTCTGAAATTGATCACGCCATCCTTCCATGCCTTTTCAAAACCACAAAGTGCAATCCCGGACTCGTCCCGTACCATAAACACGCAGGGTCCGTCCGGCATCAGGGTGGTACCATAAGTATTGGGCTCATCGTAAAAGGTGTAAGGTCCTTTTTCCTCGATGATGGCTAGAGATTCGGCCGACAGGTAATTTTTAATCCTGGGCAGCAATTCATTAATCTCCAGACATTCGTCCTCGTCCAGTGGAGCTCCAAAATCGCCATCCACACAACAGGCCCCCTTGCAAATGCTGAGTTCGCATTTGAACCAGGACATCAGCACTTCATCACTCACTACAGTATTCCCAATAATTACCATACGCAAATGTAATCAATGCATAAAATGTCTTAACCAAATCCTAAGCCGGGTTTAACCAAATTTTTTTAATCCTGACAGGCCTTATTTCGTCCAACTATAAAAATCACATACCATGAAAAAAATTCTTTTTTCCCTGGCACTTACCACCCTGAGTTTGAATTTTCTTTCTGCCCAGATAGAAACAGGCATCAGTCTGGGTCCCTCTGTGAGCAACATGTACGTGGGGGGAGTAAACAATCTGATCCGGGATCCGGACCCATTCGTTGGTTTCAAGGGAGGGGTTCAAATGATTTACACTCCAGTATCCAGCTTCAGCCTCGTCTCCGGTATAAATTATCACAGCACGGGATTTGTGGTCAGACAGGGTCTGGGATTTGAGGTATTCGATATTGAGATCCCTGCTGAAGTCAAAGCGATCACCCGGCTGCATTTCCTGGAAATGCCCATACTGGCGCGCCTGAACCTCGGGCAAGGCAAAGTAAAAGCCTATCTGGAAGCAGGGCCTCAATTGAGCCTGGCAATGGATGGAGAGGTCATCACCCGCGCTAATTTCTTGATCGATTTCAGACTGGGTACGTTTGACATCAACATGAACAACTCCAATTTCAGGCAATTCGAGCTGGCAGGGGTAGCAGGTGCCGGACTGAAATGGGATTTGGGGGAAAACATGGGCATGAATCTGGGAATCCAGTATCTGCATGGTTTTACGGACCTGACCTCAGAACCCATAGTGGATATCCACACCAGCCGCTATGCTGTCTCCGGACAATTGGGAGTACAATATAAATTCTAGCTACAAAATTTTATTTCCCTTTCCGTCATCAGAAACCTTCCCACTACAGTGGGGAGGTTTTTAATTGCCCCGGATTCTCAGATCGTAAGCAAAATGTAAAGCGATAACATTGTTTTTCAACTTATCAGCTCACCGATGAGCTCGCCTCGTGAATCAAATCCAGACACACATACACACCGGATGGTATTGGCCATTTCAGGATCCGCCTGCGGGACAACGATGCGAAGATAGTTCTCTGAATATCCCTCCAGCCCCCCATGAGGACCTTGCTTGTGCTCCAGCAAGACATTTTGGACAGTTCCTACGAATGACTGATAAAAGTGATTCTTCTTTTTTAATGAAAGACCTCTGAGCAATTCACTCCTTTTGCTTCGCATAGTATGGGACACCGCTGCCTTCATATCAAAAGCAGGAGTGTTTGGCCTTTCGGAATAGGTGAACACATGCAGATAACTCACATCAAGCGAATGTAAAAAATCAAAGCTGTTTTGAAAATGTTGATCGGTCTCACCGGGAAATCCGACAATGACATCCACGCCAATGGAGGCATGAGGCATCAGAGATTTGATCCGGGACACTCTGTCCTCGTACAGTTCTCTTTTATAGCGACGCTTCATCCAAGCCAACACTTCGTTGTCACCGGACTGCAAGGGCATATGAAAATGAGGCATGAACCTTTTGGATTCAGAGACAAATTCGATCAGTTCCGGGGTACAAAGGTTTGGCTCGATGGAGGATATCCTGAAACGTTCCACTTCTTCGATTTCGTCAAGCGCCCTTGCGAGATCGATGAACATCGCTTCCTTTTTGGGACGCACTCCTTCGATTACTTCTGTCCCATTCCCAAAGTCTCCCAGGTTGACACCCGTTAATACAATTTCTTTTACACCCTGTCTGCCAATTTCACGGGCCATTTCCAGGATTCTATCCAGGTCTCCGGACCTGGAGCGGCCGCGGGCGAGTGGGATGGTACAAAAGGTACATTTGTAATCACATCCATCCTGCACTTTGAGAAAGGTGCGGGTGCGGTCTTCTATGGAATAGCTCGGAACAAAATGATTCACTTCTCGTATGTCTCCCGCCATGACGCGGCTGAGGGTATTGGAAGGATCCAGGCTTTGCAGATGCTCCAGGATATTAAATTTTTCCGCTGCACCCAACACCATGTTCACACCAGGAATTTCGGCTATCTCCTGAGGTTTCAGCTGAGCATAACATCCGATGACTACCACACGGGCAGAAGGATTGAGTCTAAGGGCAGAACGGACGGCTTTTCTGCATTTTTTGTCTGCAAGGTCTGTGACTGAACAAGTGTTGATCACGCAAACGTCTGCAGCATGATCAAATTCCACTTCTTCATATCCAGCCTGTCTGAACTGCTGACTGATGCCTGAGGTTTCAGAGAAGTTGAGTTTGCAACCCAGGGTGTGGAAAGAAACAGAACGGCCGGTGGACAAAATTTACTTTTTAGCGTGCAAAAATAATCATTCCATATGGTCTGACAAGCACAGGGGTACCAGGATCTGCAAAGATACCAGCTATCCCGATGAAAAACCTTTTTCGAAATTAACTTAGATTTGCAAAAAAGTCAGAACATGAAATATTTTCTCACAGGTGGAACGGGATTTCTGGGTGGCGTGATCGCCAGAAAACTCAGGGAACAGGGTCATGATCTGATCACCATAGCCAGGAATCCTGATTCAGCCTCAGGTCTGAAGGAAATCGGAGCGATTGTGATACCCGGAGATGTGAGCGACAAGGAGAGTATGCGAAACGGCATGCAGGGCTGTGATGGGGTCTTTCACGTGGCCGGATGGTATAAATTAGGCAAAAGATACAGAGGGCAAGGCTACGCCACCAATGTACTGGGCACCCAAAACGTCTTATCCCTTGCAGAAGAACTGAAAATTTCAAAAGTAGTATATACCAGCACCCTTGCCATTCATTCTGATACCAAAGGAGTGGAAGCAGACGAAAATTATGTATTCAGGGGAGAGCACCTGACTGAATATGACCGCACCAAAGCAGAAGCCCATGCAATCGCAAAAGAATTCATAAAAAAGGGATTACCCTTGGTCATTTTACAACCCGGCCTGATTTATGGTCCTGACGGAACCAGTCTGAGCGATGACGCCCTCAGGGACTTCCTTAAGGGGAAAATACCTCTGATTCCCAAAAAATGCGCTTATTCCTGTGCCCATGTAGACGACGTGGCCGATATCCACATCAAGGCGATGGAAACGGCCCCCAAGGGCAGTGTCTACCTGGTATGCGGACCCAGCCACAGCTTTGAAGAGATCGTGCGTATTGCTTCAGAGCTGACCGGTTTGAAGATGCCTTTGGCCGTTCCACCTTTTGTCCTGCGCATCAGTTCATGGATGGCCGGCCTGGCTGAATTGTTTTTTACTTTGCCCGATATGTATTCGAGCGAATCCTTGCGCGTGCAGGCGGGTGTCACCTACTTGGGGAATGCCTCCAAAGCAGCAAAAGAGCTGGATTACCATCCCCGCGACCTCCGCACGGGTTTAAAACAAACCCTCGAATACGAAATGAAAAAAATGGGGATGAAACCAAGGATCTGAAGGTTTCAGCAGATCGCTTCCATGAAAAAAACAGCACTCAGTGGATTAGTTCTAAGCTCCCTTGGCTTGTTGGTCTTTGGGTTCATCAGTTGGTTTAAAACATCTTTGCCTGACCCCGTCCAAGCTAAAAACCACTCCATTCAGGTGCGGGATTCTGCAGATCGCATACGCGGTGTCAGCTTTGTAGCCCCGCCCAGTCCATTTAAGGGAAATCCTTTTGAAGATTTAATTTCTAACAACATCAGCTGGATCTCCGTCATCCCCTATGCATTTACACCGCCAGATGATCCCGTCGTCCGCTACGACCAAGTGCATTGGCAATGGTGGGGAGAAACAAAACAAGGAGCCCGTGCCACCATTCTGATGGCCCATGAAAATCGAATCAAAGTCATGCTCAAACCCCAGGTTTACATTCCTCGAGGCTGGACAGGTTCTATGGATTACCAGACTGATGAAGAATGGGAGCATTGGGAGCGGGATTACCAAAGGTACATTCTGGACATGGCCACAATGGCAGAGGAGACCGGTGTTGAAATATTTTGCATCGGAACTGAATTTTCCGTTTCTGTAAAAAAGAGGCAGCCATTCTGGCATGAGCTGATACGCAAGGTCAGAACTGTTTACACAGGGAAGATCACCTATTCTGCAAACTGGGACCATTATCGCGACACCCCTTTCTGGGATTATCTCGACTATATAGGGGTCAGTGCCTATTTCCCTCTTTCCGGGGATCCGACTCCGGAAGTAGATTCACTTAAAACGCTTTGGTTACCCTGGTTGGATCAGATGAAAAAATATTCTGACTCTCTGGGTAAAAAACTGCTGTTTACTGAATACGGATACCTTACGGTAGATGGAGCTGCAGGTAAAACCTGGGAACTCGAGAAAAAAATTCGCCAGTTACCCCTCAACCAAAAGGTTCAGGCAAATGCCTACCAGGCCCTATTTGAAACTTTCTGGCCGGAATCCTTCTGGGCGGGAGGATTTGCCTGGAAATGGTTTCCAGAAGGAGAGGGGCATGAGGGTTATCCCGAAAAAGACTACACCCCACAAGGTAAATTAGCCCTCAGTGTGTTGAGCGATTGGTACTCTAAACCCTGAATGGAAGTGAAAAAAATACAACTTGAGAGCATCCCGATCCTTTCAAAAAATCCCTCAATGAACAAAGAGGCTCAAATCGCTTTATACTTGTCTGTAGTACATGAGTAAAAAAGCAATTTGGCTGGTAACTGCGGTCATGGCACTTGCCTTGATTGGCACCGTCATGCTGCAATCCTATTGGATCAACTGGTCCATCAGCCTGAATGAAAAGCAATTTGACGATCAGGTGATCAGTGCGCTCAAAAGGGTGGCCGATAAACTCGAAAAGGAAAAAGAAAACTGGGAACTCAGTCAAATTGAAAAATGGATCCGGTCAGGGGATCGTTCTGAAGAAGACCAGAAGCAGCTTCTCGAATACGCTACGCTCCTCATGAGCAACCAGCTCTCTGCTAACCTGGATTCCACCACACATGTCCAAATGGACCCCAGCTTGTCCTGGGATAAAAAGAAACAGATCGTCGAGATGATCGATCGCGAACGCCGCATTCACCCGGCCCGTCTGGAGCAGAGAATCAACCCCAGTTCTTTGTCAGCCCTACTTCGGCAGGAATTCAAAGAGCTTGACATAGATCTTAAATACACCTGGGGCGTTTATGACAATTCTTCTGAAAGCTTTGTCATCCTCAATGAAAATTACGTAGTTGGCCTTAGAGAGAAACCAAAGGCTTCCCGTGCGGATCTGGATCCAAATCAAATACTCAAGGAAACTTCCTACAAGGTCGCGCTTTTCTCGAGTGCTGCTGGATCTCCGGGTACACTCAAAGTGATCTTTCCCAAAAAGACCTCCTGGCTGAGAAGAAACGTAATTCCTCTGGTGATTCTATCGGTCGTGCTCACGAGTCTGATACTGGGCTGCTTTATTTACGTGGTATGGGTAATATTCAGACAGAAAAAACTCTCCGAAATAAAAAATGATTTCGTCAATAACATGACCCACGAATTCAAAACGCCCATCGCCACCATATCTCTCGCCTCTGATTCCATCTTATCGCCTTCGATCATTCAGTCACCTGACAAGATCCGGAAATTCATGGACATCATCAAGCAGGAAAACAGGAGAATGCTGAGTCAGGTAGAAAAGGTGCTTCAGATGGCACTTTTGGATAAGCAGGATTTTCAGTTAAACAAGAGATCCCTCAATTTACATGACATCATCCTGGAAGCAGTTCAGAATATCAATCTCCAGGTCACCCAGCGCGGGGGACAGATCGTCACAGAACTGGATGCTTCAGATCCCCTGGTCTATGCAGATCATACACATCTGACCAACATCATTTATAACCTCCTGGACAATGCAAACAAATATTCTCCGGAGGCTCCCGAGATCTGTGTCAAGACCTCCAATGTGAAAAAAGGAATTCTGATCAAGGTCCTGGACAAAGGAATTGGCATGAGCCGCGAAAACATCAAACTCATCTTTGAAAAGTTTTACCGGGTACCCACCGGCAATGTGCATAATGTAAAAGGCTTTGGACTGGGTCTAAGTTATGTAAAGGCGATGGTGCAAGCCCATGGTGGTCAAATTGAGGTGGAAAGCGAACCTGGCAAAGGAAGCCAGTTTATCATCTTCCTTCCCCAAAATCCTAAAAAATGAACAATCCATGAATATTTTCATCTTTTAAACGTTAATTGAATTAATCCAACGGACCTGTATATGCCTACCCAAAATAATGAATCAAACAAGAATACCCGGATCCTTCTGGTTGAAGACGATCGCAACTTCGGTGATGTGCTGAAATCTTACCTCGAAATGCACGACTACGACGTCGATCTTGCCGTGGACGGGATCGATGGTTATGAACAATTCAGAAGGGGTGAATTCGATCTCTGTATTCTGGATGTGATGATGCCACGTCGGGATGGATTTACTTTAGCCAAAGATATCCGTTCTAAAAACAGTGAGGTGCCCATCATTTTTCTCACCGCCAAAACCCTGAAAGAAGATATTGTCGAAGGATTCAAGATCGGCGCCGATGATTATGTGACAAAGCCATTCAATTCAGAAGAACTCCTTTTCAGGATTCAGGCGATCATGAAAAGGACCCGCAAAATGCAAAGCGAGGACAATTCCGATATAGAGGAATATACCATTGGTAAATATCAGTTCAACGTCCCGCTGAGAGTCCTCTACCTCAAGGAAGGGGATGAGATCATCGAAAAGTACAAACTCAGTCCTAAGGAGGCTCAACTGTTGGTTCTGTTCTGCGATCGCAAAAACAACATACTGCCACGGTCCGAAGCACTCACCAAAATCTGGGGAGAGGACAATTATTTCACTGCACGCAGTATGGACGTTTTTGTGACCAAACTCCGCAAGTA
>JAKQHM010000039.1 GCA_029572935.1 Bacteroidota bacterium
TCCTGTCTGGCTTTGGCCGCGGCTTTGATTGGCTGGATCAACCGGTTTGAGCTCATCAAGATATTCGGTAAAAGGTATTTTGTCAATACCGGGCAGCCACTCGCGGTTCAGACGGATCGCATTCAGGCGATGGTCATTCCAGTCAGCAATGCCATTCTTGCAGAATGGATCCTTTCCTCTCTGCGGCCACAAAGTGTTGCCTTCCTGTATACAGAAGCCACCAGACACATTGCGCTGAATCTGGCGGCCGACTTTTCAGCAGTGGGTATTCGTTTTTTTCCAACGGCTGCCAATATCCGGGAAAGTGAGTTCGTCTTGTCAACGCCGGATGATCCCAGAAAAGCCAGAGAACTGGTAAGATTATTTATCGATCACTTTCTGGCGGCGGGAATACCCGCCGGAAATATCTTTGTCGATACTACCGGCGGAAAGGTGCCAATGTCGATTGGTGCCTTTCAGGCGGCGGAAGAAGCGAACATATCTTCAACCTATATTGTCGCTTCCAAGGGAAAAATAGAGAATTCCCGTTCTCCTGAAGAAGGGAGCGCCATTTTTATGAGCGATCATACACATTGAGGGATAAAAGGTTCGCATTTCTGGTAAAAAAGGATCAATCTGATGGCCTACAAGACAGTTGCCTTGACGACAACCGGGACTTCCCTTTTAAGCAATGCCAACCGCGTGTGCTGTGAAGGGAAGTACCGCGCTTTGCTCGAGATCCCGGATGACAAGGTTAGGGAATTCATTCATAACAACATCAAAACAGGGACTGTGGAACGTCTGTCTGCGGAAATTAATGCGGTTATTCAAACAGATAGATATCTGAAGAAGCGCGATAACGAGGGCATCTCAACTGTCCACTTGCTGCTTTCTGAAACCGAGGAAATTGAGAAGGAGAAAATCTTCCTCATCACTTTTTTCCAGCAGCAAGGTTTTGAAGTCCAGGCGGATACTATTGCCGGCCTGAAATATAAGGAATCGCAGTTTAAAGTTACCGGACTGCGTTCTCTGATCAATCGGCTGATCGAGCTAATTGAAGAGTATCGTGATAAACAGTTCAGGGTTGTCATGAACAGCACTGGCGGATTCAAGGCTGAAATTGCATTTGCCACAGTGATCGCTCAGATGCGCCAGGTTGAATCCTATTATCTTTATGAGAGTTTCAACGAAATCATCCCCCTGCCCTTTTTACCATTGAATCTTGATGTCGCCTATTGGTCGCGATATTTAAATTATTTCCGGGATTTTGCCAATGGCGTTCCAGAGAAGGAGGCTGATCTCGCACTGCGCCGTCTGCCCGAGGGCTTCCGTTTTTTAATTGAATATCATGCGCCAGCCGGCAAATGGGTGCTTAATCTGGCCGGATTGGTTTTTTATGAAAGTCTGGAGTCAGAAGCGCGTGTTCATTTGAAAACTATCGATCCCAGAAATGTTTTTGCCATGCGTGGAGAGTCTACTCTCTGGAGCAAGGCCTGCAATACCCATGTAGCTGGTCTGGAGGACATACCTGACAGTAAAGTCAGGATCCTTTTACGTCGGGTGCTGCGCCTGTCATTTGTACGCAAGATTGAGCTTGTGGATTATCATGAAGTCAAGGTATCACATGGTGAAACCAGATTGGAATATAAAACGCACCATGCGGATTCAAAATCACATTATGCACAATATGAGATCAAGTGCAAACATGGCGTCCAGGTTATTAATATTTATCTTGACCCCGGTTTTACTGAGGATCTGCTCCTGATGATTGGCAAAAAGGCCTCACTTTGATTTTTCAATCGCCTGCCTGTATTGTGCGATGCTTATCCTTCAGCATTGGGACTTGACAGAGCGCAACAGGTTTCGGTAGCGGACTGACCTTATTATATGCGGAATCAATTATGGAAGAATTTTTTGAAGCAGTGGATCTGCGTTTTTCGGTTTTTACCTTTAAATTGATAGCTCTGGATCATCTGGAGCTACCCCTGTATAAAGGATCAACATTCAGGGGGGGGATGGGATGGGGAATGGCTGACCTTTGCCAGGATAAATCAAAAAATTTCGATTGCCTCACGTGCAGTCTGACTGGCAAATGTCCCTATGCAATTCTTTTCTCAAATCCCAATACCCAGGTTCAAAAGATGCCACTCGATGCAGAAC
>JAKQHM010000045.1 GCA_029572935.1 Bacteroidota bacterium
CGTGGGATCTGAAGTAACACAGTCACTGAGTGTAGGTCAGCATTCAGAAGAAGGACGAGTGGAGCTGAGAGGCACCGGCATGCTGACCAGGGAGTTTGTGTTGTTGCAGAACGAACCGAACCCTTGGAAAGAACAGACCAGCATCGGTCTGGTGCTTCCGGAATCCGGCACGGTGCGACTGACGATCTACGATGTGACAGGCCGTATATACTTCAAGGGCGAGCGCGAATTCAGCAAGGGCTATCAGGAGTGGATCCTGGGTCAGGACCTGCTGGAGAATACAGGTGTGTACTACTATCAGGCAGATTTTGGCAGCTATACACAAACCCGCAAAATGGTGGTGATCGAATAAGAACAACATAAGCAGCAATTAGGGTGAATAAGGAAGCGGATCCGGAAGGGTCCGCTTTTTTTTATAGTTTGAATTTATATGATATTTATATAATTCATAAATCATTATAAAACAGATATATATAATAATAATTAAATTTTATAATAAGTTAATAGACATTCCATTGTCCCTTCTATATTTTTGTGTTTTACTTTTCTTAACCAAACCACATTTTGTATGAAACGAAGCTTAAAAATTTATCTGCAGCTTGCGGGAATGTTATTCCTTTTCCTGCTGCATTCCTTCACTGTGCAGGCACAGATTACCACCAGTGCGGTCAGAGGACGCGTAGTAGATCAAAACAAGGAAGCCCTTCCGGGTGTCCCGGTCCGGGCGGTCCATTTGCCATCGGGGACGGAATACATTACTGTGAGCCAGACCAACGGTTCCTTCATCATCACAGGCATGCGCGTAGGGGGACCTTACAGGATCTCAGCCAACTTCATCGGGTATGAGCCCAGTCAGATCAGCGATCTGTATCTTTCTCTGGGTGTCACTTCCGACATAAGCTTTATGCTGAAAGAACAATCTACCACGCTGGAAGAGGTTGTGATCTCCGGAACCAACAATCCTATCCTGAGTTCCAACAGAACCGGTGCAGCCACCTCCGTCAAAAGATCGAGCATTGAAGCTTTACCCACGATCTCCAGGAGGATCAGCGATTTTACCAGACTGACTCCTCAGGCAAAAGGCAATTCCTTTGTGGGTGCGGATGACAGGCTCAACAACATCACTATCGACGGTTCGTATTTCAACAACTCCTTTGGTCTGGCCGGACAGCCCGGTGACCGTACCGGAGTATCCCCCATTTCATTGGATGCCATCGAGCAGATCCAGGTGAACATTGCACCCTTCGATGTACGCCAGGGCAATTTTGTCGGAGCAGGTGTCAATACGGTGACCCGAAGTGGCACCAACGAACTGCAGGGTTCAGCCTATTACCTGTTCAGAAATGAAAACGTAGTGGGTACTCGCGCTGCTGAAAACACGCTGACGGTAGGAAAATTCCGCTACAATCAGGCTGGTTTTACCCTGGGAGGCCCACTCGTAAAAAATAAGCTGTTTTTCTTTGCCAGCTACGAACAAGAGAATCTCACTGAGCCCGGTACGACCTTCCGTGCCAACAGAGGCAATGAGGCAGTCAGTGGCAACGTCACACGGGTTCTGGCTTCTGATCTGGACAGTTTGAGCAATTATCTCAAAACAAAATATAATTACGAGACCGGCCCTTATCAGGGTTATGACAACCAGACCGGAGCTACCAAGTTTTTAGTTAAGTTGGATTACAACATCAGTAACCGCAGCAAATTGAGCTTCCGCTACAATCACCTTGATTCCGATACCGATGTTCTGCTGTCCAATTCTTCCTCTTTGGGTTTTGGAAACAGAAGGTCCAATACCAATGGTCTGAACTTTCAGAATTCCAACTATCAGATTGTTGAAAACATCCGATCCTTCATTGCGGAATGGAATACCACGATCGGTAATAATATGTCCAACAACCTGATCGTAGGTTACACTACCCAGGATGAATCCCGCAGGTCCAGGGGTGGTTTCTTCCCCATGGTGGATATCCTCAAGGAAGGTACGGTTTATACCACTTTTGGCTTTGAACCCTTTACCCCGAACAACGAACTCAGGTATAATACCTTTCAGTTGCAAAACAACTTCAACATTTACAGAAACAACCACACCATCACGCTGGGTCTGAGTGCCGAGCGCTATGAATCTGAAAACGTTTTCTTCCCGGGATCCCAGAGCGTGTATGTGTATAATTCTCTGGATGACTTTTATGCAGATTCAGAGGGATATCTTGCCGACCCCAACAGAACCACTTCCCCGGTTTCTCTGAGAAGGTTTCAGGTCAGATGGTCCAATGTGCCTGGACAGGAAAAACCAATACAACCTCTGGAAGTATATTACGGAGGTATATATGGACAAGATGTATGGAATGTCAATGACAAGCTGAACATAACGGCCGGATTGAGGGTGGAAGCTCCGTTTTTTGGCAATACTGCCTTGAAAAATACCGAAGTGGATACTTTAAATTTTAAGGATGAGACCGGAGCAGTTGTTCGTTATTCCACCGATAAACTTCCGGATCCCAACATTCTTTTCTCTCCCAGACTGGGTTTCAATTTTGATGTAGATGGTACGCGCAAGACTCAGATCAGAGGAGGTACCGGGATCTTTACCGGTAGACCTGCTTATGTCTGGATTTCCAACCAGGTGGGCAACAATGGTATCCTTACCGGATTTGAAAGAAGAGACAACGTCACCACCCGACCCTTCAATCCCAATCCCGATACCTATAAACCCGATTCTGTATCAGGCACTCCTGCATCACAATACGAACTGGCTCTGACCGATCCCGGATTCCGCTTTCCTCAGGTATGGAGATCCAACCTGGCCATTGACCAGAAATTGCCCCTCGGGCTGGTGGCTACTGTCGAGTTGATCTACAACCAGGATGTCAATGGAGTTTATTACATCAATGCCAACCTCGCGGATACCAGCGGTCGTTTTACTGGGCCAGACAACCGCGAAAGATGGACCAGCGGTAACAAAATCTACAGCAAAATAGACAACGCAGTAGTGCTGAAGAATCAGAATGTTGGTAAGTCCTACAATTTTGCAGCCAGCCTGGAGCGCATTGCCAATGATGGCTTTTACTTCAAGGCAGGTTACAGCTATGGTATTGCAGAAAATACCGTGGATCCGGGCAGTGTGGCCTTCGGTAGCTGGAACAACAACCAGCATGCCGGTAATCCCAACAATCCGGGACTGGGATTCAGCACCAATACTCTGGGACATCGCGTTTTTGGTGCGCTGTCCTACAAGGTTCAGTATGAAAAAGGCAGAGGTGCCACCACCTTCTCCTTGTTTTACGATGCATTCAATCAGGGTGTGGCCAGCTATACTTTTTCAGGTGACCTCAACGGTGATGGCGGTACATCCAATGACCTGATCTACATTCATAGGGATGGCAATGAAATGAATTTCCAGGAATATACGGCTTCCGGAAAAACATTCACAGTGGATCAACAAAAAGCAGCCTGGGAACAATTCATCGAGCAGGATGATTACCTTTCCAAGAACAGAGGTTCCTATGCCAAAAGAGGAGGCGTCCTCCTGCCCATGGTGCACCGACTGGATCTGGGTGTGGCACACGATTTCTACCTGAAAATCGGTGGCAAAAGGAATTCATTCCAGGTCAGAATGGACATCATCAACTTTACCAACATGATCAATCCGGATTGGGGTGTGGGCGACAGACTCACTACCACCACGCCCCTGGTCGTGGCATCTACTCCGGCTGATGCAGAAGGAAAGCCTCTCTACAGACTGCAACAGTTTGGTGGCGAGTTGATCAAAGATTCCTATCAGAAATCTGCCAACATCACGGATGTGTACAGAATCCAATTGGGTCTGCGTTATACCTTCAACTGATCAAAATAAATTTTCAATCACTTGCAAAAGGGCTGCCCACATTCCGGGTAGCCCTTTTTTTATCGTCCAAATTATGTGCATCCCTCACCGAAAATCCATCATTCATTTTGGACTGAGCGGGATACAGGATCAAATTTGATTAGTTTTATAATTTATAAGGCCGGACTCTTTCATGATGATGCGCTGCATCCTGTCGATTCATTCGGATCGTCGAAAATACCTATATTTGACAGGTACAAGAGTTTGAATTCCATGAATAGATATTCCATTTCCGGATTTGTTTTATTCTGTCAGTATTTAATTTTTTGTTCCGTCTTTTCCTGTAAACCGAAAACCGATGTCCCACCCTACGTGATCGCCATCCACGGAGGAGCCGGTACGATCGGTAAAAAGAACATGACGCCTGAAAGAGAGGAGGCCTATAAACAAGCCCTGACAGAGGCTTTGGATCTGGGAGAAAAAATACTGGCTGAAGGAGGGAGCGCTTTGGATGCGGTGGAAAAAACCGTAGAATGGCTTGAAAACAATCCTTTGTTCAACGCCGGAAAGGGTGCTGTATTTACACACGAAGGAACACACGAATTGGATGCGAGTATCATGGATGGTAAAACTCTGGCTGCAGGTGCGGTGGGAGGTGTGCGCACCATCAGAAACCCGATCAAACTGGCCCGCAAAGTAATGGAAAATAGCCCCCATGTTTTTCTAGCAGGCCGAGGAGCGGAAAGCTTCGGTTTACTGCATGGTCTTGATACGGTGTCCAACTCATGGTTTGATACGGAACACAGACGGGATTCCTGGCAGAAGGCCCTTGAAAATGAGCGACAGGATAGTCTGCATGGCCAGGGCTACCTGAATCAGTCAGACGATATTCGTTTTGGTACGGTGGGCTGTGTGGCCCTGGATCGAAATGGCAATTTGGCTGCTGCAACATCCACAGGGGGCATGACCAATAAGAGATGGGGCAGGTTGGGCGACTCTCCGGTCATTGGGGCAGGAACCTATGCCGAGAATGGCGTGGCTGCGGTCTCCTGCACAGGAGATGGCGAATATTTTATCCGATCAGCCGTAGCCTACGATCTGGTGGCCCGGATGAAATATGGCGGTCAATCTCTGAAACAGGCCGGCGATGCCATTATCCATCAAAAACTTCCGGCCATGGGGGGTATGGGTGGACTCATTTCCCTGGATGCTCAGGGAAACATTCATCTTCCATTCAATTCGGAAGGGATGTATCGGGCCTGGGCCAAACCGGGTTCTCGTTCGATAAACATTTTTGAAAGTTTTAACTAATTACGAAAGCTTTCGTATTAAATTTGCACAAAAAATAGAATGAAAAATAAGTTTTCCATCCTCCTGATCGCATGCCTGAGCACCTTTGCTTTGTTGGCTCAAAACAATACCATCCGAATCAATCAGTACGAATTGACACCCGTCAAAATGCTGGAACGCACGCCGGTGCGCAATCAGCACAAGAGTGGCACGTGTTGGATCTATTCCACCCATTCCTTCCTTGAATCAGAATTGCTCCGTCAGGGCAAGGGGGAACACGACCTGAGCGAAATGTACATCGCGCGGGCAGGATATTTGCTCCGTGGTGAGAACTATGTCAGGAGACAGGGTTCAGCAGCTTTTGGCCAGGGAGCAGAAAATCACGATGTGTTCAAGATCATACGGAATTATGGCCTGGTCCCGCAGTCTGCTTATGCAGGATTTCCAGACGGACAGGATAAGCCGGTGCACGGTGAAGTGGAAGCCGTGCTCAAAGCCATGGTGGAAGCCATGGTCAAGACGCCCGATGGGAAGCTGCACCCCCATTGGAGACAGGCTTACCAGGGAGCTGTGGATGGCTACTTTGGCTTGCCACCCGCCAGCTTCAGCTATCAGGGCAAGAATTATACACCCCAGACTTTTGCAGCCTCGCTGGGCATCAATCCCGATGATTATATCCCGTTGACATCCTTTAATCATCATCCCTTTTACAAGCCTTTTATTCTGGAAATGGCAGACAACTGGTCCAATGGTGCTTTTTACAATATTCCGTTGGACGAACTCACCGCAGTGACAGACCAGGCTATCAAAAATGGGTACAGCGTGCTCTGGGCCACGGATGTGAGTGAAAAGACCTTTTCAGCAAAAAACGGACTGGCCCTGAATCCTTATTTGTCCTGGGACGACATGAATGATGCGGAAAGAGACAGTCTCTGGAAGGCACCGCATCCGGAAAAAATGGTGACTCAGGAAGAAAGGCAAATTGGCTTTGATCAACTGGCTACTACCGATGACCACGGCATGCACATCGTAGGGCTTTTGAAAGACCAGAAAGGAACTGAATACTATGCGGTCAAGAATTCCTGGGGTTCTGCAGTAAACAAGGCCACCGAAGGGTATATCTATGCTTCCAAGCCTTATTTCCGCAACAAAACCATGTCCATCATGGTCCATAAGAATGCCATTCCGAAGGAAATAAAAACAAAATTGGGAATCAACTGATCCCAAATTGGATAAGGCTGATCTTCTGCTGACAGTCAACCTGTAAATCAACTTTCATATTCAGGTTTATATCAGAGTAGCTCATCCCATTGAATGTGATTTGAATTTTTGATTCAGGATCAAATGACCCTTTTATGTTTCGATTTTTAGCCTTGCTGATAGTCTGCAATACGGGTTTGTCCGCGCAACTCAGTCCGGACAAAACGGGTTTCATCCCGGTTACTTTGAAAGATCAAAAACTGGGAAATATTCAATATTACCACAGTAAAAAAGACGCAGAATCGAAGAAAGCTCTTCTGCTGTATCTGGATGGATCGGGACCTTATCCTATTTTTCAATACATGGCTCAAGGTTATGGAAGCACCATACCCTTTGATCTGAAGAAGGCCATGAAGGACTTTCACGTCGTGTTGATCAGCAAACCTGGTGTCCCCTTTGCAGACAGCGTCAGAAGAGATCCTGAGACGGGCTATCCTGAATACCGGGAACCTCAAGAATATACTCAAAGGTTGTCATTGGACTGGAGGGTGGAAGCAGCAGAAAAAGTCCTTCGCGATGTGACGAAAAGAGTAAATGCAGACCGCAATAAAATTTCGATTCTGGGATTTTCAGAAGGCTTTCAGGTGGGTACCGCTTTGCTTGCCCGCAGCAAACTGGTGACCCATGCGGTGCTTATGGTGGGCAATGGATTTACGCAGTTTTTTGATTTTATCATCCAAAACCGTCAGGAGGCAATTTGTGGAAAAATTACCCATCAGGAGGCCCAGATCCGGATCGATTCCCTGCACAAAGTATTCAGAGAAATCCGGGCCGATCCCACCAGTACGGAAAAGCATTGGTTTGGTCATACTTACCTGCGATGGAGCAGTTTCGCTTCGTTGGAGCCTTTTAAAATATTGAGTCGCGTAAAAATCCCGGTTTACCTGGTGGCCGCGACTGCAGATGAAAATACTTCAGTATTGGGTTTGGATTACCTCCGGCTCAAGACTGAACTGGCCGGTCAGACTTCTATTCGTTTCCATCCGGTTCCTTACGATCATGGGTTCAATGAGGTGAAATATATTTCAGAAGGAAAGCCACCGGAAATCACGCAACACATGGAGGAAGTGATGCAGGATGCCATGGATTGGCTCATCGCACAATGAAATGCTTAAACAGACAGTTGACCAGATAGGCTTCTGAGCTGTTCGAGTATACCGGGCAGCTCGCTGTCTGCTATGGTTTCTTTTTTTCTGCAGATGTCCATGAGCAGGTCGTCCTGCATTCTGCCGAGGGTCATAGCATGGTGGTAACTTACATCGGGTCGGAAGGTGACCAGGGCATATTTGGAGAAATAAGTCGGATCGAATTTTTCAAGCCTGTTTTCCAGTTGGCGTTTGCGCTGAAACAAGGGATCTCCCACCTTGTCCCGCATCTCCACGAAATTGTCTTCAGCCAGATCGGCTATGGCATCTGAATTTATTTTGCGGAGTTCCGTGAAGCGGGAGAAAAGCTGTTCTCCTGTCAATCCCTGATCCAGCAACTGATCCAAAACAAAGACGTCCTCAAATCCACAGTTCATGCCCTGTCCGTAAAAAGGAATGATCGCGTGGGCAGCGTCACCGAGAAGCAGGAGCTTGTCCTGGTAATACCAGGGATGGCATTTTACCGTGTACAGGTGGCCGGTCGGGTTTTCAAAAAACTCCTTTTTGAGATCGGGCAGGCAGGGAATGGCATCCCGGAAAAAAGTCTCAAAATATTTTTCAACTGATCCTTCATCGGTCAGACTGGCAAAACTGTCTTTTCCTTCGTATGGTATGAAAAGGGTGGCTGTAAAGGTAGCATCCGGATTGGGCAGGGCGATCATCATAAAATGACCTCTGGGCCAGATGTGAAGCGCGTTTTTATCGATGCGGAAAGAGCCGCCTTCTCCCGGAGGAATGGTCAGTTCCTTGTAGCCGTAATTTTGGAATACCTGGGAATAATTGAATCGGATCTGCGCACTGATGTTCATGAGGCTTTTGCGCGCTACTGAATTGGCTCCGTCGGTGGCAAGCATGGGAATGTTCTCCACCACGATGTTTCTTTCGTCTCTTTTTTCGAAAATAAAACTGCCTGTTTCAGGATCGCATGAGGACAGTCTGGTATCGAACTCGATCGATCCGGGCTGAATTTTTTCAAGGGCATCCATCAGGATGACGTTGAGCGTGCGTCGGCTGATGGAATTGATGCACTCGCCCGGTCGTTCGCTGTAAGGTTGAAACTGGAGCTCACCACTCATCGAGTGGACCATGCGCCCCTGCATGGGTACGGCATGGGTGAGTAGTTCATCTCCCAGACCCACCATTCGGAGCGACCGGATACCCCGGTCCGAAAGGGCCAGGTTGATGGACCTTCCGGCAGAAATGGCATTCAGCCTCATGTCGGGCCGCGATTCGAAAAGTTTGACGCGAAAACCGCGCTGCGCCAGCCGGAGGCCCAGTATGCTGCCTACAAGGCCTGCACCGGATATGATAAAGTCTGGTTTGTGATTCATGATTATATTTTAATGGGCCAATCCATGGCCTTAATTCAAAATTCGTTCAAGGCTTCTTTCAGCTTTTGTGAAAACAGGTAAACGTCTTCAAAGGTATTGTACATCGGAACAGGGGCTACCCGTATCACATCGGGCTCCCTCCAATCCGTGATGATCTGGTTTTCCGTCAGTCGTTGGTGTACCTTGCGGTTTGCATCCAGCAACTGAATAGACAATTGACAGCCGTGTTCTTCTTCTGAAGCAGGAGTAAGCAAACGCAGATTGGGATGTCCGATGGCCTCTATCTGTTCGCGCAGACATTGGTGCAGGCTGAGTGATTTTTGTCGCAGTGCGGACATGCCGGCCTGGTCAAACAACTCCAGGGAAGCCATCATGCAGGCCATGGGCAGGATGGGTGGATTGGACAATTGCCAGCCTTCCGCTCCGGGCATCAGCCTGAGGGTTGGCTCCATTTTAAACCGGTTTGCTTTGTCGTGGCCCCACCACCCGGCGAAACGGGGCAGGTCAAACGATCTCGCATGGCGCTCGTGTACAAAACATCCTGCCAGGCTGCCTGGACCCGAGTTGAGGTATTTGTAGCTGCACCAGACAGCGAAATCCGGCCCGTCCCCATGCAGATCCAACAGGAGATTTCCGGCTCCATGAGCCAGGTCAAATCCCACTGCACAGCCTTTTTCATGACCCCAGTCTGTGATCTTTTTGATCGGATAGGCCTGCCCGGTGTAGTAATTCACCGATCCGATCAGGATCAGGGCGATCTGATCTCCCTCGAGATCGATGACTTCCCGGATTCGCTCATGTGATACATATTCCAGCTCGGAGTCCGGTTCGAGGACGATCAGGCTCTCCTTGGGGTCATACCCGTGAAACCGGATCTGCGATTCGACCGCATAGCGGTCAGAAGGGAAGGCGCTGAACTCTATCAGGATCTTGTGGCGCTTTGGGGTAGGACGATAGAACGAGACCATCATCAGGTGCAGGTTGACCGTGAGGGTATTCATCACCACCACTTCGGAGGGCAGTGCACCCACGACCTTTGCCATATTTTCAGTGAGGAATTCATGGTAGCGGACCCAGGGAAATCTGGCCTCGATGTGGCCTTCCACGCCGAAGCGGGCCCAGTCGTCCAGCTCCCTGAGTACATGCTCCCGGGTACTCAGGGGTTGTAGGCCCAATGAATTGCCGCAGAAATACCTTTGTGCCTGCCCGTCCGGACTCACAGGCAAATGAAAAAGATCTTTGAATCCGGATAAGGGATCTTGTAGGTCCAGATTGGGATCGTACCGGTCCGGGAAAAATGTATGTCGGGTCATCCCACAAAATTAGCATTTGGCCTCGCCTGCGGATCCGCTTTGCACATTTTATTTGCACGAGGTCGAATTCGGTCCCCAACAGGTCTAATAGCCTGGACTATTGAATTTGAATTCCTTAAACGGATTGAAGTAGATTTTGAATCGGGTACTCTCTTTGTTTTGAATAATGACGAAGGTAAAAAAGCAGGGAGTGTGGGGCGGAGTTGAATTATTTATGGATTATTATAATTCAACTGATTCATAATTATAAATACATTATAAAAAATAATAATGTATTTAAATTTTGATAATTTTGCGGCATGGATTGGGGCAGCGTCATGAAAGGGTACAAAGCTTATATCAAGCTGGAAAGGGGTCTTTCCCTTAACTCATCAGAAGCCTATTTGAGGGACGTAGCCAAACTGCGCGATTATGCCATCAGCGAATGTGGTGGCTGCGCCCCGGAAGCCCTCGATGCCCACCAGATTCTTTCCTTTGTATCCTGGCTGTCAAAAAGCGGATTGGACGCCCGGTCGCAGGCACGCACCATAAGCGGAATCAAGTCTTTTTACAAATTTATGCTGCTCGAAGATCTGATTGCCGAGGACCCGACTGAACTGCTGGAAACGCCCAAGCTGGGACGGTACTTGCCGGATGTGCTCAGTCGGGAAGAAATCATAGCCTGTCTGGAAGCAGTGGACCTCAGCTCGGATTTCGGATACCGGGACCGGGCGATACTCGAAATATTGTACGCCTGTGGATTGCGGGTCAGCGAACTGACAGATCTTCGATGGAGCCGGCTCATCCTGGATCCCGGCCTGATACGCGTGTCAGGCAAGGGGAATAAGGAGCGCCTGGTACCGGTCGGCGAACACGCCCAGGCTGCCCTGGAGCAACACAAGCGTTTTACCCAGACGCAGGCTCAGTTTGGCCATGAGGATTTCATTTTCCTGAATTTTCAGGGCAAGCGCCTGTCCAGGGTCAGTGTGTTTCAGATCGTAAAGAAATACTGTGCCAAAGCAGGCATCCGCAAGACGGTCAGCCCTCATACTTTCCGTCATTCTTTTGCCACCCACCTGGTAGAAGCCGGCGCCGGTCTCAGGCTGGTTCAGACCTTACTGGGGCATGAGTCCATCACCACCACCGAGATCTACACCCACCTCGATCTGGATTACCTGAGGGAAACCATTCTGAACTGTCACCCGCTACATAAAAGAAACCGCGGCCATAGCCCCCCATCAGAAAACCTGCAGAATGCAAACGATGTCTTAATCCCCTCTGCTGTTGGTACATAATGGGGCATAGGAGTATCTTTGCCCGTGTTTTTAGTCAATTAACCACCAATCCAAACATTATGCCTGACAAGGCTCACGGGCATCATTTGAGTGCCGCCGGACTGCTGATCACCCTGGGAATCATTTTTGGAGATATCGGGACCTCCCCCTTATACGTGATACAGGCCATACTCCATGATCGCGTGGTCTCTGAAGAGCTGATCTACGGAGGAATGTCCTGCGTCTTCTGGACGCTGCTCATCATCACCACAGGCAAATACGTCTTGCTAGCCCTCAAGGCCGATAACAAGGGAGAAGGTGGAATTTTCGCCCTGTATGCCCTGGTGCGAAGATATAAGTCAAAATACGTCATTTATCCGGCTATTATCGGATGTGCCACCCTGATCGCAGACGGATTCATCACTCCTCCCATTTCGATCTCATCCGCCGTGGAAGGCCTCAATATGCTCTTTCCGGATACGCATATCAACACAGTGCCCATTGTGATCGGCATCATCATCGGTCTTTTTACCTTTCAGCAGGTCGGTACCCAAACCGTAGGTAAATCCTTTGGGCCGATCATGTTCATCTGGTTCAGTATGATTGGAGTACTAGGATTCCTGCAGGTCTTGGAGCATCCGGAGATCCTGAAATCCCTGAACCCGGCTTATGCGATCAATCTGCTTTCAAAATATCCCGGAGGTTTCTGGATCCTGGGAGCTGTTTTTCTTTGTACCACAGGAGGAGAGGCCTTGTATTCCGACCTGGGACACTGCGGCAAGTCCAACATACGCGTGAGCTGGATCTTTGTGCTTTTGGCCTTGCTGCTCAGCTATATGGGTCAGAGCGCATTCCTGGTCAGCGAATACAATGGCAGCAGCATCGTGGGGCCGGATGGACATGCAGATTTCAGGATATTCTTCAGAATCATGCCGGACTGGTTTTTGCCGATCGGAGTGGCCATAGCGACATTGGCCACCATCATTGCCAGCCAGGCTCTGATCTCGGGTGTTTTCACATTGACCAACGAGGCCATGAAGTTGCATCTGTGGCCCCGTCTCAGGGTCAATTTTCCCACCACCTTCAGGGGGCAGGTATACATTCCCAGCATCAACTGGTTTCTGATGATCGGCTGCATCATCGTGGTCCTGATTTTTAGAAAATCTGAAAACATGGAAGCCGCCTATGGTCTGGCCATCACCATCGACATGATCATGACCACCCTGCTGCTGGGCTTCTTTTACCGGATTCGTTTCCACAGCTTCTACATTCCTCTTTTGGGCACGATCCTGCTTTTGGTGGTGGAATCCACCTTCCTGATCGCCAACCTCGACAAATTCATGCACGGCGGATGGTTTTCCCTGATGATCGCTATTCCGATTGCCATCATGGTTTTTGTGTTGTACAATGCCTCCAAGATCCGCCAAAAGCACACCATGTTCGTCGAACTCAAGGATTATATACCGGTGTTACAAGACCTCCAAAACGATCAGACCATCCCCAAAGAAGCCAGCCATCTGGTCTATCTGGCCATGGCCAATGACAAGAGGCTGATCGACTCCAACATCATGTACTCCATCCTCCGCAAGAGGCCCAAGCGTGCGGACGTATATTGGTTTGTACACGTCGAGATCTGCGATGAGCCCTATCAGAAAACCTATCACGTGGATGCCATCGTGCCTCAGAAGATCTTCTTCGTGCATCTGAAATTCGGATTTAAAGTAGCCCATAAGGTCAACGTTATGTTCCGAGAGATCGTCGAGCAGATGATGGATGCCAATGAAGTATCCATCGTCAGTCCTTATCCCTCACTGGCAAAACACCAATTGCCCGCTGATTTCAAATTCATCCTGCTGCACACCCGCGTTTCTGCGGATACTGAGCTGAGTGCATTCGAGCGCTGGGTGGTCCGTACCTACCGCCTGATCAAAAAAGTGAGCCTGCCGGCCTTTGAAGATTTTGGGCTGGAGGTCTCCAACATCGAAGAGGAGGTCGTGCCGATTTTGGTGGGTCCCAAAGCTGAGATCAAGCTGAAGCGGGAGAAGGGATGATTTCAGGATACTATCGTGGGATAGTATGTGAGTAGGCACAAGTCATCCCGCCAAGGCGGGACAGAAAGACTTGCGGAAACATAAGTCATAGAATAGTCACAAGTCAGAGAATTTCGACTTCGGAGATGTCTATTTTTATATTAACAATATAATAACAATACATTCAAAATTAGTTAATTTTTTTTTTTTTGCTAGTTGTAAATTTGTCTAACTGATATAGTTGATCAAGGCCTTAACTCTAAATCAGTGGGTGAATATTCAAATGCCTGCTTGAGTAATTATAGCGACAGCCACCGAACACATCCTGTGAAACAAGGTAAGTGGTAAATTAAATAATCCCAGAATTGTCATTAGAATTCGTGATGAGTGGCAAAATAGCAATATAGACTGGGGTCCTCGCAAGAAATTTGCCCGGAGGTGAAATTTAATTTCAAAGAGGACAAATTTCGAGAAGAGCCCAGTATTTGCAGATATTTTGAAACGGAGTAGAAGTCTAATGACAATTCTGGGATAATGTAAAAATGTAGTCATGAAACCTATTTTTAAGGGGATCCCTATTTTTCAGCTGATATTTATTATAAATACATTAGTTTTAGAGAATAATATTAAAGCTCAGTGTGTTATTAATATTACAGATGGAATCTTGGGCAATTATAATGTAAGAACAAATTATTTAAATTGCACTATTAATGTCAATACTAGGTTGAGTTTGCGAGGAAACATAACATTTAAAGATTGTGTGTTCAATATGGATGCTAATGCAGAAATTAATATGCATAAACCATATCAATCATTTGGACTTAGAAGAAATAATGTTGTATTATTTGATCATTGCAAATTTGGAGGTTCTTCTTCAACTAAGTGGAAAGGAATAAATGTTGCATCAGGTAGTTATCTGAGTGTTATAAATTCATCAGAAATCGAAGATGCATTAATTGGAATAAACGGAGCGTATCAATCAAATTGTAGAATAATCGGTACTAGTTTTTCAAGTTGTAATATAGGTTTAAATTTTCCAAACTTAGATAGTAGATTTAACTCGGGAACTTTTGCAGCGATAAATTTAAACGATTTTTCTGGCAATAAATTTAGAAATCTCCCTATTGGGATTAAAGTTAATGGTATTATAAAATTGGATATTGGGTTAAATGCTAGTAATATTAATGAATTTGAAGGTGGAGGAACAGGAATTCTTGTTTTGAATTCCAATACAAGTATATATAATTGCAGATTCTATTTTGGTGATTATCAAATCGATATTGTTAACAACCTGCCAAATAGTCAACTCAATATGAGAACTTGTAATATTTTAGGATTAGGACAGAGTTCTGTAGCCACTTTCTCATATGCTCAAGAAAAATCAGTCAGAGTTTTTGGAAATTGGCAAACTGTTAATATAGGAAATGCAAAATTTGAAAACAGGCCACATAATCAATCGATCGACATAGAGAGTTTGAATAATGGTACTTTCAATATTGAGAATAATATTTTTAAGGTTGTAGGTCAAAGTGGAATATTTGGCTCGACTATTTATATTAGAAATTCTTCAGATTTTAGTAATTCAAGAATTTCCTTTAATACTTTTCTTGAGCCTTTTGAAGGTAACCTTAATTTTGCCATACAGCTTGTCAATCTGAAACCAACTAAGCTTGATGTGCAATATAACAAGCTTTATGGTTCGGATATTTTAGATATGGGACAAAATAAAATAGGAGAAACTGCAAGTCCCAAAACATTTTGTTCTTTCCATGCTGAGAATTGTAGTAATGTATATTTTTCAGCCAATAGTTTAAAATTGGGAGGCAATGCATCTAATAACAGCCCATGGGTCATTCATCACATGTCAGGAAGTTCTTGTGATTTTAGAGCGAACCTTGTGACAAATGAGACATTTACTTCCAATAGGCAATCCATTAGACTTGAAGGGTTAGTGGAAAGAGATATCCTGTGTAGCAATACGGTAAAAAATTCCTACAGAGGTATCATTATTGAAAATAACTCACCCGGTACAAAAATTCAAAACAATAAAATAATTGGAGATGGTACAGTTACAAATAATCAAATTGGAATATTGGTAAATGGAAATGTTCCAGTGCAAAGACATGAAGGAAATAATTGGATGGGGAGTAATTTTCAGAGAGAAGCTTTTATTAAACCCTCTCTAATAATTAATGATAGACAAAATTTGTTTATTTCTAGAGATGATAATTATGGATTATCTGATAAATATTGGCCAACTTCTGTGAATGTGCCAAATTGGTTTAAAGATGATAAAAGCATTAATGCTCCAAATAATTGTAATATCTTATTTATCCCATCTCTATGTACCGATTACGATGAAAATAGATATCTATCTGATTCTGCCTACAGGAGTAATTTAAGTCCGGGTGAATTGTGGGATAGCGATTCATATTTTTTTAAATATTATAGTGATAATCTGTCGTGTTTAATTTCTCAGGATCAAATTCAATTATATGATTCATTAAATAATAGCAATCTACCCGATTTTATTTTTATTGAAAATAGAGTAAAAGAATTTTATAAGATTGATGCAAATACTCAGGGTTTTATTTTCAATCATAAAAATTATATGGATTCTATTGTTTTGGAATTATCCACTTTATATAGCGGCATATTTCCTGAGGATACAATCGATGTGGATAGTATGCACCAAAGTGAAATAAATGATTTGGAGGATTTATTGGAAGGGTTGGCCTATGAAATGGATTCTACACTGCGATTTGTTGATTCTTTGCGGTCAATTGAGATTGGTAATTTGTTTTCATTTGTCCAAAATTTGGACTGTGCCAATTCATATGACAGCCTGCTAAAAGTTTATTATTTTCTATTGGTAAAGAAAATTGGTAATGACACTTTGTCAGAGCTAGAGTATGAGGTTCTTTATGATATTTCTCGATTATGTCCAAGCTTGTACGGAAACCTGGCTTATCTGGCTAATAGTATTTTACCCATGGATATTCATCTGGAGAATTTAGCAGAAAATTGTGCTGAACCAATTTTATCTGATAATGAGATTAATTCCAAAAGACATGGTGTAGATTGTGAAATATCTTTATATCCAAATCCAGCACTATCTAATAGTGAAATTGTGTTGAATTTTAATTGTTTGATGGAAAGTGTAAAGTTATTTGACATTTTCGGTAATGAGTTAGCGTTATTAAGATATGGAAAGACTATTTCAGTAAATATGTCCACGCTTAAAATTGATTGTACAAATTTAGTTTCAGGAATTTATTTTGTTGTTTTCGATCTAGTGGATGGAAGTAGAGTTCAAAAAAAATTATTCTTACATTAAAATTTTTGTATGGAGCGATTAGGGTGGCAATTTATAGGTGTAATGATTCTTGTTTTGGGGCTTGGTAAAATATTTTTAGAACCCTTGATGTCGCAAAATCAATATGGTGCCGCATGGATTGTGGGATATAGCAATGATAGTACATTTTATCCTAAATATGGAAAAACAGAAATTAATTTTTCATCAGGTAACATAGATATCCAATACAAATATGGAGAGAACTTACCCTCCTTGGGATTTACAAACGCTTCTTTGGCAAATGCAGATGGCACTTTAAGGTATTTTACGGATGGTTTTAGAATTTATAATGGAAGTCAGAAAGTAATTGAAAATGGGGATAGCATTAATTATGGACGTATTTGGGAAGATTATACTTCCGTTTATCCTACTGAATTTAATCATTATTTTGTTCCTTTGCCAGGGAAGGAGGAAATTCAAACTATTTTATTGCATTTTACATTAAGTTATCATCCTAATTTTATTCAAAGATATACCTACGTCCCTGTATTCAAATTCTCTTTATTGGAATATGATAGTGCCTCAAAGGAAAGCCTTGTCTCTATCAAGGATAGCATTATTTCACAGGGTGATTTTGTTAGTCCACATATGGCTTTAACCAAACATGCCAACGGTAGAGATTGGTGGATTATCATAGAGGATTATCTTAGTAATAACCATAGAATTTATTTATTAGATACTTCAGGAGTAAGGCTCTATTCCAGCCAAATGATAGGAGTCCCTGCAGATAGCTTTGATTGGACCGGCAACAGTTTATTTACCCCCAATGGAGAGATGTTCATTAAGTATTTAAGAGGTTATCAAATTCAAATATTTGACTTTGACAGATGTCATGGAATTCTCTCCAATCCACGAATTGTGGTTAATGAAAAAGCCCTCTTTAAGGATTATTGCTATATGGCTATAAGTCCTAACAGTCAGTTTTTATATTTGAATTCGGATTCTTTAATTTGGCAGTATGATTTGTTAGCAAGTGATATTAAAAGCAGCGAGAGTATCGTTGGGGAATGGGATGGATTTGTTTTCGAGAACAGATTGACTACCGCATTTAATCAACTTTCCTTGGCCACTGATGGAAAGATCTATGTTTCGTGCAGAAGCAGCAGTATTTACCTTCATGTTATTAACAATCCAAATGAGAAAGGGACCAAATGCGATTTCCAACTTAGACAGGTTGAACTTCCAGCATTTATGTTTGGAAATTTGCCTACTCCACCGAATTACAATCTGTCATCAAAGAAGTTTTCTTCTTGTGATACACTGTTGATGAGTAATAGTGGAAATTATACTGTGGATGATGGAATATCTATTTTTCCTAACCCAGTCAGTTCCTATTTCAGCATCTCCCCAAATTTTCATTCTGACTTTAGCTTCAGAGTGGTTGATTTATTGGGGAATACTTTAAAAATGTTCCGAAGTAATAATTTCAATTTTTACGATTTATCAGATATTCCTCCTGGTATTTACTTAGTTCATATAATGTCAAAACAGCAGGAAACCATTCGGAAAATCGTGGTTGATTAAAGAAATATTTTTCTACTGGAGATTAGCCATTTAAGCTCCTATAGAAAGAAAGGGCACAAGTCATCCCGCCAAGGCGGGACAGGAAGACTTGTGGTGACAATGGTAAGAGGGCACAAGTCTTCCCGCCCAGGCGGGACAGGAAGACTTGCGCCAATAGGATTACTTTCTCTTATGTTCTTTATTTTCCTTTGAGATGTTTGTCCAGAAACTGTTCCTGCTCCCACAGTAAATGGAGTATGTTTTCTTTGGCGAAATAGCCATGGCTTTCCTTGGGCAGGATGACCATGCGGGCATTGCCTCCGAGTCCTTTGATCGCCTGAAAGTACCGCTCTGTCTGCAAAGTGAAGGTGCCCGGATTGTTGTCTGCCTCCCCATGCACCAGTAATATGGGTTTTTTCATTTTGTGGGCTGTGTAGAAGGGAGACATCGCATTATACACCTCCGGTACATCCCAGAGGTTTCTTTGTTCGGACTGAAAGCCAAAAGGTGTAAGGGTCCTGTTGTAGGCTCCGCTTCGGGCGATTCCGCAGGCAAAGTCCTGGCTGTGGGTCAGCAGGTTGGCTGTCATAAAGGCTCCGTAAGAATGTCCTCCCACCGCCACGCGCGTCCTGTCTATGTATCCGAGCTGATCCACGGCATCGATCGCGGCGCGGCCATTGGCCACCAGTTGTTCGATAAAATTGTCGTTGGGTTCTTTGTTGCCCTCTCCGATGATCGGGAAGGAGGCATCGTCCAGAACGGCATAGCCTTTGGTGACCCAGAACACGAATGAGCCATAATTGGGAAAAGTGAACTCATTGGGATTTTTGGAGGATTGCCCTGCACTGTTCTTGTCTTTGAATTCCTCTGGGTAAGCCCATATCAGGAGGGGTAATTTTTCCTTTTTGGTTTTATCGTATCCCAATGGAAGGTAAAGAGTGCCGGTCAGATCCACTCCGTCGTTTCGCTTGTAATGGATCACTTGTTTGTCCACCCGGCTGATGCTTTCAAATGGGTTTTTATGAAAAGTGATCTGTTGCGGACTCTCTTTTTTGCGATACGATCTGAAGAAGTAATTGGGGTATTCATTTTTGGACTGGATCATCACCAGTGCGGTACCGTTTTTATAATCCTCAATACTCAGGATGTCTTCTTTCCTGTCGGTATAGGCAGACTTGTAAATCCGTTTGGTCTGCAGGGTTTTCAGATTGAATTCATCGATGAAGGGGAATTGCCCTTCGCGTGAGTGTCCCTCTCCGATCAGAAAGAGTTGGTCTTTTTCCATGGCCAGGACATTGCGGTTGTACTCATTTTCCCTGGTCCCGAAATTTCCCGGATCGCTGTAAATGTCCTGATAATTTCTGTCAAAAATGATCCTGGGCGGATTGGAAGGACTGGAGGGATCGAAGAGGTAAGTTTTGGCATTGCGGGTATCGTACCAGGTATCGTAGGCGATGGCCAGTTTCTCATTTCCCCAGGTCACGCCCGCAAATCTTTGTTTTGTTTTGAGCAAGGATACCGGGGCAGAAGAAAAGGGTGCATCCCAAGAGAACACTTCATCCCTGAATTCAGCCATAGTAGCCGGATCTCCTTTATCCAATGCTTCAACGAAATACAGACTGGCGGCCTTATCATCCCGCCAGGCCAGGTTTCTTTTACCTGTGCGTACGGCAGCAAATCCTTTGGGGCGGATCTCGTCCAGCGGTACCTCATTCACTGTTTTGATTTCTTTGCCATTGAGGTCATAGACTATGCTGGTCTGGGGAAATCTACCCAGAGGGACAGCATAGGAAAAAGGTTTGCGCAATTTGCTGATCAAAACGTACCGGCCATCGGGAGAGAAGGATTGCCCGAGATACAGGTCTGCACCCATAAACAGGCTTTTGTTGCCGCTCAGGTCCACCTTCCAGATTTCTGACCGCACGAGGCTTTCAAAATTGTGTTCGTCCGTTTTATTTTTCAGCAGGTCCTGAAAGGTCCGGTTCTGGGTGGCTTTTCCTTCAGCGATGCTGACGATAGGACCTTGCGGCAATTCGTTCTTCAAATCGATCAGCGCAGGTCTGTCTGCCGGTATCATCCGGACCAGCAGGTTTTGATTGTCTGTGTACCAGTTGTAGGGTCTGCCCAGATTGCAGTTGAGCACAGGGCCGGTGATCCGGATGGCTGTCGCACTGGCTACATCGATCACCCAAAGTTCCACGCCGGTGGGCGTGGTGTGGGTAAAAGCGATCTTGCTGTCATCGGGCGACCAGCTGATGTTGGTGATCTTGGCATCCTTGGGCAGGCCTTTGACCTGTGTAGGCTCTGCGGTATAATCTTTGATATTTCTGATTTTCAGATTGTAGATATAGCTCGTCGTAGAGGAGATGTTGGTGACCGGATTGATGCGGAGTCCTGCGAGTCGCATTTCCGGCTGGTTGAGGTCTTCCAGGGATTTGTAGACCGGTCTGTAGGAGAGCAGCATGAAGTTCTTCCTGGTATCCATGGAAACGGATGGAGCAGGCTCGTAATCCGCCAGGGCCAGAATTTCTGCGGACGGCTTCTGGAATTTAAGATCTTCCTGAGCCAGGCATAAGTTCAGGCTGATCAGCGCAAAAAGTAAGATCAGTTTTTTCATTCTTTTTTAGTTTTTGACCGGATCCCCCCATGGATGGGATCGGATGCAAATGTACTTGAAAAGATGATGACGAGGTATGCTTTAGCGGGGAGCCTTCGCTTTGCTTTTGGGATATATTTAGGATGGAATTTCTTTTTCGGACCACCTGATCCAGTTGCCAACAAATGGAAAGGGGTGAAGAGGCAGAAGTCATCCCGCCAAGGCGGGACAGGAAGACTTGAGGTAACAATGGAATGAGGGCACAAGTCTTCCCGCCCAGGCGGGACAGGAAGACTTGCGCCAACAGGGCTTGCGGTAACAATGGAAAGAGGGCACAAGTCTTCCCGC
>JAKQHM010000015.1 GCA_029572935.1 Bacteroidota bacterium
TAATCAATCCATTCTATTAAAACAATCCCCGCCAGGAGGACAGAGTGAGCGTTCAAACGAGAGCGAAATGGATTTATTAGTCAATTTACTCTATTAATACAAATCCAGCCCATTGATAGGGATCGAATCCCATCTCCCGCAATTCCTTTTGCGCTGCATGAAAGGCATCGGGGATAGACATCTTGTTCCCGCCTTTGGCGGGACCTTCGGTTTCCAGCCACTTTTTGTAAAAGGTGGTCATCAGCATGCTCGTCTGCCTGTCCGGTACTTGCCATAAACTCATGATGAGGTATTTTGCTCCTGCAATCTTGAAGGCACGCTGCAATCCATATACACCTTCGTTGCCCTGGATATCGCCGAGACCGGTCTCACAGGCGGAGAGCACCACCAGTTCGGTATTGGAGAGATTCATCTGGCTGATCTCATAGGCCGTCAGAATGCCATCCTCTCTTCCATCAGGCGTTTGCTTCCCCTGCCAGGCTGCATTTCCTCCGGCCATGATGAGGCCGGATCGCAGCATCGGGTGATCACTGGATTTAAACACAGACTCCCGTCCCGGGGATTGGATTTTCTCCGGCGTCTGCTGTGCATCCTCAAAAAAATAACCGTGTGTGGCCAAATGCAGGATCCTGGGAGAGGGATTGTTGTTTGAACCCAGTTCTTTAAAAGATACTTCCGTGGCATGGCCTGCTTTTCTCAGCTCGACAGACACACCGGCCGTCTTCATGATCTTTTCTATGTTGTTGACTTCCGGCTCCGTCCATGCGAGGAATTTCCAGCTGCCCGACATGGCGGCGGAATCAAGGGCCTGGAATGATAAATCTCCCCTCGACCGGGAAGCCAGCAGAGGCTCTGGTTCAATATCATTACTGTCCGCATCATAACGGATACCTCCGTACAACACTGCGTTGTTTTGGGTCCATTTTATTTCTGTAGGCAGGACCAACTGGCGCGTGCTGTTGAGTTCGATCAAATGATACCGGTCTGCCAGGGTCTCCGTTTCTGAAATCGGGATGGCATCCAGGTTGATCCGGTGCAACAAGCCACTCGGGGAAAAATAAATGGTCTTCACCCCTGCCAGCTCTTTCTCCAAAGGCTGCCAAAGAATCTCATACAAGGATTTGACGGGTTCTTTCAGCGTGATGGCTCCACGACCGGAAAGCGAGTATAAATTATTCACGTAATCAGACTTGCGCTCGCTCCTGCCAACCAGTAAATGGTCAAGGGATTTTTCTTCAAATAAGGAGACGAAGCTGGGTTGTTCCTTCCCGGGTAATACCAGGGGGGCTGCATAAAATACACTATCTTCCTGATTCCTGTCTGATTTTCTAAAATGAACAAATTCAAGTGCGGCTTCTCCTGGTTGTAAAGCGGATTGGACATCCTGCCATTTAACCTGTTTCCGGGCTTCTGCATATCCGGCCACCATGCGGGCGAGTTCCTTTTCCAGCGTCTGCGACTTTTCTTCCATTTCGGACAGGCCTTTTCGCCTGTCTATGGGTTTCGTGTACTCCCTGGCCTTAAGCCACTCGAGCTCTTTCAATTCATTGTATTTTTCAGCAGCCAGAGAATTGGTACGGGCAAGTCGCTTCACTTGACTGACAGCATTGAGCAGAAATCCCTTATAGAAAAGTATATTGTCATAACAAGCGGGTATGGCTTTTTGGATTCCATAATCCCCGGCCAACAAAAATGACAGGGTCTGGGTGCCGGTAAAATTTTTCATATAATTATTCAGCTCCTTTTCGGACAGGTGATGGACAGCCTTTTCCAGAAGCGATTTTTTTATTGCGGATTCCTCCAGAAAAAAGGGCACTGCCTTTTCAAAAAATCCCATATCCATGTAGAGCTGGCCAAGACAGTTGAGACTGGATGCAAAATCTGAATGCTCCCTGCCAACGGACCGTTCCAGTATGGCCCTGGCCTCCAGAGCCAGTGATTCTGCCTTGGAAAATTGTCCCATTTTACGGTATAAAATCGACAAATTCCCCAGGTCATTGGCATAATCCGGATGATCTTTACCCAACACCCTTTCATCAATACCTATTGCTTCGAGGTACAAAGGCTCAGCCTTGTCGTACTGCTCATTGTCCATATATAAAATGGCCAGATTATAAAGGGTTCCGGTATAAAAAGGATGCTCCTTTCCCAATGCTTTTTCGCGGATGGATCTGACCTCCAGATACAGGGATTCAGCCTGCTCCACCTTTTTCATATGTTTGTAAATGATCGCCAGAATTTCAAGGTCATTGGCATAATCCGGATGATTCTTTCCAACAGCTTTTTCATGAATGGACCTGGCTGCGAGTAATAAGGATTCAGCTTTAACACCTTGCCCCATTTTATCGTACAGGATGCCCAGGTTGACCAGGGTAGCGGCATATTCAGGGTCATCGTTTCGGTTCAATTTTTCCTTGATGGACTTGGCTTCCAGATGCATCGCCTCTGCCTTACCGTACTGATCCGTTTGCATATAAAGATTGCCCAGTCCCGTCAGACTCAATACATATTTCGGATGGGTGACACCCAAAGTTTTTCCCCATATATCCCTGGCTTGTAAAAAGTACTTTTCCGCTATTTCATACTGTCCCATGTAGGAATTCAGACTTCCGAGCTTGAGCAGACTCGCAGCATAATCCGGATGGTCTGTGCCCAAAGCTTTTTCAAGTATGGATTGGACATTCAAGGCCAGTGGCATGGCCTCTTTGAATCTGCCTGTCTGTGTATACATGGCAGACAGATTGCCAAGCCCTGAAGCATATTCTGGGTGCTCCTTTCCAAATACTTTCTCCCTTACCGAAATGGCCTCGATATAATTCTTTTCTGCTTCTGAATAGTCCCCTTTGTAAAAAAGCACATTGCCCCTGTTCAGACAAACATTGCCATAAGCCGCTGATTCCCGACCCAGTTTTTCAAGAGCGAGTTTACCAGCCATGGCATTGCTTTCGAGTGCTTTGTCAAATTCTCTCTGCGCGGTAAAGTCCCGGGTAACTCTAATCAGACTATCTACCTGACGAATGGCCAATGAATCAGCCGACTGTGCGGATAAAGCGCTCACTCCAATCAGACAAAAAACAAACAAGGTCCATTTCATAAATTATATTTTCAATTTGTAAATATACAAAATTCACGAAAAGAATGTAAATGTGATATAAGCCTTATCCTGATATCGAGATAGGTACCGGATTATACGAACTAACCAGCTCTTGCCAAATGCAGTATATACCTGAGCAGGAAGTGTGAAAATTGAAATGGATCGACATGCTCTGATCGTGAACGAATCAACCCAGAGGACAGAGTGAGAATGAGAGCGGGAATGAGGATAACAAGTAGAATTATTTTCAATCAATACATACCCGCACGGGGGACAGAGCGAGAATGAGGATAATAAGAAGGATTTTATTCAAGTGGCGTGAAAGGAATCTCTGAATATTAGTATTTATCATACCCACTCCCGCTTCAATTGGTCAGCAACAAAGGACTTAATCCTTGATCTGCTCCGGGAAATACTTTTTAAGCAGCGGCTTCCATTCAGGCAGGGCCTGCATGGGTTCAAACAGGCTGCTTTGGAGATAATCCAGGTTGCGATACCCCAGGCTCAGGGCTTTTTCCACAAGGGGCAAAGCAGCAGCCGGATCAACCGCCTTTACCTTGAGTTCCGCGTAATTACTGTATGTGGAAGCAAAATTGGGGTTCAGCGAAATGGCTTTTTTGAAATACTGTTCGGATTCCTCCCATTGTCCTTTCTCGCGGGCAATGTTGCCCAGGTTGTTCCACGCATACACATTGAGCGAATCCAGCGAAAGTGCCTGCCTGACCGCGGTCAGGGCTTCGTCGTATTGCTTCGTTTGCAGCAGGGCGAAACCCATGCTGTTCCAGGCAGCACTATGAAAAGAATCCAGTTCAATCGCCCTTTTGAAATATGGAACGGCCTCTGCATACCGCCCGCTCATGTTAAAATTTACCCCCAGCATATGCCAGGATAAATGATGGGTAGAATCCTGTTTGAGTATTTTTCTAAGCTCGGCTTCCGCATCATCAAATCTCTTGACCCTCGTATACAGGCCTGCCAGGTTTGTTCTTATAGCCAACTTATTTGAATCCATGGCAATCCCCTTGAGCAACTCGGCTTCAGCTTCCTGTATCTTGCCCATCGTACTTAAGACGATGCCATATGCATTGTGCCAGCAGGGATACAAGGGCCCTCCCTTTGATCTGTATTTTTCAAATAGAGTAAGTCCTTTTTCCCTGTCCGATCCGTTGTTTTGTTTGCTGTACCAAATGGCTTTGACGTGAATGAGAAAAGGATGCTCAGGGTCAATTGCTTCAGCTGAGTCGATAGCTCTTTTCGCCTGATCCAGACGGCTTTGATCCAGATATATTTCAGCCAAATCTGTATAGGGATAAACCCAAGCTGAGGCGCGAAGGGAAGCTTCATGGGCACAGACAAAAGCTGAATCGGCATTGCGAAGTGCAGTGGCATATGCCCTTGCCATTCGTGCCCAATGCAAAGGAGAACCAGGCTCCAGTTCAATAGCTTGACGGTACAGACTGATGGCTTGCCTGCCCAGTTTTTCGTCAGGATTTCTGGCAAAGCCAAATTGGACGATACCCTCAAAGAGCAATTTGCGGGCCTGGAGAGACTTATACATATAGTGATCCGGTTCGAGCAATTCTGCAGAACGACCCAATTGAGCAGGGATCGGTTCCAGTAAAAGTGTTTTACCAATACACTCGATCTGGAGAACATTGGTCTTGAGCAGAGCATTCATCACTTGCTGGGCATCATCCTGGAGGGCAGCTGCATAATTGCGCTTCATGACTCCCCTGAGTGAAGCGATGGATTCGATTCCTGTGAGTTGTGAATAATATCTTTCAGCACAGTCTGTTTCAGGATTGAAAAATCTTTTTTCCGACACCGCTTTTTTAAATTTATAATAGAGCTGTTGGGTAGCTGAATCCACCCTGGCCAAAACCTCCTCCTCCAATCCCCTGGTTTCGGTCGCTGCAAAAACGACCATATCCTGTGCCTTCTCTTTCTTCAATTGAGCCAGAAACTTTTCGTTGACCGTGGCCATCTGCTCGGTCTTGTTGCCCAACAACAAGGGAACCTGGCTTTGGGGAGCGGCCTCTGCGGTCACATGATCCTCGAGGTACCGGTCCAGCTCACCCAGGGTCACCAACCGGTCGCCATTGCGGTCCGCCATGCCGGCCAGTGCATCGATCAGATGATAGCTGAACACGCCGCGTCCGCCACCCCACTGTACGCCTTCCAGACTGAGTTCTCCGGGCTGACAGCTCAGTATCTTGATCTCATTGGCATATTGCCTGGCCAGGTTGGCAGCGGTCAGCTGACTGCCGTTGATCTGGCTGCCGGCCAGTTTGCCTGCATGACAGGCATCGGTGATGATAAAGACCTTGGCCTTATTTTGTAAAGAGAGCGTCGAAACCACTTCCTGCAGGTAGGCCAGGGAATAGGTCCCGCCCCCCATATACACGCGGGAAGGCGAATCCCAGCACAGCAGAAATCCCGGCTGCGAAATAGTCTTCCGCTCCACGTCTCCGTGACCAGAAAAATAAATGATGACCTGGTCGCCCTCTTTGGTCTTTTCCAGCAGCGCGTCCAGGGCTTCCGCGACTCGACCGGCCGTGGCATTCTGATTCAGGAGTATCTGAATGCGGTCGCCGCTCAGGCCGCCCCCGGCCGGACTTCTCAGGAAGTTGGCAAAGGCCTCTGCATCCTTGTCGGCATATCGAAGATCGGGGATGTCGGCATCCTGGTAATCGGAGATGCCTACGACGACGGCATAGGTATTTTTAGGCTGCCCTTCAGGCGTCATTCCGGGTGCGGGCGCGACCGGGCTGGCGCCCTTGGTTTGGGCCATGACAAAGGAACTGTATAAAATCGTAATAACGGTAAGCAAAACTTTCATAGAAGGCATTTTTAATTGTCTGAAACCCATCCCAGGGCTATCCCTCCTGATCCTGCCTGCAAAGGACGGAAATAGGTCCGTAGGAAGCTGTATTTGTGCAAGCTTGCCTTAGCAATAGAATGAGTGCATTTCCTTCAAACGTGAGAGGCCAAAAATTGTTTTTCTATCCTGCCATTCAGAAAGCTACACCCCATGAAGCCCAGCTGATCGGTTACACAGAAGTTTTCAGATTTCATTTGCACCAGATAGCCCGGAAAAAAGTCGGAACAAGTTACTACAGATTCCTTGCCCAAAGTATGGAATTTGGGTCTGATAGATTTGTGTATTTCTCCAAGGCTGAGTCCCCTTATAGCCAGACCAAAAAAATGAATGATCCATTTTTTCAGATCAGCAAAGACTTATCCTAAAAACAGCTTACTCACAGGTGCATCGACTAAACTCCTTTCAGGTAAATTCCTCTACCAACCAGTCTTTAAAAATTA
>JAKQHM010000022.1 GCA_029572935.1 Bacteroidota bacterium
GAAATCAGTATGTACCCCAAGCTTTGGGAACATTCCGGTATTCCTTATCCCGAACTGATTGACCAATTGGTCCAATTGGCTCTGGCAAGACACCAACGCGATAAAAATCTGAAGACGAGTTTTGATTGAATCGAAAGGAAACCCCTTTCAGATTTTTATCGTTTCAACATCATAGCAAGGCAATTCTATTCACAACATTAGTAAAAACACGTACTTCCAGTTTCAACGAACCAGTGTAAAGTCACCCTGGAGGTTCTGTCTTTCTCCGTTTTTCCATTCCAGCTCGATCAGATAAACATAGACTCCGGGATTGAGCGGTTCTCCCCGAAATCTGCCGTCCCAACCCTCTGCGGGATCATTGGGAGGAAAATCAGACTTCTGAAACACCAAAGCACCCCATCGGTCATAGACTGACATGGATCGGACCGTGCGATAGCTGTCCTCGGAAACCACCGGATAAAAGCCGTCGTTGACCCCATCGCCATTGGGACTGAATGCATTGGGCACCCAAACCCCTCTGCGGATGATCTCTATAAGAATGCTCGCACTGGCAATACAACCCTGACGGTTTGCGTAGGTGATGGTATAGAGCGTCTCCTTTTGCAATCCTATGACCTCTGGCTGAGCACAGTCCGAGCAGCTCAGGTGATCTGTGGGGGTCCATTTGATCCAGGCTATCGAATCATCGGGGATAGAGAAGACAGGCATCAGGGTCAAAGCATCGCCCTCATTGATTTTTACATTGGGTGGCATACTGACGCCTGTGGCGGATGGGCTTGTGACCTCAAAGTCCCTGATCAGGATACACCCGTTTGCATCCACCACTCGTAACTGGTGCCAGCCCGGGCTGAGACCTGACAGATAGTTGCCGGAGATGCTTTGGTTGTCCACAAAATAAAGGTAAGGGCCTGCTCCTCCTATGACCTGCAGGACGCTGACAGATGCTTCATCACCCGTGCACCGTGGCTGTATCAGGTCCAGACGCACATCAACAGGAAGGTTCGTATTTTCACTTACCTCTATACTGTCCGTGCTTTCACATCCATTTTGGGTATTGATGATCCGCAAGTAGTATCGTCCGCTCTGTTCTGCTTCCGCGCTCAGGCTGTCTGTTGTTCCTTTCAGGGATCCATTTTGCGTATACCACTGTGCGATGAACCGGGCTCCTGCATTTTGGACACTGGCAAGAAGTTGCACAGTTTTTACGGAGCAGTTGAGTTGGGTAGGTGGCGAAATTCTGATATCAGGTTTTTGTTTGTCCTCCACAACAGTGACAGAGGCCACCCGGGTACAGAAATTCTGATCATCGGTAACTGTCAGGGTGTACAATCCTGTTTTGTCTACGGTCAGGCTCGGAGTATTGGATGGGCCTGAAATATTCCCATTGGCTGTCGCCCAATTGTAGCTTATGGACCCTGACTGACCCTGTGCCATGGAAAACAGAATGACCTGATTCCGCAGACAATTGAGGGTATCTGCCGGAGCAATCGAAAGGTCAGGGACTTTGAGATCCGGCTGGATTCGCATTGTATCATTGGAAATACAACCATTTCGAAGGTTCTCCACCTGGAGAATATAATCTCCTGGAGCAACAGCCTGAATGGTTTGGAGATTGGAATTACCCTGGATCTGGCCACCGGACGTACTCCATCGATAGAGGAATGTGGATGGATTGCCATTGACCTGCCCCATCAGTTGTATCTGTTTGCTGGCGCAATTCCAGATTTCATCTGTTCCTGCATTGGAAATAGGTCTGAGGGTGTCGATTTCAACATTAACCGAAGCCAGAGAACTGCATCCATTGGTGGCATCGGTGACCAGGAGAATATATCTGCCCGGAGCTGTCACTTCAGGATTCAGGGACATGGGTTCGCTGAGGCTCGCACCGGCAGGAGCCGTCCATAGAATATCCAGCTTGTTTCCGGAAGAGGAGGTGGCTTGGGCAGTCAATGCCAGACGGGTGAGTTTGCAAGTAAGCGTATCCGGAGCCAGGATCGAGATGCTGGGTTTATTTAAGTCTGGATTCAGTCTGACACTTGCGGAATCGCGGCAACCATTTTGGGTATTGACCACAGTAAGCCAATAAACACCGGGAGCTCCGGCGCGAATGGTTGGACTACCCTGACCGGACAAAATCAAACCGTTTGAAGTACTCCACAGATATTGATGGAAAGCTCCGGAACTGCTTGCAGAGGCATCTATCGTGAGTATGCTGTCCTTGCAGGCGAAGGTTTGATCGGCTCCTGGAATAACCAGGGGCAGAGCCTTGTCTTCATCGATAAAAAGTGAGTCCTGATTCTCGCAACCGGTTTTGGGATGCCGGACTTTCAGATAATACCAACCTTTTTGATTGACGAGCGGATCAGGTCGATCATTTCCCGAAACTATATTTCCTCCTGCAGTGGTCCAAATGAAAGAAAGCGAGTCTGCAGGATCGAAACTCGCCTGAAGTCTGATCTGGGTGTTGAGGCAGTTCAGTAAACTATCCTGACCAGCCTCGACGGGAGGGATCATTCTGAGATCGCTGATGAGCAGGCTGTCCAGCACTTCACAACCATTTTCATTGCGAATGATTCGCAACCGGATTTTGGTACCCGAGGAGAAATCCTTGGGCATAAGAGTGGATTCAATCGGCAGGGATATACCGTTGACCTCCCACAGGTATTGGTAGCTTCCTGGTAATTCAGCCAATAGGTTGCTGACTGAGACTGTATCATTTTGGCAGTCAATGATCCGGTCCGGCCCTAATTCCAGAATCGGACTCAGCGTATCCAGTTTTACGGTCCAGAAAGCCGTATCTGTACAAAGATTGATGGTGTCCTGCAATACCAGCCTGAAGATACCGGTCTGGTTGGAGCTTATGTTCTTTTGATTTGGAATGCCAGTTTGGTCAGGAGTGGTCCATAATAATCTGGTCCGCATGCTGTCGCGTGTTGTGGCTGACAGTTTAACCGAATTGGTTTTGCAGTTTAAAATACTGTCTCCTGTGATCCGGACATCCGGTTTAAGGGTATCGGCCACCACATCCACATCCATGACCAGGACACAACCCGAGATGTTATCTGTAACGGTGACCATGTATCTGCGCGCCTGATTGACCCAAACGGATTCTGTATTTTGTCCGGAGAGCAAGGCAGAGTCTGGAGACCACAAATAGGAGTAATCCCCACTACCTGAAGCCATTTCCACTTTTATAATGAGGCTGTCTTTATTGCAGTTTAGCCGTTTCTCCGGAATCACGGTACCGATCAATTCATCGGGGGCTTCAAATTCAATAGAGGCTTCCTGCTCACAGGTGGTGCTGCCATTGGAATAGATGACTTTCAGAATATAGATACCGGATCCTCTGGCCCTGGCCTGAAGTCCGTTTTGAGAAATGATTCGCCCTCCTATTGTGGACCATTCATAGCGGATATTGGGACCAAATGATGAACCAAGTCCTGTAAGATCAAAGGGTTCGGAGGAGCATTTGGGTTTTTTCAGTATGTCAATTTTTGCTTTTAGATCGATAATCTCCACCATGACCTCGTCCATGTCCGAACATTTTTCGAAAAGAGCCAGGTCGTCAACTGCAAAGTCATTGCCACCACGAATACCGGATCCTTCATTCAGACAGATTTGTGTCGAACCGGAAGTGGCGGTGAAACAAACCTCGTATCTTTCCCAATTACACAGGCTGCCGGCAACCGTGGCCCCCACGGTATTGCCATTGATCTTGACGCTGAGTTGGCCGGGATTGGATGAAACTACCGATGTATGCCAAAATTCAAACAAGTACATTCTGCCTGCTACGGTAGGGATCGTCTGGCACCAGAAGTTCGTTCCGGCAACCGGATGACCATTGAGTAAGAGCATGTTTCCCCCACCGGAAGTGTGGTCTCCACAAGGACTGAAACCCCCATTCCAGGAAGAAGGGTTGGGGGTCACGAAGTATTCTCCCTCTGTTGTATTGACGAAATTATAAGTGTAGTTGGAGGTAAATCCGGAGTTGCCACTTTCAAAATTGCCATTGGTGATCAGATTGGTGGTGGACACTCCTTCTGCCGTGAGTTTAAAAGTATATTTACCAGGGATACGCGTGGTCACCAGCGGGTCGAGTACATCCACGCTGCTCAGATTATTGGACGGAGTCCATTTAAAACCAGAATAGGTTCCCTGGATATTGCCCTGAAGTTGGATGAGTTGGGACGGGTCGCAGATGATCTGGTCGGGACCGGCATCGGCATCCAGTCCGGAGCATTGAGAGGATAGCAACTCAGGAAGAAGGATGCAGAATGCAAGGGTCCATCCCCGGATAATTGCAGCCCATTCAATCCGAGCATGCTGCAGACGATGGTACCCAATCAAACGAAAGGCCACATGGGATCTATCTTTCATTTGAAAAGATCTGAATGACTTGATAAATTCAATGAATAGATTCATGTCTGATCGTCAATTTTTTATTCAAATTAAGCTGAATATTTTCAAGCTACCGGTTCTGTAAAGTTAAGCAATTGCGAAAGGATGTGCAGAAAAGAAAATGCAGGG
>JAKQHM010000026.1 GCA_029572935.1 Bacteroidota bacterium
TATATCCTGTGACCAGTATCTTTCCATCTGATTGCAATGCAATTCCTGAGGCTTCGTCATCGAATCCGCCAATATCGGTAATTATTATGCCATCCTGGTTGAAGGTATTGTCTTTCTTGCCTGTGCTGTTCAATTTTAAAACTGTAATATCTTTATAAAAATCATCGTTTAAAGTATATCCCGCTAAATAGATGCTGCCACCGGAAGATATTGCCATCCCATTGCAATAATCATTTGTCCCGTTGATATCTAAAGTAACCATCCCATTAGTTCCAAATCCCGTATCCAGATTTCCGGCACTGGTTAACCGGAGAGCAATAATATTGGTGTTTCCTGAAGTGCGAATTTCCCCGGCAGCTACTATCTTACCATCTGCCTGAATTTTAATGGAATTAAGGTAAACGGTCGCAGACATTTTTATAATGCGATAGCCTGTTGAATTAAAACTTGGGTCCAGTTGACCATTGGCAAGAAATCTGATTAAAATGGGATGATACACACTGCCATCTTTAACATTTCCGGCAATGACAATTTTTCCATCAGTTTGAATTTCGGCAGCCAATGCAAATAAAGATGAATACCCGCCTAATGGACCAGAATTTATAACTCCTTCCTTCCCAAAGTTATGATCTGGAGTGCCATTGCCATTGTATCGGACCAGGGTAATTGAATTGTCCAAGTTTACGTTTGAATTTCCCACGGAAAGAAACTTTCCATCGCTTAATCCCAATACCGCCCAAATATTATTATAGGTCTTCCCAATGACCGTCCTTTGAGTACCGGCCATGTTGAAAGTTGAATCTAAAATGGCTTTTTGACTATGAACAAAATAAGAACCAATGGCAAATAAGCCAAAAGCTATAAATAACTTCCCTTTCATAAACGATGAGTATAATAAAAGATAATAATTTTTACCCAGGCAAATCTATTTGGGCTTCTGTAAAAAGTTAATGATATACATCAATTCAAATAATGACTCTCATTTATTATTAAGTAAGATCTTGATTTTAAGAAATTTTCGGAAGGATACGATCCTTTTGGGTCGAGCAGCAGTATTGTGTAAATGCTTTCATATACAGTGAAGGCCAAATTTGTTTAAGTTTTATTGGATTTTACTTTCAATGATTTTCCATGATGGATTTAAAATACTCTGTTTGACCAACAGTACTTTAATTTTTAAGTATCCTTTTTCTTCGATTTTCTGAGTTTTCGATGAAAAGTTTCTCGGCAGCACCGCCTGAGACAATCAGGTCCAGATCCGGCCGGCTCCGGACCCCATACTCAATTCCCAGAGCGCCCGGTGTACGGTCAAATTTCGGGTCCTGAAAAGTTTATAATCAGCTTCGGCTGTGATATACAAGGGATCACGCCTGGTGAAGACGCTCCTAAGCTTCAGCCTAAGCCTATGCTTAGGCCTAGGCCATTAGCCATATTCCACCAGCCCCCAACGAAGTGGGTGGGTCAGCCATTCGCCAATGCTCATAGCCCATAGCTCTTGGCTTATAGCCCATAAATCATGGCTTATAGCCTTTAGTTAATGATCTAGTACTTGTAACTCTTTCAAATCAGCCATAAGCTATCAGCCATAATCTATGAGCCACATTCCATTAGGCACCTGCCCCCAACGAAGTGGGTGGGTCAGCCTTCCCATGCCATTGTTTCCAAAAATATTTAGCTTTGCCCCCTCTAAAAATCATCATCCAGCATTTTTATGGCCAATAAGCTCCTGATCGTAGAGTCGCCTGCCAAAGCGTCCACCATTGAAAAATTCCTGGGAAAGGAGTTCAAGGTGAAATCTTCCTATGGGCACATCCGGGACCTCGACAAAGGGCCAAAAGGCATTGACGTCGCCAATAAATACAAGCCCCTCTATGTCGTTTCGCCGGAAAAGCTCAAGGTGGTCAAGGACCTGAAGGAATGGGTCAAAAAGGTCGAAGAGGTATGGCTCGCGACGGACGAAGACCGCGAAGGGGAGGCTATCTCATGGCATCTTTGCGAGGTCCTTGGGCTGGATCCCAGGGTCGTCAAAAGGATCGTTTTCCGGGAAATCACCAAACCCGCCATCCAGGCTGCCATTAAAAAGCCGCGCACGGTGGACCTGGATCTGGTCAATGCCCAGCAGGCCCGCAGGGTCTTGGATCGGTTGGTCGGTTTTGAATTATCCGAGATCCTCTGGAGGAAGGTAAAAAACAAGCTGTCCGCCGGCCGGGTGCAATCTGTGGCCGTTAAACTGGTCGTGGATCGCGAAAGAGAAATACAGGAATTCAATACGGAAGCCTATTTTAAGGTCGACGGGATCTTCAAGGCTGGTGTCGGGGGCAAAGAAAAGCTAAAAGCTACCCTGGATCGGAAGTTTAGCCAAAAAGAAGATGCCGAAAAGTTCCTCGAGCAGTGCAAGGATTCCAGCTTCAAGGTGGATGCCATTGAAGTGAAACCCCTTAAGCGTCAGCCTGCTGCGCCCTTTACTACTTCAACCTTACAACAGGAGGCGAGCCGAAAATTAGGTTTCAGTGTCAACCGGACCATGTCTGCCGCCCAAAAGCTGTACGAAGCCGGTTTTATCACCTATATGCGTACGGACTCCACCAATCTGAGTCAGTCTGCCATCTCCGCCATGGCCGCCGAAATCGAAAAGCAGTTTGGTGCTCAATACGTTCATTCCCGTCAATATAAAACCAAAAACTCCAATGCCCAGGAGGCACACGAAGCCATCCGTCCTACGTATATGGATCTTCGAAGCGCCGGGGACAGCGTGGACCAGCAGAAGTTGTACGAGTTGATCTGGAAAAGGGCTCTGGCTTCTCAGATGGCTCCTGCCGAACTGGAAAAGACCATCGTGGATATCCATGTGAGCAAAGCACCTCAGCATAAATTCATTGCAGAAGGAGAAGTCCTGATGTTTGATGGTTTTCTCAGGCTTTACCTCGAATCCAAGGATGAGGAGGACGAGGAAACAGCAGGCATGCTACCGGCTGTGCGGAAAGGCGAAGAATTGCCCTATGAGCACATCACAGCCACAGAACGATATACCCGCCCGCCGGCCCGTTACACGGAGGCGAGCCTGGTGAAAAAACTGGAGGAACTAGGCATTGGCCGTCCCTCCACCTATGCACCCACCATCTCCAAGATCATGGAAGAGGACCGGGGCTACGTGGTGAAGGAATCCCGCGAGGGCACCGAGCGCAACTATAGGAAACTCGACCTTTCCAAAGGTGTCATCAAATCCACCGTTCAGAAAGAAATGACCGGGACTACCAAAAACGTCTTGTACCCGACCTCGATCGGCATGGTGGTCTGCGATTACCTCGCCAGTCATTTTGGACAGATCATGAATTACGGTTTTACGGCTGAGATCGAGCAGGATTTTGACGAGATCGCCGAGGGAAAAAGGGACTGGGTTAAAATGATCGACGAGTTTTACAAGCCTTTTCACAAGGACGTGGAAAAAGTACTCGAAGAGGGCGAACGTGCCAGAGGACGCCGAGATCTGGGGATTGATCCCGACTCAGGCCGCAAGGTGATCGTTCAGTTGACCCGCTTCGGACCGGTCGTTCAGATCGGAGATGTGGATGAGCTCCAGGAGGGAGAGAAGCCCCGTTACTCCAATCTGAGGCCTGGTCAAAATATGGAGACCATTAGTTTTGAGGAGGCCCTTGAATTGTTTAAACTGCCCAGAGAACTAGGGCAATGGGAGGGTGAGACGATCTCTGTGGGAGCCGGCCGATTTGGACCCTATGTAAAGATTGCCGATCAGTTTGTATCCATTCCACGCGGAAAGGATCCATTGGAAATAAGCTTGGAGGAAGCCATTGAACTGATACGTGAGAAAAGGCAGGAAGACGCTCCGATTGGTTACTACAAGGAATTGCCAGTGACCAAAGGAAAAGGTCGGTTCGGACCCTTTGTCAAATGGAATGGACTTTTTGTGAGCGTGCCCAAGAGAATCAATATCGAAACCATCACCATCTCAGAAGCGATCCCGCTCATAGATGCAAAGGAAGACAAGGAAGCCAATCGCTACATCCACAACTGGCCCGATGAAAAGATCAGCGTGGAGAACGGTCGCTGGGGGCCTTATATAAAATTCAACAAAAAATTGATCAACATCCCGAAGGTCAACGATCAGAAGGTCACTTCAGAGATAGCAGCCGGCATGACGCTGGAGGATATCAAAAAGATCATTGAGGCCCAAATTCCCAATGCCTTTGAGAAAAAGACCAAGGCCAAACCCAAAGCGGTCTCCAAAAAGAAATAAATAGCCTCAGAAGGAGCAATTGAGCTGCAGGTGACGCATTAGCTATTGGAAATAGCTGAGTCTGGGATCCGTTATGGCTATTGGACCAGAATTTTGAAATAATGCACATCTCCGTCCTGTTCATGTACCTGCAAGATGTAAAGTCCTGAAGTCAGTTTTTTTATGTCTATCGCGAAGGGATTCAGGCCCGGACTCATTGTTTCATGCTGCAAGCAGACAGAACCGCCCACCTGATGGAATACCACTTTCTGAATGGAACTGGAAGAGCGGATGTTTAATTGATCCCTGGCAGGATTGGGATAAACAACCAGTCCACGATCCTCTGAAAAGTCCCTTGATCCGGAGGGGATGCATCCGGTTTCAAAGGTTTTCTGGCATCCGAATGCATCTGTTACCTTGAGTTGGATGGTTCCGGGTCCGGTTTCTGTACGGTCTGAAGTGCTCCCATTACTCCATTGATAGTTCAGTTTTTGACTGGAATCAGCAGGGATAAATCGAATCAGGCAGGTATCGGGTTTAAACCGGGTCTCTACTTCCAAGGTTCCATCAATTTCTGGATAATTTGTGATCGCGATGCTGTCACTTCCGAGGCAGGAATTGGCTGCTGTGACGGTTACGGTATAAATGCCCGGCGTCCGGACTTCGATCTGTTGCTCCCTGGAACCTGTGCTCCACAAATAAGATGCAAAATCACTCGTGCTGAGGTTTATGCTTGTTCCAATGCAAAATTCATCAATGCCCTGGATGACGGGTGCCGGTTTGGGCAACACCTCCACCATCAGTCGGCTGCTCATTTTAAAGCCTCCGTTGCAATAACGGCTGAGGGACGTCCGGTAGCTCCCCGGTTTGGAGGAGGAGAGGGTCCAGGTTCCGGGTCCAAGCGGATGAATGGAGACCTCTGGCGGGTCAGCGATTATGCTTAGATTGTTGTAACCGAGCCGGATTAAAATGCTGTCAATCAGGATCAGGCTGTCTCCGGCACATAGGCGCAGGGTATCCCTCCCATATACATTGGACTCGAGATACAGAGGGCTGCCCGCTTCGGGTAACTGTTGCAGAGGGACAAGTGAAAGATTTAAAGCCAGATTGTTGGGGAGTCTGATCTTGTTTTTGGACAAAACAAAACTGATGGCATCGTACCGGATGACCACGTAATAGTCTTCGTTCGCTTTCGCTTGGTAAAAGCTCAGATTGGCCTGCAGATTGGTATCCAGCAGGGTGCTGTCATTTCTCAACAAGGCGGCCCGGCGGTCAACCAGTTTGGTAGAATCCTGGCCCGACCTGAGTTCCACAAGGACCCAACGGATCAGGTTGGCAGCTGGGTTGGAGATTTGTTCCTTGCCGTCGTATCCGAATGGTGGTGGGCCAAATGGATGATTCCGGGTCATGGCAGGTCTGTTGCCTGCAAAGCAATTGGGATCCAGAGGGGCTTTCAGTTTGGCCTGTGGAAGGATGCAGCTACCCGGCATGTTGGCGTCCATCCAGCTCAGCCTGTTTCGGATCCAGGTTTTCAGTCGGTTCAATTCATCGGGATACGAAATGGCGATATAAGCATTGAATCCTCCCGGATTGGTACCCAGGATTCTCCATTGGCTAAAATGTCTTTTTTGTGCGGCATCGAGGGTGTCAAAGGCATAACGGTTTAGAAATGGGAAGAGGTAGCCTGTATCCAGGATGGTCCTTCGCAGCTCCTGCCAGCGGCATTTGACCTCATTGGCATAAGTGGGGTCAGCAAGCAGTCTTCTCCAAAGGACGGGCGTGGCCAGAGTGGCCGGCATGCATCCGTCATACATCCATCCAGTCGTTTGAGCTCCACTGCAAAAGCTGGCATTGCCGTATCCAAAGTTGTAATCCCATACCGGGCCTGCCTTAAACTGACCTTTGTCTCCATCCATACTCAGCTTTTCTTTGTAAAAGTAGCTGCTGGCTTTGTAGGCGTCAATGTTGCGGGTGAATTCAGTCAAAAGAAAATAGTCGATAAAAGACCGGGTGCTCAGGTATTTCCTATAACCGTTTACTGGATCGGCAAAATTCGGAGAGGCGATCAGTTGTTCTACCGTGTCAATGTATTTGCGGATATAATCCTGTTGTTTGGGGTTTATGTCATCGGATTCCGGATAGTGGTACAGCCAGGTGATGTCCGTGTTTGTCGTGGATTTGACTTTGGAGACGAAGCTCTTGTCATTGGGATTGTTCTTTTTGTCGATTTTCATGATGTATCCTCCAGTCAGTTGTAGACCAGCGGTATCCTGGGGATTCATTTTGGAAATATCTACCCGGGTGGGTCCTCTTTTGATGGATTCCATAAGGATGTAAATCCCCTGATAGGTGTTGTTCAATATGACCTCGCAAAAACGGGTGCGTGGGCCCCAATGGCTCATTTCATTCCAAAGATGGTAGGTGAGTACATTGCGCAGCATACTGATGTCATTATAAGGCGCATACAGGACCCAGTCTTCTTCAGCAGGCATACCCAGGAGTTCGGCGTCGAGATCATCTCCGGACACACTGTCCCTGAGTTCCACGCCATACTGTTTCTGAGGATAGGATTGGGAGCTGTTGCCACGCGTTTCGATTCCGATCCAGTTGTTGTAGTGAAAGTTCTGATCGCGCCTGTAATTCATTTTTCCAGGTCCGTTATAAATGATCTTCATATGCGCCGTGATCTTGGGCTCATTGGAGATGGTCTTCCCGCGGGTGTCGATGATGACGATAGGCAGGTTGGAGGAGTCGAGCTGGATGTTCTGGCAAAAAGAAAATGGCCCATAACAAATACTCAAAAAGGACAGGACGATATTCTTCATTTCAATGAATTGTGATGATTGAGAATCCCTAAAGTCTGCCGGATGGGATTCTTCGGCAGGTAAGATAGGGAATTATTTATTTGCGATGGTCTCACAAAGGTTTATCATCAGGATGAAAATTATGACCTCCGGCAAGTCATAGCGGTCTAAAAATGATCTGGTCTGTTTCAGCTCAATAGAATGGAATTGCCGGGCAAATTCCTTTTGTCATTAGGATGTATGAATGGAGTAGCCCGATATCAGAATATGTGATCAGCTTTTTTTGTTCAGAATTGATATCCTGGCGATGACCTCAGCCGCTTTTTTCATATCCTGTACGCTGACCCATTCCTTCTTTGAATGGATGCCATGTTCTCCTGCAAAAAGGTTGGGACAGGGTAGTCCCATAAAAGACAATCTGCTGCCATCGGTGCCTCCTCTGATTTTTCCTTTTTTTACGGGTATTCCTGCTTCAGTCATGGCTGAAATGGCCAGTTCTGTTACCTCGGGTCGGTGGACCAGGATCTCCTTCATGTTGCGGTATTGCTCCTTGCGGATGATTTCGAAGGAGGATAGTGGGTATTGGGTCAGGACCTTTTGGCAGATCAGTCGAATTTCTTCTGCATGGTGGTCCAGTTTGCTGGTGTCAAAGTCGCGCAGGATAAAATCGATTTCAGCGGATTCAAGGGATCCCTGTAGACGGGTAGGATGGACGAAACCCTCGCCACCTTCCGTCACCTCAGGACAAAGCCTGTCCTTGGGCAAAGCGGATACGATCTCCGATGCGATTTTGATGGCGCTTTGCATCTTGCCCTTGGCATATCCCGGGTGGGTAGAGACGCCCTGGATCTTTACCGTCAGTGCATCAGCGGAAAAAGTCTCGTCCTCCAGACTCCCGAGTTCGCCTCCGTCCAGGGTAAATCCGAAGTCTGCTTTTAATTTGTTCTGGTCTACATGATCCACTCCATGACCGATCTCTTCGTCCGTGGTGAACAGGATGATCATGCCACTATGTGGGATCTCGGGATGATTCTGCAGATACAGGGCAGCTTCCATGATCGCACAAACTCCTGCCTTGTCGTCGGCACCCAGCAAGGTAAGTCCCGAGGCACTGATGATGTCTTCTCCGATTTTGTCGTTCAGAGCCGGGAATTCAGCCGGACTGATGCGGATGTCCGGGTCATCGGGAAGTGGAATCTCCTGTCCCTGATAATTTTTATGAACGATGGGTTTGACGCCGCTGCCGCTGCAGTCAGGGGCTGTATCGACGTGGGCGCAGAAAAAAATGGAATGCCCCGGATGTGCAGAAGTGGCTTTAACGCGGGCATATACATAGCCAAACTGGTCTAGCTCCGATTCGATACCGGCGGCGGTCAATTCCTCATGCAGCAGGCGGGAGAGTTCTTTTTGCTTCTCTGTGGAAGGCGACCGTCCAGACATCGGGTCAGCCTGGGTATCGATGGCAGCATAACGCACAAAGCGCTCAGCCGCAGTTTGAAAGGCGTCTTTAAAGTTCATTTGATAATCAGTATGGGGCCAAAAGTAAAAGTTAACGGGGAATTATGTGCAACCGCGCTCGGGCTTTTACGTTTTCTTTATGTGAAAAGCTTCTCCGGCCCGGTTTTATTTTACGACGATCATTGTCCTCTCTGTCATCGGAGTGTCCGGTTGTTATTGTGGGCTGACAGAAAAGCTCGTCTGAAGTTCGCTGCCCTCGATTCCGAATGGGGGAGTGGCTTACATCTCTCGTCTGGACTGGACTCAGTCATTCTTCTTGTCAACGGCGTAAGTTATACCCACAGCACGGCTGTTGGTCTGGCTTTGAAGGAGTTGGGCGGACTCTGGGCATTTCTGGGGTCTGCTGTCCTGATTTGGCCGGTTTGGATACGGGATGGGATTTACAAATGGATAGCCCGGATGCGGCCCAGATCCAAAGAGTGCATCCTGATTCCGGAAGACTATCGGGGTCGCTTTCTGGATTAGTAGGTCTTCAGGGAACTTTTACTGCAACTCTGTGGTTATTGTGGCTGACCGTTAAAAGTAACCGGGGCTGAATGGAATCGACAGGAAATGTGGTCGGTTGGTAAGCATGCCGTAGGATGATAGCACGCTACGTAAAAAACGGCTGTCGAAACACAAATGGCAATACATCTTTTGCCGTTGCTGCCTAATTCTAGGAGTTAGTACGCAACTGTGCTGCGGAGTGGAAGTCTGATAAGCTCCTGCCGCGCATCAAAACCCATCGGACTGGCGGAACGGGAGTCCTGACCGAGACGCGAGATAAAAGGAATAAGGAACAGAATGGTGGTTTTCTGACCTCCTCTGTTTCTGACAATCAAACAGAAAACTAAGCATGTAGAAAGCCAATGGGCTCTTTCTCTGGACCGGGGTTCGAATCCCCGCAGCTCCACTCCTTTACACCCTGTCTGTAAAATGCCTTATTTCTTTTTCTCCTGAAAATTTTTCTGAGTTGTATCTGCCCGATTCATTCTTGGGAATCGACAGACTCTTCCAGCTTTCGGAAAACATTCGGGATAGATAAACAATTTGTCCTACATGGTAAGCATAATGGGCAAGCTGCCTATAAATGGCCTCCTGTATGCTGTGTCCTTCTTTCCTGATGTAAACGATTTCGTTGAGTTCGCTGTCCTGTATGTTTGAAAGGGCATTTTCCAGGCAATCCCAGCCTTCCTTCCAGTATTGCATCAGGCGCTCCGTGTCCCAATCCGGGTCTTCAAATTCGCTGTCCCTGTCCCTCCATTCCTTTTCTCCATCCTCCGTGCGGAAATTCGTCCACCGCGATAACATATTTCCGGAAAGATGCCGGACGATCACGGCTATGCTGTTTGAATTTTCATCCGGTCGGGCAAACAGATGATCTTCGGAAACCTGAGACATGGCCCTTTCACCCAAACCTCTGTAATAGCGGAATAACTTAATCAACCCAGCCATCTGATCCATAAAGTTTTTTTTGTGTATCTGGCAAAGATACCGGTCGCGGCGCAAAAAGTCAATCCATGCTTGGATATGATGCAGATTGGATTTTGAAATTTTAATGAATCCGGACTGACGGGAGAATTGAATCTGTCCGAGGGAGGTTTTTCGGAGCCCTGTCACCATTTGGCTTTCATAGAAAAATGAATTTGATTATTCTAATCAGGAATGTTCCTGCTTTTCTGATGCACAGGACTCTGTCTTCGGTTTTATTCCGGATTTCCTATCTTGCTTCCAAATTGCATCAATATGAAAGCTTCATTTTTACTCCTCTCTTTTAATCTTATTCTTTTTTCCTGTCCGCTCATCGCTCAGAATCTCAAATACGATTTTGAAAATTGGCTGGAATTTGAGCTTTATAAAGAACCCGAAGTGTATGAAACTTCCAATTTCCAGAGTTTTTTCAGTGCCCTGGCACCCAATGTGACCAAAGTTCCCGGGGTGAATGGCAGTGCCATTCGCCTGGAGAACAAAGCGGTTCTTTTTGACACGACGGTGATTCCCGGATTGCTTTACTTCGGTGATCTGGCCAATTTTCCGGCCGGGGGACTGCCATATCCTTACACCGTTCCGGATTCACTGATCTTAACGGCCAAATACAATATTCAGCCTGGCGATTCCGGTCTGGTCTTGCTTCTTTTCAAGCGCTTTGGGTTTCCGGTCTCTGTAAATGTGTTTCCGGTTACGGGAAACTCAGGAGGATTTCAGAGATACAGCCTGCCACTGACCCCATCGGGTATTGCGCCCGATTCCGTGGTCTTGCTGATCAGCTCCGGCAATCTGAATAATCCCCTGGAAGGATCTTTTATGGAGATCGATGAAATGAGATTTTCCAACACCGTCAGACAATTGCCCAACTTTGATCTGGAGGCCTGGGAAACCATTCAGTTTGAGGAACCCGAAGGATGGACCGGCGCCAATCTGATTTCTTCCATTCTCAGAGTGCCCAAAGCCATTGAGAAATCTACGGATGCCTCAGAGGGCAGCTACGCACTGTCCCTTACCCAACGTTCGATCAATAAGCTGGGGATTCAGGAAAATATAGGATTGTGTTTTATGGGAGAAGCTGCCTCCGGCAGTCCGACCGGAGCTGCCTTTCCTTCTTATCTTTTCAAAGTCTCACTGGATTACAAATATGCACCCAATGGGCTGGATACGGCATGGATGTTGGTGATGGCCTCGCGCTATGATGCAGCACGTTCCACAACAGATACCTTAAAAATAATGGAGCTTCCCCTGGTTCAGACTGGCTCCTACAGGTCAGTGGAAATGATCGTGCCCTTATCGGATTTATCCGATACCGTTTTATTGGCTCTCTTTCCCAGCAATGATTTTCCAGGTAAATCCATACCTGGCACCTTGAGGGATGGAAGCCGCCTGTGGGTGGATAACATCCGGGTAGATCAGATTTCAGCTACAAATAATGCCGGTGCGCTGGCATTTGAGATCAGTCCCAACCCGGCCAGTCAGGATATTTGGGTCAAAGACCTGATCCCAGGCAGTCGTCTGGTGGTCTATGCGGCGGATGGCAGAAGAATGATGGAGGCCAGAGCTACAACTGACAACCTGCACCTCGGGCTTGAGTCCTTTGCACCGGGGTCGTATTATATGATGGTCACAGATCAAAACAAAACCGGCATTAAGCCATTTATCATTCAAAAGTAAAATCAATGATCAGAACCGTCATAGCCGGAATTGGCCATTATCTGCCGGAGCGGGTGGTGCCCAATTCCGAACTCGAAAAACTAATGGATACTTCCGATGCCTGGATCCAGGAAAGGACGGGCATTAAAGAACGAAGATATGGGGTTCCGCACAAGGAGACCACCACCACCATGGGGGCGCGGGCAGCTGAAAAGGCTATTGAAAGAGCGGGCATCAACAAGGAGGATGTGGACATGATCCTTTTTGCGACACTCAGTCCGGATTATTTTTTTCCAGGATGTGGTGTTTTGGTGCAGCGCGAAATGGGAATTACACACAAAGAAGCGCCGGCCATGGACATTCGCAATCAATGCTCCGGTTTTGTTTACGGACTTTCGGTTGCTGACGCCTTCATCCGGACAGGTCAATACAAAAACGTCCTTTTGATCGGTGCAGAAATGCATTCCATGGGACTTGATTTCTCCGACAGAGGCAGAAACGTGACTGTCATTTTCGGGGATGGCGCAGGTGCCGTAGTCCTTCAGCCGTCAGCTGATTCGGGTCGGGGGATCCTGTCGACCCATCTCCATGCTGATGGTACCCATGCTGAAGAGCTGGCTTTTATCAATCCGGGCTGTCATGGGGGGTATCATCTGGGTACCGAGCAGTTTGGTTATCCTCAACAGGAATACGGAGGCATTTTTCTGACAGAGAAAATGTGGCAGGATCAGAATATTTTTCCCAATATGAATGGACAATTGGTCTTCAAAACAGCCGTGACCAAATTTCCGGAGGTCATTCGCGAAGCTCTGCAGGCCAATGCACTGAATCCTTCAGACATCCGCATGCTGATTCCGCATCAGGCCAACCTCAGGATATCTCAGTTTGTCCAGAAGTCCATGGGACTGCGCGATGACCAGGTCTGGAATAACATTCAAAAATATGGAAATACCACCGCCGCTTCCGTACCCATCGCCCTTTCTGAAGCTTGGGAATCAGGAAATATCGAGAAGGGCGATCTGGTCTGTCTGGCTGCTTTTGGTAGCGGTTTTACCTGGGGTTCAGCTTTGATCAGATGGTAACTGGGACAATAAAGAAAGTAGATATTCTGGCCATCGGGGTTCATCCCGATGATATTGAATTGTCCTGTGCGGGCACCCTGGCCAGCCACCGTGCGAAAGGTTATTCTTTTGGTATTCTGGATCTGACTCAGGGAGAACTGGGCACCCGAGGGACAGCAGAGATCCGCAAAAAGGAAGCTGAGGCTGCGGCGCACATTCTGAATGCTGAATTCAGAGTCATACTCGATTTGAAGGATGGTTTTTTTGGCTTGAATGAAGAAAGCATCCGATCAATTATTCCGGTCATTCGTGCCTGTAAACCGGAATTGATTTTGACCAATGCCATTTCGGACAGGCATCCTGATCATGGACGGGCTGCCCAGCTGGTCCGTGAGGCTGCATTTTATTCCGGACTGGCTAAAATAGATACCCAACACGAGGGGATCCGACAGAATCCCTGGAGACCCAGAGCGGTATATCATTTTGTTCAGGATTACTTTTCACGACCCGATATTGTCGTCGATATCACGGGTTTTGTAGAGGAAAAAATGAAAGCCATCAGTGCTTTTGAATCGCAGTTTTATAAGGAAGGCTCCTCAGAACCGGAGTCGCCGATTTCGGGCAAGGACTTTTTCGATGTCATACGCTCCAGAGACCGGATGATGGGAAGGTATCTCGGAGTGGAATTTGGAGAGGGTTTCCATTGTCACAGACCCTTGGGAACTCAAAATTTGTTCCTGCTCAGCTAGGTTCCGGGATTAATCAGATTCTTCGGTATTGTATGCCCAGTCCAAAGATGGGTCCTGTTTGATGGTGGATATCTGCAGCGAGATCCAACATAAGATATTGCTTTTGTATAATTCCCAGTCCGAAGGCATAACTGCCATTGGAGCGCGCGCCCAGCCTCAAACGAAAAGCCTCGTTCAGGCTATATTCAATTCCGGCTGCCCCCATTGCCGCACTGGATCCGGATTTGCTCAAACTCAAGTAAATATCCAATCCATAATTAGCCCGATATAAAATGCCTGCACGGTAATCACTTTGAAACCGGACGTTTTTTTGAATTTCGACCGGGACTGGATTGCGGAACAAAATGCCCAGGCTCAAAGACCGTGTCAAGGCAGTCTGTATTCCTATTTCCGGAATGATTCCGTTGGCCGATCTGCTTTCCGGCAGTTGGCGGTGGAGTAGTGATAGGCCGATTCCGATGGCACTCCTGCTGCCAATCTTCCTGCCCATGGAAATTCCTGCCATGGTTTCATTTAATTCTTTGGAACCTTCCCGCATCAGGGTCAGTCCGACGGCTTGTTTGTCTCCGGCTGGCAGGGCAATGCTTGCACTGATCATACCCAGATCCCGGACCCGGAGGTAGGGTTGACCTGCCAGGCCTGCTGTTTTGCTTTGAATAAAGCCCAGATGAGCCGGATTGCCCAGTGCATTCACCGGGTTATTTAAAACCACCCCGCTTTGGGCCATACCCGTCGCCCTCTGATCTGCATTGCGGGAGATCAGGGAATATTGGCCGGACGATTCTTTCGCTATCGCAAAAAATAAAAAGACAGCGTGAGCCAGTAGGGTAAAGCTTCTTTTCATGCGGCTAAATTAAGCAAAATCAATGGATGGGTTTAAGTCCTGATCAGGACGGGTTTTTCTTTTACTTTTGCTTAATTTTTTAATTATATGAAGGAATCATTCTCTGCGGACATTGCCGCTTCCTATTCATTCAAAGGGGCATCCATGTTTTTGGGTTGTGGCATGTTAGAGGGGCAGGTCGTACCGGATGCCAAAGTATCTCTTCCCTTAAAAATGTTCAACAGACATGGATTGATCGCAGGAGCCACGGGTACAGGTAAGACCAAAACCTTGCAACTGATCGCAGAACAGCTCTCGCGAAATGGAGTTCCTTCCCTGCTTCTGGATATAAAAGGTGACCTCAGTGGAATAGCCATGCCAGGTACTGAGAATCCGAAGATCCAGGAGCGCCACGCCAGCCTGGGCCAGGAGTGGGTTGGCCAGGATAACTTTGTTGAACTGCTTACCATCTCTGATGAACCTGGTGTCCGGCTGAGGGCTACCATTTCGGAATTTGGACCTGTTTTACTTTCAAAAATCCTCGGGCTCAACGATACCCAGCAAGGGGTGGTGGCCCTTATATTTAAATTTTGTGACGACCGGGCACTCCCTTTGCTCGATTTGGAGGATTTTAAAAAGGTGCTGCAGTATGTGTCCGGTGAAGGCAAAGAAGAAATTGTAAAGGAGTTTGGTTCCGTTTCCGCTACATCAGTAGGAACCATACTCAGAAAGGTAATAGAGCTGGAGCAGCAGGGTGCTGCAGTCTTTTTTGGGGAACGGAGTTTTGAGGTAGAAGATTTATGTCGTTTGGACAGAAAAGGCAGGGGTGTCATCAGCATCCTGCGTGCCGTGGACATCCAGGACAAACCCAAATTTTTCAGCACCTTCCTGTTGCAGATTCTGGCAGAGATTTATTCCAAATTTCCGGAAGCAGGAGACTTGGATAAACCCAAATTGGTCTTATTTCTGGATGAAGCCCATCTGTTGTTTGAAGAAGCTACTCCTGCCTTACTGGACCAGATGGAGACCATCATCAAACTGATCCGATCCAAGGGCATCGGTCTTATTTTTATCACACAGAATCCCATCGATATTCCTGCCAGTATTCTCAGCCAGCTCGGTATGAAGGTCCAGCACGCATTGCGGGCCTTTACAGCAAAAGACAGAAAAGCCATCAAGCAGGCGGCTGAAAATTATCCGGAAACAAAGTACTATGAGGTTTCCAGAGTGATCACCGAGTTGGGCATTGGAGAAGCTTTTGTGACTTCGCTGAACGAAAAGGGGATACCCACAGCCCTGGTACATACCATGCTCCGCGCACCTGAATCGAGAATGGACATTTTAAGCCAGGAAGAAATCAAGGAGATCGTGGATGCTTCTGAGATTGCTGGTTATTATAACGAGCTGATCGACCGAGAGAGCGCAGAAGAGATCCTCTCCCGAAAACTGGATGAACTGGATCAAGACAAGCAATCAGAAGAATCGGAAAAACCTCGGGGCAGACAGGAAAAATCAACGGTGGAAAAAGTTTTAAGCAGCCCGGTGGCAAGGTCACTCGGGACCACCGTCGTCAGAGAGGTGACCAGGGGACTGATGGGCATGCTGGGGATCAAAACCCGAAGTACTTCCAGGAGAAAATCGACAGGCTGGTTTTGATACAGACCGGATTGATTTTATGAATCTTAATTTAGATTTGGCGATCTAAAAAAAAAGCCGGACGAAGAACTTCGCCGGCTTAAGGAATATTCTATTGAAAAATTTTTATTATCTGCTAATTATATACCGGGCAGTAAGCGCACCATAGCCAGATCTAAATCTGTTAAATCTATCGAAATCATCATTTTCATAAATAACGATAGTGGGTACATAATCAACACTTAAATTAAGGGGAATATCAGGAAATGAATAATCTAAACCTATATTTCCAGAAACACCCAACTCGAACCAATTGGCAAATCCAGTCGCTCCGCCCCAATTAAAAAAATTGGCTCCAAATCCATAATACCATTGTAGCCTTTCAACTGATTTTATGGGATTGTGAATGGAGAAATTAACGCCACCTGTAAAGCTTCCACCCCAGTGAATTCCTCCAAAAATGTCTAGTGCATTTTTTGGGGATATAAATGTTTTGTAGGAGGCTACCAATCCGTAGCCTAATTTACCCCCGATGGCTGATTTGTAATCCTGGGCGTTCAGGGAAGCCGCGCCTAAAAGAAGGAATAACCCGACGATAAATGCAAGTTTTGTTTTCATATTAGTATAATATTTGGTTTTGTTTAATGTGGGCAAATGTAGAACCTAGGATTGAAATAGTAAAATTTAATTTAATGTAATTGCCATCGGATGGGCTCAAATCCTTGATTTTTAAGATATTGATTTGTCTTTGAGAAATGGTGGTGTCCAAAAAAACCACCGCCGGCAAGAGGGGATGGGTGTGGACTCTCCAAAATCAGGTGCCGGTTACTGTCAATCAGGATCTTCTTGGACTTTGCATAATTTCCCCACAGCAGGAAGACCAGGCCAGTCCTGTGGTCACTTAGTACCTGGATCACCCGGTCGGTAAACCGGTGCCAACCCAGAGATTTGTGTGAGTTGGGCTTGTCCTTTTCCACGGTCAGAGAGGCATTAAGCAGCAGGATCCCCTGCTGCGCCCATTCTGTCAGATCTCCATGAGACGGTGGTGCTATGGCCAGGTCCTCCTGGATCTCCTTGAATATGTTTTTTAGCGAGGGTGGCACCTTGATGCCCTTCGGTACGGAAAAGCATAATCCCATGGCCTCACCAGCACCATGGTAGGGATCCTGTCCCAGAATGACCACCCGGACCTCGTTCCAGGGCGTCAGGCGAAAGGCGTTGAAAATGAGAGGGCCCGGAGGGTAAATGATATGACCCGCTGCTTTCATTTGCCGGATTGTGGAGGCGATTTCATTAAAATAATCTTTTGCAAATTCATCCTTCAAAACCTCCTTCCAGCCTTCTTCCATTTGTACATTCATCCTCCGATCCTTAAATATTGACTAAAAATTGTCCAAAAGTGCGTAACTTTCACCTCCCAAAATAAAAAATTATGTATAAAAAACTACCTTTTTGGATTTTGGCATGTCTCTCCTTTCAGCAGATGTTGGTGGCGCAACCATTAAAACTCTGGTCGCGACTCTATGGAGGAAATGCCGGAGAATATGCCAACGAATCCGTTGTCCTGAACGACTCGATCATTCTGACCGTAGGGCGCTCCAGCTCCACCGATCTTGGGGCAAAAGGTCTGGACGATGCAGCCATATTTATGTTTAACAAAAATGCTTACCAGACCCGGATCCGCACTTTCGGTTCACCTTCCAATGATGTATTCAATGGATTGACCATGGTTCCGGGAGGTAGGATGGTCTGTGCCGGCATTGCCAATGGAAGCGGTGGCGATGTATCTACTCAATACGGTCTGCTGGATGGCTGGATGCTGATGTACGACCCTGTGACTAATATGAAAATCTGGGAAAAGAATTACGGCGGATCCAACAATGACCAGATCAACGACGTAATGTTTCTCGAAACAGGAAAGATCCTCTTTGCTGGAGCCACGCGTTCAACCGATAGGGACCTCACAGCCAATAAAGGAAGTTTTGACCTGATGGTCGGTACGGTGGATGAGACCGGTGCGGTCGTCAGAGTCCGTAATCTGGGTGGTTCAAAAGAAGATATCGCCCGGAAACTCTCGAGAGCCGATGGGGCAAACTTTTGGGTGGCTGGAGAGACTCAATCCTCCGAAGAGGGTGATTTTACGGGGTTGAAAAACAAAGGAGGACGCGATGTATTTCTGATGAAATTTAACCGCAACACCTCACTGATTCAAACAAATATGTATGGTACAGCAGGGGATGATCTGATAGCCGATATGGCGACTCTGACAGATGGTTCCCTATTGATGTGTCTGAATATCAGTTCGGCGGGTGGAGATGTTGATACGACCTTTGGAGGCAAGGATATCTTTTTGATGAGACTGGCTCAGGATGGCCGTATTCTGTGGAAAAAGACTTTGGGAGGAACAGGGGATGACGAGCTTGTTAAATTGGCGTTCACCTCGGATCAAAGCATCTTGCTTTTATGTAGTTCTACCTCTGCAGATGGCAATTTTCCAGTCAACTACGGTGAAAAGGATATCAATCTGGTCAAGCTGGATTCCCTTGGGAATTGGCAATGGACAAAAAATTATGGCGGTCGCCGCACGGAAACTCCGGGTAGCATCGTGGTCGATTCAGAAAATTTGATTTTTACTGTTAACGCCAGCTTTAGCATTGATCGCGATCTCGATCCAACCAATATCAACACCCCCAACTTTTGGGTGATGAATCTTTATGAATGTCCTTTGATCGAATCAGAGAAGGTAGAGGAAATTTGCCTGGCAGATACCACTACGATCAATGGCAAACAATATTATCTGGGCAATGATACCGGCACGGACACTTTGGTGGGTGCTTCCTTCAGGGGCTGCGATTCCATTGTTCACGTCAAGGTATTTTTCAATGCACCCTCCACAGAATTTTTAAAAGATACATTGTGCTTTGAAGCCACCCGCACGATCAATGGGGTGGTGTTGGACAGGAATAAGCCGGAACATGTTTTCAACCTGGATAATCAGTTTGGCTGCGACAGTACCCTCATAGTGAATCTCGTTTTTACAGACGAGATCAAAGTGAAGGATACGATGATCGTAAATGACAATGGCTCCAGAAACGGCAGCATACGCGTGACCATACAGGGTGGTACGGCGCCATATGGATACCGGTGGAGCAACGGATTCCAAAGTACGCAGATCTCTGGTCTGGCTGCCGGAGAGTATACCTTGACGATCACCGATTCGAAAGGTTGCATGAATACATTCTCCTTTACGGTGAAATCCTCAGTGGCCACCCACGATGAGCAGTCGCCGGAATTTAAGCTCCAATATCAAGATGGAGTGTGGCGCATCCTGTCTGAAGAGCCTATTGCTGAGTTGCATCTGTACAATCCGGAAGGAAGGATAATAGGTAGCTACCGCGTTGAAGATCAGATTTTTGAATTTGAGTCTGCGCCATTGCCAACCGGATTGATCCTGGGAAAGATTCGATTCAGAGAGGGTAATACAGGTAGCTTCAAAATTTTGAATGTAAAATAAATTTCTCCCTATATTTGCGCCTCGTTTCCGGTCCCTCTTTCCTTTTTGGTCTGGGGTGTAAGAAAAATTGGTTCCGTAGCTCAGCTGGATAGAGCATCTGCCTTCTAAGCAGAGGGTCTCTGGTTCGAATCCAGACGGAATCACGAAAGGCGCTGAAAAGCGCCTTTTTTGTTTTTGTATTTCTCCATCGAAATAATCTGTCAGGTTTGATGAAGGATCAGAAAGAAGTTAAATGACACCTAGTTCTTTGAGCCTGATGATCAGTGATTGAAGATTATTTACCTGGTATTTTTGCATCAGGTTTTTTCGGTGGGTTTCCACGGTAAAAGGGCTAAGGAAAAGTTCTTTCGCAATTTGCGGACCGGATTTGCCCTCCATCAGCAGCATTAATATTTCCTTTTCTCTTCTCGTAATACTTGGAAAATTTCGGATCTCCTTGGGTGTGATCAATTGTTCCAGAAGCTTGTTCTTCAGGTCCGGGTCAAGGTACAACTCATCTTTCAGGACTGTATGAATGCAGTTTGAGTAGTCAGCTTTATCAGCTGTTTTGATGAGAAAACCATTTCCTCCGCTTTTGATGAAATCAGAGACAATGGCAATTTCCTGATTGGCACTGAATCCAACTATTTTTAAATGACTGTACCGGGATCTGATTACCCTGCATAGCTCCACTCCGTTTATGTCAGGCAAGGCTATATCCAAAAACACCAAATCCAAAGGCTTGTTTTCCAAAATGTCCAGCGCCTCCTTGCCGTTTGCAGCCACATGAATGACTGCCTGACTGGCAATGCTTTGGAGAACCATCCTGACGCCCTCCAGTACAATAGGGTGGTCATCTGTCACTAAAATCTGCATCAGTAAATGGGTAAGCTTTGAGCAAATATAGCCAGCTCATTAGGATTTGGCATTTAATTTTTTTCAGGGTTCACATATTCATCCAGGCTGAATTCCATGTAAACAGTCGTGCCTATACCATCCCTTGAATCTATCGACAGATTTCCATTCAGGAAATCGACTCTTTGCCTGATTCCGGTCAATCCGGATCCTGAACCATTCACCCGGTCTTCAAGCTTAAATCCCACGCCATCATCCTCAACCGTCACCTGCAGGCTGTGTTCCGTCTTGTTAAATTGGATAATAGCGTGTTTTGCCCTGGAATGTTTGAGGATGTTATTCATCAGTTCCTGTAGGATGCGGTAGATCATGATTTCGACATTGGGCTTCAGGCTTTGATTGAATCCAAAATGCTGAAATTCAAAATGAACTATTTTGCTTCCGTTTAATTGCTCACAGTAAGCCTCTACAGCCTTGAGTAGCCCGAGTTGCATCAGAATTTCAGGCATCATGCTGTGCGCGATGCTTCTCAGATCCCTGGAGCTGTTGTTCAACAGAAGCAAACACTTTTGGACCAGATTATTTTCCCGGAACTCAGGGGTCTGATCCAGTAGGGACAGGAAGTGCATTTTGGTCGCAGAGAGTAAACCTCCCAGACCATCGTGCAGCTCGCGGGCTATTCTGGCCCGCTCGGTCTCCTGCCCGTTGATCATACTTTGCATGGAGACAAGCTGTTGCTGAGCCTTCAGGTTTTTGACCTGGACCTGATAGTAATTCTGTTTTATCCTGGAGTTTCGGTAGGTCAGAACAACCGTACTGCTTAGGCCAATCAGGAGCAGTCCGGCGAACAGGTAATTTCTGTTGCGTTTGGTTTCCTCCAGTATGGCTGCAGACCGAAGTTCATGGATTCTTTTTTCCTGTTCTCCTGCGCGATACAGTACTTCCAGCTTATTGACGGTCCGGGTTTGTTCGAGTTGGTATAAACTGTCTTTTATTTGAATGTATTTTTGTTGGTATTGATAGGCATCCCGGTAATTATTAAATCCATACTCCAGCCTGTACTTCAGCCGGTAATATTCTGCACTGGAAGGCTCTTTTCCTTTTTTTCTGAATCTTGATTCCAGTTCTGTGAGCATTTTTTTTGCTTCCATAAACCGGCCACTCTCAATCAGCACGCCAATGATCTTGCTGGTGATGGCGTCCATGTCGAGTTCCAGATTTTTCATTTTTGTGTATTGCCAGGCCGAATTCATATAGCGGAGGCATTCGGAAAGATTGCCTTCCATTCGGGATATTTCGGAAAAAATAAGGAAGGCATACATGTCATCATCTGTGTGACATGTGAGGGTATCATTTTCGACAATATGAAGGAGCTGCCTTCTGGCCATGAGATAATTTCCTGATTTGTATTGGAGATTGGCAATGTTGAGCAGCATATTGTTGGCCTGGGCCGGATCGGAGTCTTTAGTCTCCTGATATCCTTCTTCGTAGTATCGCAAAGCCAGGCTGTCTCTTTTTTGTGCCTGCATGATATTGCCCAGTAAGGTGTAGGAGTAACCGATCTGACTTCTTACATCCGCATGATGGGAGGTCTTGATTCCATGGATAGCCTGGATGGCATATTCAGCTGCGCGGGGGTAATCTCCCAGTATTTTGTAAACAGTGGCGAAACTATGGTCAATGAGCGGAGGAAATTTGTCGTCTTTGTATTTTCTGGCTAGTTCTGCGGAAAGGTCCAGGGCTTCAATGGCCTGGGAGAATTTTTCCTGTTTGTAATAGGCATTTCCCAACAGATGCCAGGCATTGATTTCATTTTCTCTGAACCCGGATTTGGCGCACAAATCGGTACACACCTTCAGATAGATGACGGCCTCCGGTACTTTGCGCTCAAACCAATAAGCTTCACCAATTCTAAAGGCTATTTTGGCTTTGGCGGTATCATTGCTTTCTGCTGCATATCTGATTTCCAGTTCGTGGATGGATTGTGCCTGGACCGGATTAAGCGATGTTAGGCCCAGTATTTTCGAAGTGATTAAGATGAATACAGGTATAAACTGCTTCATGATATTATTTTCCTTTATGGATGTTTGAAGCATAAAGCTACAGTTTTTGTATTGGGCAGGATATACCTGAATTCAGGGATATTCTCAGACCTGAAAATGCACGATTTCAGGTATTGGAGGCGCTGAATGCTCGGGATAATTTTGTGACAACAATCAAATGATTCATTAAAGTCAGTTCCTGAATTCTGAATTAGGTTTTTATTCAATATGTCGCAAAATAGTAAAATTTTAATATTAGTTTTAAACCCGCTCATGGGGTGGAAGTTGATTTTGCTGTTGACCCTGTATTTGAATTCTTCACCCGCTTTTTCCCAGTTTGGGTCCAGCTCTGATTTTCCTGTTGCGTCTGAGTTTTCTATTCCTGTTTCACCAGCGTTCGATTTAATAGGTGTAAACAACGCCTTGGTGGCGAGACCAGGCAACATCCGGGATTTCAAAGTGGATTGGGCATTCAAGTCCTGGCGGCTTCGTCCGAATCTGGCTTTGCAGGCACAGCCGGTCTGGGAAATATTTTACAACAGAAGGACCCTCGAAAAATACCAGAAATCTTCTTTGTGGATGCGCACGCTTTCTACGCTGGATCTCTCTGCGGGAACGATTGAAGATGATTCGCAGCTGCGTCGCCTTTCCTTTGCTGCCAAGATCACCCTTTATCAGCAGAGAGATGCCTTGCTGGATGCCAGATTATTTATAGAGTCCAATGCCGAGTTTGATGAACGCAGGAGGCCTGTTGAGGAGTCTATCGATACCCTGAGCAGACTTATTAAATTAACCCCCAAATCAGATAAAAAGGATTCTTTACAGCTGGTATTGGATCAGTTGAGAACCCAGGCCGATATACTGGATTTGGAACAAAAGAGGACCAATCTGGAAATTGCTTCATCCTATACCAAGAAATTCTGGAACTCATCCTTTGTGGATGTAGCCTTTGGAAGAGTTTTTTCTTATCGCAACGATACCTTGTTAAAACTGGATCTGAAGGGCACCGGTTTTGCCGCCTGGATCAATGCAAGCATCGGTATCGGAAAAAAGATACTGATCACTTCTTTAGTCAGGACGGTCATGCTGAAAGATGATTTCAACGGCCAGCAAAGTTCCTTGTGGAGTGGGGGCTTGAATTTCAGATACGGATCTCCCAAATTCAATTTTTTTACCGAGGCAGTTTTCACTCAGACAAACAACGAAACCGTATTTGCCAATGCGAATGTCAATCTAGTCCAGGCCAATTCTCTAACCACTTCCTATGGAGGTGATTGGAGGATCAGCCGAAACGTCATGCTCTCCTATGGAGTCAGAGTGGATTACAACAGAGACTTTGAGTTTCAGACCATAAGCCCTATTGCGGGTATAGCTTGTATGATGAGGTAGATAAATTGAATTAATATAAAATATTTTATCAGATGAAAATAAAATTTTCTTATCGATTCCTAATGAATGTTGTATGTAACCTTTTCTTAAGCATTTCCTTTTTAGGTTTGGCTCGATCTGAGGAAGCGATTTGCAAAAAAGAAATGTGTGGTGTTGTCGTAAGTGGGAATCCAAATATATATAGAACGGTAACCGAAACCATAAGGGTTTATGTGAGATATGCTGATTTGGTTGAATCTGCTACTTGCAACAAACAAGGAATTAATATTGCGATTGGATCAAAAAAGAGAGACAACGATCCCTGCAAAACTTATGTAGAAATTATTGTTACTTCAGATAATTCAGGGGAGCAACGACTTTTTGAACAGGGTGAAATAAGTCTTTTTGGAAATGTGTTAGGAGTAAAAACCTTAACTGCCAAATTGATCATAGGTATTTGGTCACCACCTCCTAAAGTAGAGAAATTCGATATGTTATTTAATAATATGTCAGCCTTAACTCAGGTATATACAAATCAAACCTATCGAATAGTTATCCAATGGTCCGGAAATGTGTATAATTATATTTTGGACGCAGATCAGAATGACTTTGAATTTTTATACGTTAAAAGTAACTCATCACTGAATGTAGACACTTTTTATGTTAAATTTAAAAATAATCTGACTTTACCTAAATCTTTTAGTACAATAAGATGGAAAACCCAAAATGAGATTTGTAATAAAGGAGATTATGTTTTTCGATTACCCAAAAACTATACAATAACTGAACTGACAGGTCTGCCTGAGTTATTGGATGCTGGTCTCAATCGAAAATTTGGATCTATTGCTGCTGTTTGTTCTGGCAATAATGTTGCTAAAGTGAGTACCAACAGGACAACTCTTGATATTGTGCGGGCGCAGATTCCAGAGCCATCCGCGGGTACCCCTTTAGTTTATCAGGAAATAAATTGGCCTGATATAAGATGGGGTGTTAAAAACTTGGGAGCATCTACTTTAACTTCATTTACTGTACAATTGAAGGATGGTAATACACTTCTTCAAAGCCAAAATGTAAATGGTTTGGGATCAGGTGAAGAGAAATTGTTTACCTACGTAAGACCAAAATCAAAAAAGAAATTATATAGAAAATTTGACTGCAATCCAGAGCAGGATGTATTTATTTTTTCCACTACTCCCCGTTCAGAGTCTGATTTGAGGATGATGGAGCCTTACATTTGGTCGGATCCTGAAAAATTTACCATTGTTATAGATGTACATAATAATGTTTTGGAATCTAATGAGCTTAATAATACTCGAGATTATTAGATCCATTTCCGTTGTTAAATATTTTTCAGTACAGATAATTTAGATTTAAAAAATAAACATGAAAATACTATTTAGTATATTTTTCAGGAACCTGAATGGAGGATCAATTAGGTTGATAGGGATCATTCTAATGTTCAATTCCTTTAGGGAAATAAATGCCCAGTTAGTTCCAGCCTTTTGCAATGAATCCCCTGGAGCGAAATGGGTCAGTTATATGGATTGGATAAAACCTTCTGCGTCTGTTACCAATGGTTTGGTCTTTAGTCTTCAGAAATACAATTTAGGCAGTATGGCATTAAATGCAACTGCAATTCTTACAAATACACATAACCTGACCTCTACTGGTAATGTGTCGTTTATATTGTCTGATAGGGTTGGAAACAGTTGTTTGAAAGAAAAGAGCATATCACTTCGGAATCCTGTGAGTTGTTCAACGCAATTAGTAAAAATTAGCGGGCAATTTGGAATGGGTGGGAATCCATTACCTAATCCAGGGCATATTACTTTGGATGGGCAACTGTATAAATATCAAAGTTCAAATGGAGATGTTCATTCCTTTAAAAGAGAAGGATTAAATGAAATTCTGGTCATTCACATTAAAAAAGCTCAAGTCAATTAATTGTCAAATCATATTAAAAATTTACCAATGAAAAAATTTGAATTTTATTTAAGAAGCAGAGTAAAGACACAAACAAAATGTTTTTTCACTTTTCTGATCTTATTGTTTGGAATTTTCTTGCAGGCTCAGGATAAGGAGTTTGTATATAAATATCCGAATGGATTGATTTATCAAGAGGGAAAATTGACTACCAATTTATCATGTGGAAAAATATTAAAAAAGACCACTTACGATGCAAAGGGGAAAATAGTTAAGGTGGAAGAGTGGCAAAATGGCAAAAGATGTGGTAGCACTAAAGTTTATATCAATGGAGTACTAGTCAAAGATATAGTCTTTAGAGATAATCTTTTGGTATCATACGTTTCTTATATTGATGGTAAAGTGAATTGTCAGATTTCTTCTGATCGAAATAGGATTGTTCATAATGGTAAGCTTGTAGATATAAAGTGGAGTAGATATTACCAGGTGGTCGATGACAGAAAAATTATGTTTTTTGATAAGAAGTCTTTTGTGGATATTTTCAGGCAACTGATGATTCCTGAAGATTTAACTAAAGCTTTGGCTGATATTTCTGCCTTATATGATGGAAAAGATGTGCAAGGTAAAAATGCTGTAGTGGGAGGATGTGGAAGCAATGCTAATGTAGTGAATGACCTGGGAGCTGATTTTAAAAGTACTGACCCGGCTGGAAAGAAAAAATCAGCTGATGCCGCAGCTACTGTTTTGAATGCTTGTGCTGCTTCCCGAAATGCGAGCTTAACTGCTCCCTTTAATGGAAAAACGGGTAATGCAGCGCGGGACGCTCGCATCAATCAGGCCAAAGCAGGTATGGACAGAATGATTGAAAATTGTTCATCCAATGGTTCAAATTTGACATCAGGTGGTATGGTTTCAATGGATCCTTTTGGTTCCATTCCTACGGTAGTTGATCTTGCTTATGATTTGGCTGTTTCAGGAGAAGCGGTAGTTGAAGTAGGCGGGACGGCAGCTGAAGTAGCTGAACTTGAAGCAACAGCGGCAGGATTTGAGTCCGCAGGAGCTGCTGGTATGCACTCTTCTCTTCCAACCAAACTAGCCAAACTGGCAGAAGTTACAGAAAAAGTAGTAAGACCTGTAGCCACAGCGGCTACGGATGCAACAGCTGGTGCTACGGGAGTAGCAGGTGCAGAGACAGCAGGAGCAGCTGGTGCGGGAGGAGCAGCTGGTGCCGGTGGAACAACAGGTACAGTAGCAGCAGGGGGCACATCAATTGGTACTGCCTTTGTGGCACTTGGTTTGGCATTTGTGTCAGGATATGCAGTTGGTACAGCGTTGAATGAAGGGTATAATGCCTACCAGGCTTATAAGGATAGTGAGCTTGAGAGGGCAAATGAAGCAGAACAAACCGAAAGAGCAAGACAGGTTCAAGAAAGTAATAAAGCAAAAGAACAGGCTGGTAGAGAAAATAAAAATAACAATCCTCCTCCAAAACGGGGTGGTGGTGCCTCCACTCCCTTGCCTCCCGGAATGGAATCCGGAAATGGATGTGAGCGTTTGAAAAGATTCAAGGCATATTGTGATAACAATGGTTGGAACACCCATGATTGTGAAAAAATGGCTGGCTTGTTTGGCGGATGTGGAGGAGACATGTCTGAAATGTATATTGCCGGGGATGGAAATGTATTGTCATACAGTTGTGCAGGAGTGTCTGCTGCAGAAATAGCCAGAAGAGAATGCGCTAAAAGAGGAATGTTTGCCATGACAACCCCAGGAGGCTCTGTTTGCAAAGCAAAAGGTGGCTTTAATGGTGCTTTTCCTTCAGGTAATGATCCAAATATAATCAATCCAACCCGTGGTGATTTTAGTACTTTTTTTAAAGGTAGTTCAGTAAAGGTAATAAGTAGCGGTGCGGAATTATCATCTGTTTTAAAGTCCTCCACCAAGAAAAACATGGTTGTTTTTATGGATCCGGATTGTCCGTCATGCAATACCATGAGTAGTACTTTGATGTCTGCTAAAGTTCAGGCTGCCGCAACAAATGTCAATGTATTGGTTGTGGATGTTGGTCTTGCTACTGATGTTTTTAAAGATTTCAAAATTACCGCATTCCCCACCAGCACTATTATTTACAATGGTAAGGTTTCTCCTTTGACCATTGGTACTATGTCACCTGATGAAACCGTTAATTTTATGAAGGCGGATTAAATAATTAATAAAGGGATGTGTGATCAAATTGACTTTTATTATCACACATCCCTTATATTATTTAAATGTATTGAATTATTAGTCTTATATGCAATAATTTTATTAGTGTGAACATTTTTCACAATATTTCTAATTAAACATGGTTAAATTACATTCATTGTATGGTCTCATTTTTGTGTTTGTTTTGATAACATTTACTTCAGGAGCCCAGGGATTTCTAAATGGCGGGCAGGTGGTTTATCCGAATATTCGTTTGACTGATTTGAAAATTGATGATTTATCAGGATCAAAAATGATCTTTCAGTTTAAAGTGGCTAATAATACCAAGAATTCGATCAGGTTGGACGATATTGATTTGATCATTTCTATTGGTTCACCAGCTCAGGCATCAGAATCATTTCAGTTTACAGAAGAGTTTCAATACATTGATGTCGTTAATTTGCCACTATCTCATGAGATTTACAGCATAAGAAACAAGCCCATCTCTATTGTGCCTGGAGGGCATTTATCGGTTAAAGTAGTTTTAAAAGGGAATATGGCTATAAGTGATTTTGGAAACAGCATATGTAAATATTTGAAAGTCACTGTTATTGAAAATCCAAACCCATATACTCTTCCAGATTTCTTTATTAAGAAAATATTTAATAACCGTGGAGGGGCCTGTAATTAATTCATGTTCAGTATACTATCTAATAATTTTATTTATCTTTTCTGGTTTATATCTTAGTTGAATATTCATGCGTATATTACGAATGATTATTTTGGCACAACATGAATTTATAAAAAATTTCAATAGTCTTTCAATTTTCAATTTTTTGACTTTTCAGAAAACCATATCTTCTCGATTAGGAGTGTCTTTCTGGCACTCCTTTTTTTATTTTTACAGCCTGCTTGTTGCTATTTAAAAGTTACTTCATTTTTATAAGAGGTTAAAGGTCACTTCCCTGAAGTAGGCAATAATTTTCAAGTCATTCTTTTCTGGCATCCGGATTCTTGAAAATGGGATGGCACTGGCTGTTGATTGGGGCATTTTTTCCATATTTACCTATTTCTGATGAAAAGACCAAGAAGGATGATCAGAACAGAAATTTTTCGCTGCAGATTTGAATTACTTATATACTTGCATTAGGTATATTTGCCTTTGACAAAAGCTGTTTGTTGATCAACTCCACCATTATGATGTATCCAAATTTAGTTCGCATCGGATTGTTCTTTATCGGCCTCATCGCATCCGCGATCCAGCCCCTGGATTATTTTACCT
>JAKQHM010000034.1 GCA_029572935.1 Bacteroidota bacterium
TCGTTTATTGAAAGTGCTGAAGGTACAGACTTCAGCGCCTATGATTTTGACTCGGAGACTGATGAAGATCCCGGAAATGATCCTGCAGGGGAGGACGATATTGATTCTGCACCTGTAGAAGTTTTTGACCTCGCATTGCGCAAGGAGATCACAGATAAGGGTCTCTTTTATAAAAGTGGCGATCCGGTCCATTTCAGGATCACGGTGTACAACCAGGGAAGTCTGGATGCAGCCAATGTAAAAATCGCGGATTACCTCGATTCCAATTTTGTGTTTGATGCATCTGTGAATCCTGGTTGGCAACTCGGTGCAAATGGCATCTTGCATTTTGATATCCCCAACACGATAGCCACCGGAGGCAATGCTTCTGCCAATCTTGTATTGAGAATCAAATCAGGAAGAGATGGTCTGGTGATCAACAACTTTGCAGAAATTTCATCGGCGCGCACTACGGACGGACGCAATTTATCAGATTACGATTCTCAGCCTGATGAAAACCCGGTCAATGATAAGTTTGTCGAGGGTTCTGATCTGCAAGATCATGGAGATCTGGATGAGGATGACCATGACGGTACGGATACAAATCCGAATAATTTTGACCTGACACTCCGTAAAACCATTAACCAAAGGGTGGTACAAAGAGGTCAGATCGTAGATTGGACTCTTACCATCACCAATGAAGGCACTGCCGCGGCTTCTGAAATTACCATAGTCGATTTGATTCCGGAAGGAACCACACTCTTCAGTACAGCAGAATGGCTGCATCATGCCACCCATCCTGAACCCCGCAAATATTATCACACGCTCAGCGAAAAGAATGGCAGGTTGCCACAGGGAGGTCTCAAGCCAGGCGAAAGTGTACAGGCTGTAATTAGATTAAAGATCAATGAAGACCGTGCCTCAGGTCAACTCATCAACAAAGCGGAAATTTATTCTGCTTCCAATTCCTTTACCATTTCGGATGAAGATTCCACACCGGATGATGATTTTGACAATGATGGCTTGGAAGATTATATGGCTTTCATGGACAAAGGATCTGCTACCGATCCCGAAACCGGTGAGCTCATCGTTACAGAAGATGATGCCGATCTATCAGGTGTATATCTTCTGGAGATCAAACATGAATCATGTGTCTGTCTCAACAATGCCAGCAATCCTTCTGATGGTCAGTTCAGGACACGCATGACGTTAGAGTCGAGAACAGGTGAGATCTGGTTTATTCGCGAGGTGAATGGACTGTTTCACCCATCCTCTGCTGCACCGCCTGCTGTCCCTATTCCCTTTGTGACGGGATTGGGAGGCTTTATTCTGGATGTGATCAGTGTGGATGGACCCGTAACCGTTTATGGGTTTGAAGGAATTCATATCGATGGAATTGGTTTTGAAATCATCCTCGAAAACCAGTTTGGCGACAAAGTGAGCCTGGGCAACGTGAGATGTAACTATGATGAGCCCGTGCTTCGAGAGGCTCAGAGCAGTGTTTGCGCTGGATCCACAGTTCGCTATAGCGTGGATTTCAGAACAGGCAGCAGTTATGTTTGGACCTTGTCTTCAGGTGGTGTGATCAACTCCGGCACCAATTCTCACGCAGTGTCTGTCACCTGGACAGGGGCGGTCAATTCGACTCATAGACTTTCAGTAAGAGAATACAATCCTCAGATGTGCCTTAGTCCAATTGATTTATCGGTCACATTGGGCGCTACAGGAGGATCTGTTTCCTGTATTGGAGATCTTCAGGTCTCTCTCGGATCTAACTGTGAGTCCCGCGTGACCCCACAAATGATTCTGGTGGGAGGGCCCTACGACTACAATTCATACAGCGTCATGCTAATGAATAAAGATGGTTCTCTGGTGCCCAATAACGTCGTGACCTACGCACATGTCGGCAAAAAACTAACTGCCAAGCTGATCAACGTCTGCAATGGAAATACTTGCTGGACTACTATTTCCGTAGAAGATAAAGTCAGACCTCAAATCGTTTGTCTGAATGATACGATCGATTGCACAAGAATGAAGTCACACCTTGGACCACTGGTGTACGACGCATGCGATCCAAATCCGGTCAAAACCCTTTTGGACGAAAAAATAGAGAACACACCTTGCAATCCTTTATATTCTAAGATCGTCACGCGTTATTACGTAGCAAAGGATGCATCAGGTAATGTTTCATTGCCATGTACCGCACAGTATTTCCTGCAAAGGATTGATCTGGATTCCATCGTATTTCCGGATTCTCTTTTGGTGATCAAGTTTAACCCGCTGCTTTGTGGAAAATTTGCTGCTGATTCTACCGGTAAACCACTTCCATCTGTGACGGGTATTCCCACCTACCACGGATCTCCGATCTGGCCCAATCAGGATACCAAGTATTGCGATTTCTCAGCCAGTTACGAAGATTTTGAAATTCCCACAGGAAAGAACTGTACGCGCAAGTTTTTGCGCACCTGGAAGTTTGTCATCTGGTATTGTACCAGTTTTGATCAGATCGTGTACAATCAGTTGGTTGAAATTATCGATGATGAAAAACCTGAACTCGAATGTCCTTATGACATAGAGGCCATAACCGGAGGATACACTTGTGATGCGAATGTATGGATTCCTATGCCAAAGGTTACAGATAATTGTACTCAGGATATCAGACTGGATCTCGTATATCCGGGTGGCATCATTCGCGATTTCACTGCCAGATACCTGACCCTTCCTGCAGGTGATCACATGCTTGAGTTTCGTGCCTATGACCAGTGTTTGAATCTGGAAACCTGCGCCTTTGGGGTGATAGTACGCGATCAGGCTGCGCCTGTGGTGCAATGCGACCGTGAGACTGTAGTTACTTTGGACAGGTTCGGCAAAGCTTCAGTGCCGGCAGGTGTTTTCGATGATGGAAGCTATGATAATTGTGGTTTACACAGTTTCAAAGCTATGAGGATGGATGGGGGAGCTTCCTGTGGTCAGCAGATTTCCACTCCGGGAGATTCCGTTGATTTCTGTTGCGCGGATCTTGGAAATTTTGTGACTGTACTTTTCGTAGCGACTGACCATTCCGGTAATTCCAATACCTGTATGGTGCAAGTGGAGGTTCAGGATAAGACCATTCCATTTATTTACTGCCCTCACGACATCACAGTCGATTGTCATGAGCATATTGACAGAAATGATCTCTCCCGTTTTGGTACAGCTACTGCCTCCGACAACTGTGATGTGACAGTGACTGAGATCGATAGTTTTTACATCGACCAATGCAGGGAAGGACGGATTGAGCGTATTTTTGTGGCAGGCAATGCTTTTGGCCAGACATCCTGTGTGCAGACAATTCACATCATAAATGATGATCCGTTTGAAGAAGGAGATATAACCTGGCCAAATGACTTTGATACCATAAGTTGCGCATCAGATATTCTGGATCCTGCAGGGCTCCCGGCAGGATATGGATATCCCATCATAGATGAGGACATTTGCGATCTGGTGGGGATCAGTTACGAGGATCATACCTTCCGGATTGTATCGGGTAGTGATGCCTGTTATAAAGTACTCCGCAAATGGCAGGTTATAAACTGGTGCAGATTGAAAGATGCTTCCGGCAATCCCATTGTGTACAAGTACGATCAGACCATTAAGATATACAATACAGTTGCTCCGGTTATCACCTCCGATTGTAAGGATTTTGTTTTTGAAACAAGAGATACTTCCTGCTTTGGTGGAAGGGCTGAATTGACTTCTTCGGCGCACGATGATTGTACAGCAGATGATCTTTTGAGAAATGAATACCACATTGATCTCTATTCAAATGGAGTCTACGAAATTAATTCAGTGGGCTCTGGAAATCTGATCAATGCAACTGGCGAATATCCGCTCGGTAAACACAGGATCAAATACGTATTTGAAGATCTTTGCGGTAATAAATCAGTTTGTGAGTCGGATTTTGAAATTGTCAACAAGAAGGCTCCTGTAGCTTACTGCCTGAAGGGGCTTTCTGTAGGACTCGTGCCCTGGGATATCAATGGTGACGGAAGGATCGATGGCGAATTTGCCGAAGTCTGGGCCAAAGATTTCGACAGGGGCAGTTATCATCCATGCGGTTACGATCTGACTTATTCCATCGGAAGAGATACTTCGGTGAAATCAGTCCGTTATGATTGCGATAGCATTGGTACCAGGATAGTGGAACTTTGTGTGACAGCCTCCAATGGAGAACAATCCTGTTGCGAAACCTTTATTGAAGTGCAGGATAACAATAAGGTTGATTTTTGTAATTGCCTTGAAAAGCCCAGAGATATTACTGTTTCCGATTGCGAACAGAAGACATCACCTTTGGATCTGAATTCCTTCCCCAAATTGGGCAATTGCAATTGCACGGATGTGGATATTACCCATTCGGACAGAATCATCTCCGGACCTCCCAATACTTGCTTTGTGATTGAAAGGACCTGGGATGCCAAGTTCAATTGCGTGGATAATGACTTCGATTTCAGCTTCATTCAAAAGATCACCGTTACCACGGACCTGAAGGAGACAGATATTACCTGGCCAAAAGATTCCGTTGTCGTGGATAACTGTCTGGGATCTACCGATACTACCTTGATCGGTGAGACTCCCCGTGTATGCAATTACCAAGGTCAGGTAATGGTCATGTATTCTGATAGGATTCTCTCTCAAAACGGAAATGAACGTTTTGTAGAAAGGATTTGGACTGTATTCAGCAAGTGCGTGACGGATGGTAGTCAGACCTTTACATTCAGGCAAATCCTGCATGTGATCAATTCCACCGGAGTTCGGTACATGGTGCCCGATGATGTGACGGTTACTGATTGCAGAGCATCCCTGCTGCCACCGGATCTGAATGGATATCCCAAGGTCAATTGTCCTTGTCCAAATGTGATACATACCTATACAGATTCCATCGTCAATGGAGGTCAAAATGCCTGTTATACCATTTTCAGGAGATGGACATCGACCTACAACTGTCCTCCCGATGTCATGGGAACCTACCGTGGTACTCAGAGGATCATTGTTTCGATCAATCTGAGACTCCAGGATATTTTGTGGGGTGCTGACAGCATTCGTCAGGAAGATTGTTCCGGTAAAATCGATACCGGAAGGATTGGAGGTGTGCCCAGACTTCTAAGGGATTTCTGTGGATATGTTTCAATTTCCTACCTAGATACTGTCAAGCTCAACAATGATACCTGCAGGATCGTACAAAGAACCTGGACGGTAAGTAATGACTGTAGGAGCGGAGCTCAGGCTCAGGTCTTCAGAAGGAATCAGATCATTAAGGTTTTGTTCCCCAATGGACCGAGACTTAATATCCCCGCTGATATTACAGTCAACAATTGCGCTTTGCCATTATTACCGGATTCTCTCAATGGATTTCCAACGGTCGAGTGCGGTTGCGATTCCCTGCAGATCAGTTATGTCAACGATACAATAAGGAACAATCCGGAAGTTTGCTACACCATCAACCGGACCTGGACCGTCCGGGTTCGTTGTCGTCCGATCGTCGATACGGTACTCACTGGAGTGCAAAGAATTACTCTGGATGTGAATCTCAATCCAAACGATATTGTCTGGCCCCAGGATTCCTTTACATCTTACACTTGTGTACCAACCCTGGATCCAAGGTTTACAGGTTCGCCATCGTTGAGCAGGAATTATTGCGGTCTGGTTAAGTTCTCGTTTGTGGATACGATTCGAAGTGGCAATCCATGCAGGTTTGTGGAAAGGACCTGGAGGGCTACGAACGATTGCAGTCCTACCCAGGTGTTTACTTTCAAGCAGTACATCATCACCAAGAATCAGACACCTCCTTCCATTACATGTCCTCCGGATGTGATGGTCAATGCGGATTCCACCACTTGTGGTGCTGTCGTGAATCTGGCAGATCCGACTTTGAACAATGATTGCAACGGAGGTGTGAGCTTTAGCGATAATGCACCACCTGTTTTCCCTGTCGGCAAAACCAATGTAACCTTTACAGCTACAGATTCTTGCGGAAATACTGCCACATGCATCACGATGGTTACAGTATTGGAGATCATTCCACCTACCATTGACTGTCCGAATGACCAGACTGTTGGATGCGATGTGGATACCGAGGATCTGGATCAATTTGGTCAACCAAATGCATTTGATAACTGCCCGGGTGTGACCGTCCGCGATTCCGTAATCAGAAACCAGAACCTCTGTGGTATAGGTACGATCACCAGGATCTTCATCGCTACAGATGCTTCCGGAAATGAGAGCAGTTGTACACAGGTAATTACGGTAGAAAATACCGATCCGATCAACAATACTACGATACAGTGGCCTCCTTCGCCAATTACTGTGGATGAATGCGGATCCATCGATACCTCTGTCACAGGAGTGCCGAGAGTACCAGATACGCTGGTGACTTGTTTTAAACTCAGGATCACATATTCTGATTCCAATTTGTGTAAGGTGCGCGCTGGCTGTGAAATTGAGCGCTATTGGGAAGTATTTGACTCCTGTACCAATCTGACTTTCAATTTTACGCAGCTCATCATACGCGACGATCAGAATGCTCCTGTTATTAACGTGCCATTCATGGACACTACCTTGTATGCATTGCCGGACGATTGCAATAATTTTGTGAACCTGGTAGCCACAATCAGCGGCTGTGATTCAGCATTGGTAGTTTTGACCAATGATTCGCCCTATGGTGGAAACGGAAGGGAGGACGCATCCGGCTTTTACCCGGTGGGTACGACGATCGTCACCTTCACAGCAGAGGATCCCTGTTGCAATATCTCCACCAAGGAAGTGCGCATCAATGTAGTGGATACCATTGCTCCGGAAGTAACCTGTAAGAAGGTGATCAGACCAATTGTGGACAGTAATTTGTGTGCTACATTCAACTCTCAGGATTTCATCGCCTTGCTTGGAGACAATTGTACGGATTCTGCGCTTATCATGACTTCGTTTGATATCAACAATTTCAACGACACCTTATTCATGATCTGCTGTGATTCCATTGGTCAGGATCGCGAGTACACAACTTCCAAGACCATATATTTCAAGGACGAGGCCGGAAACATTGATTCCTGTGTCACCTTGCTCCAGGCAATCGACTTTGATAGCTTATGTCCGCTCACACTGCGAGATGCAACCGTACAGGGTATCATTTCGAGCAGAAAGGATAAGAAACTGGAGGGTATTGAGATCTTGCTGAACGACGGATCTTCGGGCAGTCAATATACCGGCGGAGCGGGCTTTTACGCATTCAGACATATGCCACTCGGTGGAAGATATGTGACCCGTCCTTATTACGATCAGGACCACAGTGCTGGGGTCAGCACCTATGACCTGGTTTTGATACAGAGACATATTCTGGGTATAAAAGGCTTTGACAATCCGTATCAGTGGATAGCGGCGGACGTCAATAAGTCAGCTACCGTTACGGCATCGGATATCGCGGAAATCAGAAAACTGATCCTCGGAGTGACTGACCGGTTTGTGAAAAATACTTCCTGGAGGTTTGTTCATTCTGACTACCAGTGGGATGAACCTGATTTTCCTTTGTTTGAGAAATTTGCGGAATCGGTTGAAATTCCTGCCTTGCTGAAATCCCATACACTCAATTTTACAGGGGTCAAAATAGGGGATATAGACGATTCCAATCCTGCAGGCAGATTGCAATCAGAAGGTATCGCTCGTACCAACGGCAGCATTGTTCTGAATGCATTGGATAAGAAACTCTCAGGTGGAGAGGAATACGAAATAGAAATCGGTCTTCAGGACTGGGCCTCAATTGATGGATTGCAAACGGCATTGCGCCTAAATCCATCCTACGCCACCATTGTTTCCATTGATAATGACAAAAAGGATGTCCTCAATCCGGAACATTATTCTCTCGTTGATCCTAAAGATGGTTTAATCCGAATATCATGGACCCAGGACGAAGGTGTGTCGGGTGATTGGAAACTCCGTATCCGGATCAAGTCAGAAAGAGATCAATTCCTCTCTGATGTGCTGGAATTGGATCAGCATGCACTTTCATCCGAAGCTTATACTCAAAATGGAGACTTCAAACAGTTGCGTCTGGAGTTCTTCAATGGGCAAAAGCGTTCCAGCAATTCTTCCGTTCGTTTGTATCAGAATATTCCCAATCCGTTTAATCAGGCGACCATTGTGCCTTTTGAATTGGATGAGGCGGCTTCTGTTACCTTGAATCTGATGGATATCAATGGCAGGATTCTGCATCAGAGGACCCTGTCCCTGCAGAAAGGCTACCATGAGATCGAACTGGGCAGAAGATTGTTTGGCGCGGCTGGAGTTTATTACTACCAGATCCAGACAGGTACTGAGAAATACATGAAAAGAATGGTCTTGATTGATTAAATCCTGATCATGAAAAGATAGTGTGTAGTAATCGGTTTCGTTTTCCAAAACCCCCATCCGCTTGCGGAGGGGGTTTTTTCATTTGTATAGGTACCGGAGAACGTTCTACGGGAAGATCTTTGACGAATCCTGTCTGAAGATTTGAGGCGGTGGTATTGATTTTGTTTATAGCGAAATATGGATAATTTAAAAAGCGCAAGAGCCTGAATGAGTATTTTTTCATTCAAGACACATTTAGCAATTATTGACTGTAAAATTTAGGTCAATCTGAGATCAGGGAGTAGAAAATGGAAGGACCATTCTTTAGAATGACTTTGGCGGATTGAGAATGCGGTCGATTCCTAGATGGAACTGATTGCAAGCATGATTAATTACTTTTTAATTGAATGATTATTTTAATGCACATACCTTGTCAGGACGGTTGGGCATTTTATGAATTCTTTTTGTGAAGAATCCAACTTCCCATAATAGGATAAGCAGCAACAGACCGTATTCTGCTATTCGAAATAAATGGAAATTAACCTCCATCCGAATATCGTAATGTAAATAACTGATAAAAACGAAGAGAGACCAGAATACAGACGTGATGGGGTAGGAGAAAATACCCAAAAACAAGAGGGGTAAAATATACCAGGGATGTACAGTAGAGCTGAGGATCAGAAACGAAAACCATACCCACCATGCAGAACGGAAGTTAAATTTTGCAGGATGAACCGAAGTCCAAAATGAATGTAAACTGGTGGTTAGAAAAAATATCAGAAATAAAACCAGGGTGATCATTCCGGTTGCTTGTTTGAATGCCCACCATTGATACCTTTCAGCCCACTCCCGTAAGAAAAAATAGAGGGAAGAATTGAATTCAAAGATCTTGAAATAAAGGGCATAGCCCTGAAGACTATCCGCTTTGAATGGGATCATAAAAAGTATGGATGCGCTTAGAATTAGAAACAAGAGAAGAAATCCTACTGTCTTTTTTATTGGGGTCCTGTGTGAAAGAAAAAAAGGCAGACTGATCGCACTGATCATCTTGGAAAGAAACGATGCGCCCAGGGCAATGGAAGCAAGCTTTTTTCCTCCGTTCATCCAGATTAAAATGGAAAGAGCCAGAAGACTGATCATCCAGGATTCAAAATGGAGGTTTCCATTCAGTTCTAACAGGGTCAATGGGTTCAGGAAGAAGATCAGCACATTTTTGATATCCATATTCAGACGTCTGAGAATACCCAATACTGAAAAATTGAACAACAGGTCTGAGGCAAGAACCAGGAATTTCAAAATAGCAGAAAAGAAAATAAGGTCTGAGCCGGCAATATGTGCAGCCAAACTACATGTAAATTGGCTCCAGGGCGGGTACACAGTACGGTAGTCAGGTGAATTGAGTAAGGAAAAAACAGGAGTCAACTTATCTTTCAGTCCGGGTGAAATGTCTGCCGCGATGATTTCAGAAGGAGTTTGGGAAAAAGGGTTTATGCCATGGTCAATCAGTGTGCCATCCCACCAAAAGCGATAAACATCATCGGATAGGTTGGGAAGAAAAAAGAAAAGCGAAATCCGGATCAGGATTCCTGCTTTGATCAGCATATGTACTTCCCGGATGGTCTTCTGACTCAGAATCAAAATTAGATAGCAGAAGGTAGCAAGCAGGTAGGGTATAATAAGGGACAAAAAATCAGTTCTGGCTGCCCACCCGGATAAGAAGAAAACAAATAGCCCCAAAAGAGCCACAATTGTCAAGGACCGGTTGTACCCACTCAAGTGATCAATCTGAAGATCCGGAGATCTCTCCATTGTTTGAAGGGTCCCGTCTTACTTAAATCCCAGGTGTCTGATTGAATAGAAGAAATTGATACCATAGCCAATCAGCAGCATGGCATGAAACATCATAAAGGCGAAATATTCCAGTAGGAATCCCATTCCTATTGCAAAGGCAAAGTAGGCAAAAATGAAACTTTCTACCATTACCTTCCAGTCGATCTTGCTGGCAAAGTATGATTTGTCAAAGAAAGATTGATTGTTGCCAACAATGCTGAACTTGGGTGTCCTGACGAAGCTTGATTTTTTTCCCATAAATCCCTGAATCACCGCAATGCTGTTGTGGAAACTTAGACCCATGGAGACCGCCATAAAAATAGGAAACATGATAGTGAATCGCGCCATTCTTTTCCACCAGGATTCATTCTTGTGGCAATTCATCACATTGGCTTCGTAAAAAATGGCCATCATGGAAAGTGTGCCCAGCAGACAAAATCCCAGGAAGGTAGCTTTCATGCCCAAATCGTCCATAATATAAAGGACAGGTACACTCAATAGTCCCACCCAAAAGATGACCAGAAATATACTGGAGGCCAGAAGGTGAAGACTGGAATAAAATTTTGTTTTTAGAGGAAGGTCAGAGCGCAGGATGGTAGGCAGCAGTTTTTTGGAATTTTCTGCACCACCTTTCATCCATCTGAACTGTTGGGATTTGTAACCATATATATCGGCAGGCAATTCTGCAGGACAGGTAATATCTTCGACAAATCTGATCTTCCATCCTTTCAATTGTGCACGGTAGCTCAGATCGAGATCTTCTGTAAGCGTATCGGAATGCCAGCCACCTGCATCTTCGATGGCAGTTTTCCGCCAGATGCCGGCCGTACCGTTGAACTGAAGGAAATGACCCGCCTCACATCTTCCGGCCTGTTCAACGGTGAAGTGCACGTTTAACTGGAATGCCTGAAGCTTAGTGAGCAGGGAATAATCTTCATTGAGGTGTGTCCACCGACTTTGGACCACGGCAGTTTTGGGTTCAACAAAATAGGGCAGGGCCTTCAGCAGAAAATCAGGTTCTGGGAGAAAATCTGCATCGAATATGGCAATGAACTCTCCGTTCACATGTTCCATTCCTGCCTTTAGTGCACCGGCTTTATAACCCTGGCGGTTTGCTCTGTGGAGGTGTTGGATATCAAAACCAAGAGCCTGATATTCCTCTACTTTTTTCTTGGCCTGAAAATAAGTTTCATCGGTAGAATCATCCAGTACCTGAATCTGAAGCTTATCCTTGGGATAGCTTATGAGGGTGATGTTGTCAATCAGACGGTCCACCACATACAGTTCATTGAAAATGGGTAACTGAATGGTAACCCTTGGCAAGGCAGGATCATCTGCCTTAAAAGGAGCTAAAGGTTTTTTGTTTTTTTTCTGGTTCCGGTAAGCTTTCAGCAAATTCAGCTGTACGAGACAGAAGAAGGTCATATACACCAGACAAGATGTATAGAGCACGATCAGGAAGGTATAAAGTAGGTCCATATTCTGAACAAAATTAACCCTCATCACAGAATATAATTCAGGGCTTCAAGGTGTTTTGCAAAACATTGACAAGATTTACCAATTGTTATAGGAGACGAAAAATGGTATAAAGGATCTTTATTCCAGCTAAAATACTGCCCTTGATGGTGCCGCTCACTTTGGATTGCCCGATTCTTTGCCTGTAGGAAACAGGCACTTCGCAGGCTGCAAGCCTCTTTTTAGCAGCCAGAACCTGCATTTCGACAGTCCACCCGTAATTTCTGTCCTTCATACCCAGCTGCCGGAATGATTCGAAACGTATGGCTCTGAAAGGTCCCAAATCTGTGAATCTGTAACCATAGATCCAGCGGATCAAGGTGGTGGACAACCAATTGCCAAACCTTTGGACCGGGGTAAGGGATCCTTTTTCAGCCTTGCCCAGTACGCGCGATCCAATCACCAGGTCGGCCTGCCCTTTTAAAATAGGCTCTACCAACCGGGACATTTCTTGTGGAAAATCCGAATAATCAGAATCAATGAAAACCAGGATGTCAGGCCATTCTGATTCCGGCCAGGACTGTATCAGGGACAAACCCTTAAGGCAGGCTGCTCCATATCCTTTTTCCGGCTCGAATACCACTTTTGCTCCTGCAGCAGCCGCTACGCGGGCTGTGGCATCTGTACTGCCATTGTCACATACTATGAAATGTCTGATCAGCCCCTTGGGGACGTCTTCAATAACCCGTGCGATCGATCCCTCCTCGTTGAGTGCGGGAGTCAGTACATCGATCACCATCCGTTAGATCAATTAAAGGGCATCAAATGCCTTGGTCAGGTAGGTCAGCACAAAAGGCAAAGGGACCCAAAACCAGGCTGGGGCCACCCATAGCAAGGTACACATGACCGCAGTGGAAATCAGGAAGATAAGCCAGTCTTTTCCTCTCGATACTTTTCTTTCAGACATTGGAATATTTTTGGCAAAAGTAGTATATTTTTGTTCATACATATACGTTTGAATGGCTATGAGTTTTATTCACACCTTTTTTCGGATTACGGGCTCTTTATGGTTTTTCGCACTTTTGTTCCTCACTGGAGGGAGCGGTTGTCTCAAAATCCCTGATTTTGATTCCGGGGAATTGCCCCTTTTTTCCTCCGATACGCTGACTTTTGATACTGTTTTTACCACACTGGGTTCTACTACCTTGTTTGTCAAAATATACAATCCGGACCGCGAGGGTCTTGAATTGGATCGCTTGTACCTTTCCGGGGGAGCTCAATCCCACTTCAGGATCAACCTGGATGGGAAGCCGGGCTTGGAGTTCGAAAAGGTCAGAATCGGACCGGGAGATTCCTTGTATCTTTTTTGTGAGGTGACCATCAATCCCAATGATCCACTGGAGAACAGCCCGTTTATCATATTAGACTCTGTCATCGTCGAGAAGGGCAATCAGAAATCCTCTCTGATACTGGAAGCTTTTGGTCAAAATGCACACTATTTTCCCACCAAGGCAAATCGCAGACAAGTGGCACTTATCGATTTGCAAGGTGGTACTATGACCTGGACCAGTGATAAACCCCATGTGGTCTATGGGGTGGTTTACCTGGACAATGGAGAACTTGAGATTAAAGCCGGTGCGCGTGTGCACTTTTTTGGGGGCGTAGCTTCTTACAAGGATGCCAATGGGCAAAGCGTGTTTTACAATGACGGCAGGCTGATTATTGGCAGTAATGCCAGGCTTAGAGTCCAGGGGACCCCGGAGTCCAGGGTTTTGATTACGGGTGCGAGACTGGAACAATCGTATAGGACTGTTCCAGGTCAATGGTCCGGCCTTGCCATAGACCGGTACTCCTCAGGCAATGAAATACGCTATGCAGACATCCGCAATGGCCTGGAAGGTCTATCGATCGACTCATTGGCAAGTTGCACCATCAGCCACTGTGTTTTTTCACATCATACATTTTCCGGTATTCAGGCACGGGCGGCTCATCTGGAAGTATTCAATTCCCTTTTTTACGACCAGGGGCTATCATCCCTGATCGTGCTGAATGGCGGCAGTTTAAATGCCATATACAACACCTTTGCCAATCTGGGTAATGATGAACCTGCAGTACTGCTATCCAATTATTTATGCGAAGATCCTCCGTTTTGTACAGACATCAGGAAAAATGGACTTGTGGCCAAGCTGACCAATTGCATCATCACGGGATCCTCCTCAGATGAATTCTGGATTCAGCCTTTGGATACCTTGGCTTATCCCTTTGACCTGCGACTGGATCACTGCCTGCTTAGGGTCAATGAACTGATTAAGCCATCCCAGTTTCCGGAATTTGAGGACCGCTTTACCGAATCCTGCTTGTTTCACAACAGTCTGGATATCCTATTCAGAGACCTGGCCAAGGATGACTTCAGATTAGACACTCTTTCTATAGCTGAAAAAAAGGCCAAGACAATAATGGGATTCGAATATGATCTATTGCAGTTTCCGCGCGATCCTCAAACGCCGGACCTGGGTTGTTTTGAATACGAAAAGTAATGGCAGCAGTTCTATGAAAGATTGGCCGGAAGAGTTAAAAGCTTTGGGATTTAAACCAGGCAGGGCATTTGGAAAAATGCTGGAATGGATACGGGATCAAAATACATTCTTAAGCGAAGATCAGATCATGGCCATGCTGATTAAGTTCAGGGATTATCCTGAAAACTTCCTGGATGAACCCGAACTGGGTCCCATCGCAATACAACTGAAGCAGGAAGCAGGGATCCCAAACGGGATGACCAGTCTGACACCTGAGGAAAGCAGCCCTCAAGCTGTGATATTTGGTCGGGAGCATATTGAAAACGGAGCCCTGGATCAGATGAAAACAGCGATGACACTGCCTATCGCCGTGGCGGGTGCGCTGATGCCGGACGCACACCAGGGCTATGGCTTGCCCATTGGTGGAGTATTGGCGACGGAAAATACAGTGATTCCTTATGGTGTCGGAGTGGATATTGGATGCCGGATGGCCTTGAGTGTTTTTGACTTATCTGCCGATTATCTCATAAATCAAAGAGACAAATTGATCCGAATTTTGACTGAGTGCACCCTCTTCGGTGCAGGAAAGGCATTCGAAGGAAAAGCCCGAGCGGATCATCCGGTTCTGGAGGATCCGGTCTTCCAGACCACTCCGTTTTTAAAGTCGCTCAAGGATAAATCATGGGCCCAATTGGGCACCTCTGGAGGAGGAAATCATTTTGTTGAATGGGGTATGTTCAGAATCAAAGAAAACAAAGCTGATTGCCCATTGCCTGCAGGCGATTACCTTTCTCTGCTCAGCCATTCGGGTTCCAGGGGAATGGGGGCCACCATTGCCAATCATTTTACCTCTCTGGCCAGGGAAATCTGTGTGCTGCCTCGTCATGCCAGGGATCTGGCATTCCTGGATTTGGACACGGAAGAAGGTAATAACTATTGGGATGCCATGAATCTGGCCGGGAATTACGCTTCCGCCTGTCACGATATCATACACAAGAGGATTTCAAGTGCCCTTTAGGCTCAGACTGTTTTTAGGGTGGAAAATCACCACAACTTTGCGTGGAAGGAAATGCACCAGGGTAGGGAGCTCATCGTTCACAGGAAAGGGGCCACACCAGCAGGGAAAGGAGTACTTGGTATCATCCCGGGCAGTATGGCCAGTCCGGGGTTCGTTGTCCGTGGTCTTGGACACGATTCATCACTTCAATCTGCCTCCCATGGGGCCGGGCGACTGATGAGCCGCACCCAGGCTGTCAAGACTCTCCAATGGAATGAGATAAGAATTCAATTGGAAAATCAGGGCATTTTCCTTTTGGGGGGAGGATTGGACGAGGCTCCCCAGGTATATAAAGACATCAGGAAGGTGATGGCCTGTCAGGCCGAACTGGTGGAGGTAATCGCCGAATTTCATCCCTCAATTGTCCGTATGGCAGATGACGGAAGCCGGGAAGACTGAAACCGGTCCTGCCATAGTGATTTTTAGTTACAAGATTTATTTTTGGTAAATGAACCTGTTTTAGGTAACTTTGGACTATTCTTCACAACAAAACCTAATTTTTATGACCAAACAAGTAGTAGCTACCCTTGTAGGTGGCCTGATCGTTTTTCTCTGGCAGTTCCTTTCCTGGGCTTTGGTGGGTATTCACAGCTCAGACTTTCAGTACACAGCCAATCAGGATAAAATACTGGAATGCCTCACTACCAATTTACCAGAAGAAGGCACCTATATGTTGCCCATTGTTCCGCCAGGGACCAGCAGGGCGGACGAGGAGGCATTCATGGCTACCCGGGAAGGCAAGCCCTGGGCAAGTGTGACCTATCACCAAAGTTTTCATACTTCCATGGGCATGAATATGGCCAGAGCCTTTGCGATCGACCTGCTGGCGGTGTTTTTGCTGGTTTGGATCCTCATGCGTATCCCCAATCTGAATTTGTTCTCCGTAGTGCAATATTGTGTAGGTGTGGGCCTGATTTCATATCTTACGATACCTTATTTGAATAGTATCTGGTTTGAAACCAAGTCCCTGCCCTATCTGATCGATGCAATTGTTCAGTGGGGTCTGGTCGGACTCTGGCTCGGTTGGTGGTTGAGCCGTAAATAGCTCCGGATCGTGCACGGGACGTACTGATAAAAAGAAAGGGACTACCGGTTTTACGATAGCCCCTTTATTATTATTTAAAAAACAGATCTTTATCTTCTGCCCTTGCGCACAGTAGTCTTACTGGCTTTTACATTTCCCTTAGGTCCTCTTACCGTAGTCTTTGTTCTTGTGTTGCCTCTTGGGCCCGTCACTTTAGTACGCTTGACCTGATAGCTCTTATGGGCAGGAGCGTACCTTGTTTTGACCGTGACCGAAGTCCTGCGAACCGGCGCATATACTCTGTGCCCACCGGCGATCCGGTGTACATGTACCACCCGCACGCCCGGGCCGCGATATGACATCCGGTAGGGTCTCCAGACTGACCAGGGATGTGGTCTCCAGGGCCTCCACCAGGCGGGATACACACGCCAACGCCAGGGGGAAACCCAGGGTCTGTAACCGGGACCATAAACAAACCGGACACAGGGCCAGAACCAGACATTGACCACGAAGGCGTCATCTTCAATCATGGAGTTTGGACCATGCCCTTTTGTGTCCTCTTTCATAGGTTCCGGATCATTTTCATCAGCAGGTTCCAGTATCGTCTCTTCCCCAAATATTTCTTCATTTCCAATGATCTGTGCCACGGCGTTTTCATCTCCTGTTTTTTCCAGCTCCAGTGTGGCTATATCCTGATTCTCCTTATCAGAAACAGCGACGCTCAAAACAAAAACTCGGGTATTGCCCTCTTGATGTTCATTGACAAAAACATAGTCCGTTTCCCCGTCTTCATTGAGGTCCAGATTATTTACCTTATTGCCTTCTTCGTTGATCAGTTTTTCGAACTCCTCCGGATTTTTGGCTTTTTTAAACATTTCCAATGCCCCTTCCAGACTGAACTGGTCCCCAGGCAGACCGGTTTCATCGTTCTGGGCCTGAGCCCCATTGCCAATCAGAAAACCCCAGAAGAGGGTAGACAGGATCAATAGTTTCTTAAACATAATGAATGTAGTTTATGATGTGATGGAATAACTTTTCGTTGGTTTGACTGTTAAAACTGTTGTCGGTTTAATGATGACATCCAAAATTATCCATACTTTCAAATCACAAGAGGGAAGAATGGGGTGTTTCTATTTTGCTTATTTGATTGAATGGTAAAATAAAACTGGAGAAATGGCAGAAAACAGAAGAGGTTTTGTAGCAAAATTTTCCGTCGGGGTACTCGCTTGGTTGGGCTTATCCTCAGGAAGAAAAACGAAAATGATGGAACAGATGAGTGAAGTTTCCGATCGGCATCCGGTATGGGAAATCAAACCAATGGGGTTTAATTGGGATACGCTTGACCCTTTTTTATTTTGTGTGCACCACGAGGATTTTTTTCCAAAAGGAAATGATGAGATGGGCCCTGCAGTCTCTCTGAAAGGGAGACCTCTCGGGGATGATTTCATCATAAAAGATGGGTGGCGCATGTACCATGGCAAGAAAGTTCCGGGTTTTCCGGGTCATCCTCACAGAGGTTTTGAAACGATCACGGTCGTCAGAAAGGGATTTGTAGATCACGCGGATTCCATGGGAGCAGCAGGAAGGTATGGCGAAGGCGATGTGCAGTGGATGACTGCTGGAAAAGGGGTTCAACACTCCGAAATGTTCCCCCTTCTCAAAACAGACGAAGATAATCCGCTGGAGTTATTCCAGATCTGGCTCAACCTGCCCCGCAAGAATAAAATGGTGGAGCCTCATTTTAAAATGTTGTGGGGTAGTAAAATTCCCAAATTCGAGGTGAAAGACGCCTTGGGGAAAAAGACATATTTTGAGCTGATGGCAGGAAATATATATGGAAATACGGCTCCTGATCCGCCTCCCGGATCCTGGGCTGCTGATCCTAATAACGAAGTTCTGATCTGCAATATTCGGATGGAGCCCGGTGCGAGTCTGCTCTTTCCCGGTGCGGGAGAAGGAATAAACCGGGTAATATATTTTTATGAAGGAACAGAACTCTCACTGGAGGGAAAGCAAATTCCCAAATATCACTCTGCAATCGTGGATTCCAGCCGTGATCTGAAAATTCAGAATGGAAGTAATGAAAGTAAAATCCTGATTCTACAGGGTCGTCCGATCAATGAACCGGTCATTCAGTACGGACCATTTGTCATGAATACAAAAGAAGAGATTCAGCAGGCATTTGATGATTTTCATGCGACCCGTTTCGGAGGTTGGCCTTGGGGACGCTACGATCAGGTACACGACAGAGCTGAAGGAAGATTTGCCAGACATGCCGATGGGCGGGTTGAAACGGGCGTCTGATATTTTATTTTGGTAGTTTGCTCCATCAGCTGAGCCCGCCATCCTTTTTTTGAGCATCATTTTTTTCTTTGTGCTGGTACTCGCCGCAATTCCAGCAGTACCTGGAATCTTTAGGGTGATCGGTCGCTCCACAGGCATCGCAATGCTGCGTAAAGTCCATTTTAGATTGCCTGAACTTTCCCAGCTCTGCAGTTACAATTCCGGTAGGGACTGCGATAACCGCATAGCCTAATATCATCACGACCGATGCTAAAAATCTGCCAACAGGTGTGACCGGAGAAATGTCCCCATATCCCACGGTCGTAATTGTGACAATAGCCCAGTAAATGCTGATCGGGATACTCTCAAATCCAGACTCCGGATGACCGGATTCCACAACATACATGACCCCGCCAAATGCAGACACCATCAGCAGGATAAAAATTAAAAAAACGATGATCTTCTTTCTGCTTTCGTGGAGGGCACCCATGATCAGAAGACCGCTCTGGGTATATTCACTCAGGTTGAGTATTCTGAAAATCCTGATCAACCTGAGTACGCGTATGATGCTCAGAAATTGACCACCGGCTATAAAAAGGCTTATATAACTGGGTAAAATAGAGAGCAAATCTACCAGTCCAAAGAAGCTAAATATATATATGCTTTTCTTTTTGACTACGTAGATCCTGAGAAAATACTCCAGCGTAAAAAAGATCGTGATGATCCATTCCAGGATTTAAAAAGTACCTGCGAAACGGTCATGGTAAACAGGCACGCTATCCAACATGACCAGAAGGGTGCTGAAAAGAATCGCATAGAGGATGGTCAGATCAAAAGTTCTTCCCGCCCGGGTGTTGGATTCAAAAACTATGCTATGCAGCTTTTCTTTATTCATGGGACATATTATTTTCTATTGGTAAATTCAGCTTGATGTTCGGATAATTGCCAACCAAATATGCATTGATTATTACCAGTCTAAAAATATGGATAAAGGGAAAACATAAGGACTGACTTGTTATTTGTCCTGAATTACTGAGCCAGATGTTCTTTTTTTACCTGACTGATCAGGACAAAGGCCAGACAAAAGAATAAGATCAGGCTCAACACACTGTATCGCATGCTGCCCGTGATCTGATCCACAAAACCAAACATGAAACTGCCCAGAACGATCGAGACATAATAAACAACGTTGTAAAAACTGAAAAAGCAGGTGACATCTTCGTGTCCGTGGGGGATCAGTTTTGAAAAAGTGGATCGGGAAACGGATTGAATTCCACCTATGACCAATCCTACCAATGCAGCCACCATATAGAACATGGCTTTGCTCGTGACCGAATAAGCCATAACGCAAATCACGATCCAGATCAGGAGCATGATTTTCATGCTCAGCACATTATTTTTCCAACGGGCGATCCGGGCAAAAGTCAAGGCTCCACCGATGGCGACTACCTGAAGCAAAAGAATGACTAGTATCAATTCGGCGGATTCAAACCCCAGTTCCTTTTGTGCAAAGGGAGAGGCCAGATATACGACTGTCTGAACGCCGGCGCTGTAAAACAGAAAGGAAGCCAGAAAAAAGAACACTTCCTTTTTCGAGCGGATGATCCTCCAGGCTTTTCTGAGTTCATTCACACCATGCATCAGGCTAAAGGAAGATCCGTGCACCTTTCGATCCCTTGGCAGCCAGGCAAATGAAAACTGACTAAAGCCCAGCCACCAGGCACCTACTGCAAAAAATGCAAACCGGATCGGGATATGTTTTGCAATGGATTCCGGTCCAAATCCAAACCACTCAGGCTTTTGAATCATCATCAGGTTGGTGATCAGCAGAATTACGCTGCCAATGTAACCAAAAGCATATCCTTTAGCACTCAGTTGATCGCTTTGCGAAGGGGGAACCAGATCAGCAAGATAGGAATCGTAAAAAACAAGAGAGGCGGCATGACAGACAGCTGCGCCGGCAAAAAAAGCAAGACAAATCCACAGTGTATCCATGCCATTGAAAAAGAAAAGCCCCATACAACAAAGGCTGCCCAAAGTCGTGAAGAGTCGCATGAAGAATTTACGGTGACCCCCATAGTCAGCGATGCCGGAAAGGACCGGGGATAAGCAACAAACCAGCAAATAGGCAAAAGATATGGTATAGGCATACAAAGAAGAGTTGCTGGTGCTGCCGGGTCCTATGCTGATCATTGGATCCGTAGCAGAAATAAAAAAGGTGGGAAATATGGTGGTAGAAATAACCAAAGAGTAGGATGAATTGGCCCAGTCAAAGAGGATCCAGCCCCATTTTGATTTTTCGCTTCCCTCCTGTACGGTACTCATTTTGGGGACAAGAATACGAAAATAAAACAGCCTGACCCGCATGATATTCTGTCGCCTTTCTGGAATTGAATGCAAAGGTCGATTGGCTGAAGCATAGTGGCCTAAAATTTAAGCTAGTCTGTTCAGATGAGGGAAGTTTGCGCTTATTTATAAATTTCTATCTTTGGACTTCAACAATCCAGCCGATGAAACTCCTGATCCTCTCCCGAAACGCAAATCTATACAGTACCCAAAGTCTGGTGCGCGCCGCAGTTTCCCTGGGACATGAGGTGCAGGTTTACGATCACATGATGTGCAACATCATTGTCGAGAAATCCAAACCCGCACTCATGATCGGCAACGATTATTTCGGACATTTTGATGCGGTGATTCCCAGGATCGGCGCATCTGCTACTGCCTATGGAGCAGCGATCATCAGGCAATTGGAGAGCATGGGCATTTTTGTGACCGTGACGGCCGAAGCCCTGATGAAGGCACGGGATAAACTCCATTGCCTTCAGATCCTTTCGGCACATGGCATCGATGTGCCCCGTACAGGAATCTCAGCCGGGGACTATTGTGCACCGGTGGTGTACGATCAGATATCCAAGGAGCGTGCCGTCATTAAGTTGCTCGCAAGCACGCAGGGCTTGGGCGTCATTTTGGCCCAATCCAAAAGTCAGGGAGTGTCGATCGTGGAAGGCTTTCACAGAGCAGGACAGGAGGTACTCATTCAGGAGTTTATTTCCGACGCCCGTGGCTCGGACATCAGAGCTTTTGTAGTGGATGGGGAGGTAGTGGGCTCTATGGTCCGACAGGCAGTGCCCGGAGAATTCAGATCCAACATCCACAGGGGAGCCAGTTCCTTTAAAATTGACCTGGATCCCGCAGAAGAAATTCTTGCATTAAAAGCGACTGAAATTCTCGGTCTAAAGATCGCAGGGGTGGATATTCTGAGATCCAAAAGGGGACCATTGATCCTTGAAGTGAATGCCTCTCCGGGCCTCGAAGGCATCGAAGGGACCACCGGGGTGAATATTTCGGAAAAGATCATCCGCTTTGTCGAGAAAGGAGTAAAAAATTAGATGGACAGCATCAACATACAAGGGCAGGAATTCGGTCCGGGTGCTTATGGTATGGTTCGGATCAATGCGGGTAGATTGCCTTCCGGCAACCGGATCTCCATCTCCGCCTATATCTACAGGAGCAGACAGCCAGGCCCGGTGGCCCTCTTTCTGGGAGGCATGCATGGAGATGAGATCAATGGCGTGGAGATCGTCAGAAGGTCGATCACCGATGGATTATATGCCAACCTCCGATGCGGAAGCGTGATCTGCATTCCCGTTCTGAACATCTTTGGGTTTATCAATTTCTCAAGGGACGTACCGGACGGAAAAGATGTCAACCGTAGCTTTCCCGGAAGCATGACGGGCTCGCTGGCTTCGCGCATTGCACGCATCATTACACGAAAAATTCTAAGTATAGTCGATTTTGGTGTGGATTTTCACACAGGAGGCAAGGATCATTGGAATATGCCGCAACTGCGATTCACCTCCAGATCAGAAGAGTCCTTCCGTTTGGCCATCGAATCGCGTTATCCCCTTTTGGTGCAGAAACCGGTCATATCCAAATCGCTGAGAAAGGTGGCCCGCGATCTCAAGAAACCGATTTTGATTTTTGAAGGAGGGGAGGCACTCAGATTGGACAATCTGGTCATAGAAAAAGGTTTGGAGGTGATCCGCAATCTGCTGGTGGCAAAGGGAATGGCAGATGGAAATCTTCCGGACCTTAAAAGTCCACAGATTTTCAGGAAGTCCAGCTGGGAACGCAGCCCGGAAGGAGGCATTGTAAGTTATACCCGCAAAGCAGGAGAGTTTATTACCCAGGATGAACTGCTGGCTGTGATCAATGATCCTTTCGGTCAGAAGGAAACCAGGGTATATGCATCGAGAAGTGGATATCTGCTAAGCCATAACAATGCCCCGGTAGTCAACCTGGGTGATGGTTTGTTTCATATCGGATACGACAGGATTAATGCATGAAAATTCTGATAGCACTTACCTTTTTTCTCACCACTTACCATCAGCTCCTGATGTCTCAGGTGGAAAAATGGCAGGCAGAGGTAGATAAATTTGTCACTCACAAAGATTTTTCATCGGCCAGTATCGGGATTTCCATCTCTGAAATCCGCACCGGCCGTACCATAGCTTCACATGATGCAGAGCGAAGTCTGATTCCTGCTTCCACATTGAAAATTCTTAGTTCCTATGCAGCGCTCCACACTGCCGGAAAGGATTATAGATATCAGACCGAATTTTTGGTTCGTTCCTCAGGTGTCTCGGATAGTACTCTGTGGGGCGATTTGATGGTCATTGGAAAAGGTGATCCCAGTTTTTTGTCCAGCCTTTTGCCGGAAAATACGAACCTGGGTGCCTTGGCGGATACCCTGGTTCAGGCCTTGCTCACAAAAGGAATCCGTACCATCAGTGGGACGGTCCGCGTAAATTCCGATTTCATCAAAGATATTCCGGAAAACCCTGAGTGGCTTTGGTATGACCTGGGCAATTACTATGGATCGGGTTATTACGGATTCAATGCCTACGAAAATGCCGCCATGATTACCCTGAGCATACCGGATGCTCCCGATCAGATTTGCGAGATTCTCGACGTCGTACCTGCCTGTCTTTGGGAGAACTATTGCTCCGAGGCAGTGACAGTGGAAACCGGTCCCTTCGTTCCACTTTATCTCCTGGGTACCTCATCCCACCGGATCTACACCGTTCATGGGCGCCTGCAGTATGGCAAGGATAAGACCATCAGTTTGGCCGCTGCTGTCCCCAATCCTTCCGAGACCTTCGAATGCATCCTGAAAGATGCCCTTAAAGAAAAGGGTATTTTGTTTCGGGATAGCCTTGTGCCGGGATTCTTTCCGAAGGACGAAATGATTTACGTTCACCCATCCCAGACCCTGGATAAATTGGCTAAAAGAGCTCTGGGGCGAAGCGTAAATCTCTACGCAGAAGCCTTTCTCCATCTCGGAGGATGGATCTGGAACGGTGACCCGGACAGGGAAATGGCACTGGATAAAATGAGAAAATTTTATCTGGGAAAATCCGGCCATAAGGCAGGGGTGAGAATCCTGGATGGAAGCGGACTGAGTCCTAAAAATCGCATTACGGCACAAATCATGACGGATATTTTAAATGAGATCGCTGCAGACAAGAAGAGAAAATACTTTGTCCAGCTCTTGCCTGATGTTTCCCAATCAGGTTCTCTTGCTTCGCGACTCTCCCGAAAAACAAGATTGAAGGAAAAGTTCCGTTTGAAAAGCGGAAGTATGGAGGGGGTGAGAGCCTATGCGGGTTATATCATGAATGGGTCGGATCCCCAATATAGCATCAGCCTGATGATCAACAACTACGATTGCAGCGGAGATGAAATCAAAAAGCATATTTCAGATTTTCTGATACATTTGTCCCAGTTAAAATGAGCACGACATTCAGCATCCCTACCTGGGCTTATTATGGTTTCTTAATCTTGTTTTGTTCCTGTGGAGGACCGGATCTGCGATCTGCCAGGGAAGAAGAAGTTTTAAAACCGGATAGTACCCAAAATTTCTCCGAAACAGAGGCGAAAACATCCATTCAGATTCAGGACCGCACCATCTGGCAAAAGCCTTACCAGGTCATTGAAATGCTGGGACCGCTGGAGGACAAGGTCATCGCAGACATAGGTGCGGGCAGCGGCTATTTTTCATTTCGATTCATTTATTCAGCCCAAAAGGTCATCGCAGTAGACATAGAGAAAGAGCTCATCGATATGATGAATGCCGAAAAGGAATTTTACAAGCCTGAACTCAAAGAGAAATTTGAAGCTCGGCTCGCCTCACCGGATAATCCGCGATTGGCCAGAAATGAAGTGGACATTGTCTTTTTGTCCAACACCTACACCTATATTCAGAATCGCACATCCTACTTAAACAAATTGATCCCTTGCCTGAAGCCGGGTGGCAGGATCGTGGTGGTGGATTTTAAAAAGAAGATAACGCCCTTTGGTCCACCCATGAATCAACGTCTGGCCCAGGGAGACGTGGAGACAGAACTTCTCGATGCGGGCTTCAGGATTCAGGTATCGGATGATACCAGTTTGTTGTATCAGTACATCATCATTGCGGAAGCTCCAATCAAAGGTTGATTGGAGATGAACAAAACTGGAAGCAGGAGAAAAAATTAATCGACTTCCACATCCCAAAAAGAGGCAGAGTTCAAAGGACGTATTCGAAAAAAAATTGAATAGGATCACAGGAAAATGTTCCAATCATTTTCCTGAAAATTCTAGTGGGAATGAGTCTTAATTTCTGACCAAAAGCTCTTCTCTTCCGGGTCCGGTACTGAGCATGCTGACTGGTAATTTCACGGAATCTTCAATATTTCCAAGCATCAACCTGAGTTCTGCAGGCAATTCTTCCATTCGGGTGGCAGATTCCAGTGGGCTCATCCATCCCTTTAGGTTCACGGTCCTTACCTCGCTGATCGTTTCCATCGAATAGGGGACCTCTGTGGTCCATTCGCCACCGGTTTGATAGGCATCAACCAGGGAGATCAATTCAAAGTCGTTCAGCACATCTGCTTTGGTGATGCATAGGTCTGTCACCCCATTCACTATGCAGGCATAGCGGAGCTGCACGAGATCAAGCCAGCCACATCTTCTGGGCCTGCCTGTGGTCGAACCGAATTCGCTTCCGGCTTGTCTGAGCCTGTCACCGGTCTCATCTTTCAGTTCGGAAGGGAACGGACCGGATCCGACACGGGTACAATAGGCTTTGGCAATGCCTATTACCTTGCGGATCTGATTGGGAGGCACGCCCAGTCCAGTACATACTCCGGCGGTGATGGTATTGGAACTGGTGACAAAGGGATACGTGCCAAAGTCCACATCCAGCATGGTGCCCTGAGCCCCTTCTGCCAGAATGTTTTCAGACAGTGCGGTTCTTTCAGCCAACCAATATTCAGCGTCAATCTGCCTTAATTTTCGGAGCGAATCCAGGCTTTCCATCCATGCTGCCTCCTCTGCTTCCATATTGAATTCAACGTCGGGAAACTGTCGAATAAACTGAAGATGTTTGGTTTTTAACTTTTTATACCTCTGGTCGAAATCAGCATGGTCCAGATCTCCGACCCTGAGACCGTTTCGACCTGTCTTATCCATATAGCACGGACCAATTCCACGCAGGGTGGATCCGATCTTATCTTTACCTTTGGCATTTTCTGATGCCAGATCGATCCAGCGATGTGCCGGGAGGATCAAGTGGGCTTTTCTCGATAGCAACAATCTGTCCAATGCGTCCGGTGCTTTAGGCAAAACGGACTGGATCTCCTTCTTAAGCGTCACGGGATCCAGAACAACGCCGTTTCCGATTACATTGAAAATACCTGGACGAAAAATACCGGAAGGAATGGTATGCAAAACATGTTTTACTCCATCGATGTATAGGGTATGACCTGCATTGGGTCCACCTTGAAACCTGCACACCACAGAATATTGATTGGCCAGAAAATCGACCACTTTACCCTTGCCTTCATCCCCCCACTGCAATCCAAGTATCACATCTACGGGCATATATTTCTATTTTTTGATAAAGGGCGAAGGTAGTCATTTTATACGGCCCGGATGAAGCTTCTGCGCATCAAAAGTACCTCTGCCAGAATTTCCATTTTTCAGGACACCAAGTATAGTGACCTGGCGTGAGGTCTTTGCTTTTGAAGATCAGACCCCATCTGTTTGTTTCGAGACTGCAGTGGATGTTGTTGACTTGAAGACTTTCGGCCCATGCCCGGCCCATACCGGCAGACCAATGGATGTCATCCACCAACAGGCAGCCCTGGGGGCTTAGACGCTCGTATATTAAGGAAATAAGCTCCATCGTAGCCCGATACTGGTGATCACCATCCAGGATAATCAGGTCGTAATTCCCAACCGGATCCGATGCCAGAAAATCCATAAAGCTGCCATGAAACAAGCTTATATTTTTTACATCATAAGCCCGATGCAATGCACGAGCCTCAGAAGCCAAAAACTCATTCCCCTCCACACCGGTACATTTTGCCTGTTTGGCCGCAAGGCCCAAAGTAAGCGTACTCACACCCAGACAACTGCCCAACTCCAGTATGTGTGAGGGTTTCAGATAGACGGTTAGCCGATACAAATCATAGAGTTGCGCGGGAGGATGAAGCGATTTTTTTGCAAAAGTCCCAAGCTTGCTCCCGCTCTGACCTCTGCTGTCTCCAAAGGGACTCGGAGGGATCAATTCGTCCCTCTGAATGGTGTCGGTCCAGGCTTGCCAGATCTTGTCAAAATCGTAATAATGGCAGTCCGGATTGAAAACGAATTCAACCATTTGGAAAAGAAAGGGAGCATGAATTTTTTGTCGCGTGTCCGCTTTGAGATAATAGCGTGTATATGCCGCGATCCGCTCCAATAATCTCTTCATATCAGGCACGAATATATATAAGTTTTTATTATATTTGTGTTTTCAATCTGTAACTTATGTTCCGACATTTTTCTGCTCCCTTGATAGGTCTCCTGGTGTTGGAGGGATTCCTCCTGAATGCACAGGCCAGTTTTAAATCCCATGCTTTGGATCGCAGTTTTTTTTCGGGGATAGCCATGGGGGTCACCGATCTCAACGGCGATTATTGGGATGACCTGTTGGTATTGGACCAGGGTAGAAAATTGTGGGCCGGATACAACGACGGAAGAGCCGGATTCCTTTGGAAGAAATTGCCGCTGGATGCCTCCATTCCTGTCTGGTCTGTCAATGTCGCAGATCTTGACAGAAACGGTTGGGCAGACATCATACTGGGTGGGGATAGTCCAAAATTTAAAATCCTCTACCAGGACTCAGCTCATGCTTTTAGGGAGGAGGAATTGGATCATCCCTACTTTTTTTCCCAGGCCGCGAGTTTATACGATATCGACCGGGATGGTTGGATCGATTTTACGATATGCGATGACCACGCCCGGACCAAGGTCTTTGAAAATTTAGCGGGAAATCTGGTTCTGAATGACAGTTGGCTGGACTTGAGTCTGCCCGATTCCAGCTCTGAAGCCGGCAATTACGGATGCCTCTGGTCGGATGTAGACCAGGATGGCGATGGCGATCTTTACATTTCGAAATGCTATGCTGCAGCCACCGAGCCTACAGATCCGAGAAGGATCAATTTATATTACGAAAACGGTCCGTCCGGATTTGAAGAAAAAGGAAAATTACTGGGACTCGATTGTGGTGACCAGAGTTGGGTCGCAGCATCAGGCGACCTCAACGGGGACGGCAGAATGGATCTTGTGGTAGCCAATCATTATGCACCCAGCAAAATTTATCTGAGTGGCTCTGACGGAAAATTCAAGGATTTCAGCAATGAATCTGGATTCAGCAGCAGAATCATCATCATCCAGCTCTTGCTCAGGGATATGGACAATGACATGGATCTCGATATTTTAGCATGCGGAAACGGCACAGAACTTTGGCTGAACGATGGTTTGGGTACTTTTTCTTTGGCAGAACAAGGTCTAAGCTCCATGTCCTCGCTGGCTACAGGAGATCTGAATGGAGACGGATATCTGGACCTTTTTGCCTCGCATTCTTACCTCATAAACCAGCCCTCCAATCGTCCTGACCGGATCTGGCTGAACCAGGGTGGCAGCAACCACTGGCTCGAACTTGGCTTGCTGGGTATGGCCTCGAATCCTGATGGAATAGGAGCCATCGTGCAAGTGTGGGCGGGAGGTCTCAAGCAGACCCGGGAGCTTTTGTGCGGTGAATCCTATGGCATCCAAAACAGCAGAAAATTGCATTTTGGACTGGGTAAGTATAACATGGCAGATAGTGTCGTAATTCAGTGGCCATCCGGAAGGACCGATCGGTATGATCAGGTGGATGCGGATCGCTTTTACCTTTTGACAGAAGGACAATGCATGAAACCCAGAGTTGGTCTGGCTCCATCTGGAACCAGGATAATATGCGTGGATGAGGAAATCAGACTCCAGGCCGACCCGGAAAGAAGAGGAATCCAGTGGAGCAATGGACTCAGGACTGATACCATCCTTGCCAAAGAAACAGGCTTATACTTTTATCTCAGCCAGGATGATTCGGTTTGTGTTCGCGTATCAGAATTATTCAGTCTGAAGGTGAATCCCGTGGAAATCCCCAGACTGTCGAATGCAAATGAACTGATCGTATGTCAGGATCAAAAATTTTCGCTTAGCGTAGCCGGATACGATACCATTTTTTGGTCGGACGGACGCTCAGGCAGCTCCATCTCTTTGGACGGTTCGGGTACTTACTCAGCCATCGTCCGTGGAGCCTGCGCCGACTGGAAGACGGATACCCTGAATTTTATCAGAATGAATTCTCCCATCATCCCTTTGATCGATGATGTTCTTCTATCTGGTCCGGGACAGGCCAATCTGATCTCCTCTGACAGCAATACCATTTGGTACGAACAAAAGGAAGCAGTGGTGCCAGTGCATCGCGGCGGGAGCTTTCTGACACCGGTGCTGGATCAGAGCAGGCTTTATTACGCGCGTTCATTCGTGTCTGAATCCTACCGGCATCTCACGGGAGGCAAACCCTATCCGGAGTTCACAGGCTCCGGATATCACGCGGCAGCACTCAATCCCAGAATGGAGTTCCGGGTTTTTGAAGATATTTATTTTGACAGCGTTACGGTGTATACGGACCGGCCCGGGAAAAGAACCCTCCAACTCCTGGATCAGGACCTGAAGGTCCTCGCCCAGAGTGATCAGATACTCAGTTCTGGTATGAATCGCTGTTATCTGGGCTTCTTTTGCCCCGGGGGCAACAAGCAATACCACCTCACAACCTCATCTGATACCAATATGCTGTATTTGGGAAGTGTAAGTCCCCGGTTGCAGCGCAGCGATCTGGCCGTGCGGTATCCATACGACATCGCGGACAAATGCAGGATCACGCGCTCGCAATACGGCGAAAATTATTACTACGCCTTCTACGATTGGGCCATCAGGCCGGATGATCAGGTCTGCCTGAGCGAAATGGTGGAGGTCAGAATAGAGGTGGGGCCCTCAGACCTGGCTCCAGTCGGAAACCAGCCCTGCATGGTTGAATTATCTGAAAGGAAGCTCGTGCTGCCGGAATGCATGCCCAAGGGCAGCAGCATCCACCTTTTTGATCTGAGTGGCAGAAAGATATTCTTTGCAGTCTCACAAGGCGGTGAATCAGATTGGGAGTTGCCCGGCCTGGTACCGGGACTGTATTTGATCCGGATCGCATTTCCGGCTGGCAGGTTCCTGATAGAAAAACGGTTTATCCACTAAGGGGAAATTTGGCTGAAAAGTAAAAAAGCCCTCCCGCAGAGCGGAAAGGCTTTAAGAAGCGGGGTGGATGACCGGATTCGAACCGGCGACCCTCGGAACCACAATCCGATGCTCTAACCAGCTGAGCTACAACCACCAGGTAGCAAAACCTCTAAGGGTTTTAAAATGTAAAATTATAACAGATTCATGGATACTCGTGACCGAAGTCCTGTTTTAAATTCTGGAGCGACACTTACTTTTAAGTTTACCAGCTATAAAAACACAGAACTTTCCTCGTTCTGAAACCCAGGAACTGTTTGCGGAGGAAGAGGGATTCGAACCCCCGGACCTGTTACAGTCAACGGTTTTCAAGACCGCCGCAATCGACCGCTCTGCCATTCCTCCAAGCGGGACGCAAAGATATGTTTTAGGCTTGATTCCACAAATTACCCGCAATAAAATCTTCCGGTATCATCAAAAGCAGCTCATCGGCCAGGTCGTACGAAGCAGATTTTGGTATTCGTTTATCCTCAGTTCAAGACAAATCGGAAAGAGGGTGGTAAAAGAAAAGGCGATCCGTCTGGACCGCCTTTTCGAAAGATATTTTTTTGGTATGAAAAGTCAGATGATCAGCTGCCACAATAAAGACATCCGTCCTCCATCGTACAAGTTAGTCCTTCCTGAATATTTTGAGCCTCCGGGGTGGGTACTGAATCTAGTAAAGCACCCACGGTTGATTTGTCATACGCGGAAGTGGAAGCACTTTCCGGAACGATTGCACCGGAATCAGAATCTACCTGCTCGTCGACAAAGCGTTTTTGATGTTTCTCGCTCAGAGTGAATTTGATCGGATCCACGGCCGCCTTGGTTCTCAGGTAGTACATACCCGTTTTTAATCCCTGTTGCCATGCGTGGAAATGCATGGAGGAGAGTTTTCCAAACGTAGCATTTTCCAGGAAGAGGTTCAGACTTTGACTTTGACAGATAAAGGCGCCACGGTCTGCGCTCATGTCGATGATGGCACGCTGGCTGATTTCCCAGGCAGTCTTGTAAAGCTCTTTCAGCTCTTGAGGAATTCCCTGGATCTTTTGGATGGATCCATTGTGTGCCATGAGCATTTCTTTCATTTCTGAATTCCATAAGCCCAGACGGATCAGATCCTCCAGCAGGTGCTTGTTGACCACCATATACTCTCCTGAAAGCGTTCTGCGCGTATAGAAGTTGGAAGTATAAGGTTCAAAGCATTCGTTGTTGCCCAGTATCTGCGAGGTGGATGCAGTAGGCATGGGAGCCAGCAAAAGGCTGTTGCGGATGCCGTGCTCTTTTATTTTTCTGCGGAGTGCATCCCAGTCATATCGACCCCGAGTGGGTTCTACTCCCCATAGGTCAAACTGGAATTCTCCCTGACTGATCGGGCTTCCTGGGAAGGATTCGTATGCGCCGTGTTTTGAAGCCAGTTCGCAGGATTCACTTACAGCCGCATAGTAGATGGTTTCGAAGATTTCTTTGTTGAGTTTTTTAGCCTGGTCGGAATCAAAAGGGAATCTCATCAGGATAAAAGCATCTGCAAGACCCTGCACTCCGATTCCGATGGGGCGGTGTCTGAAGTTGGAATTACGCGCCTCGGGGATCGGATAGTAATTGATATCGATGATCCTGTTCAGGTTGCGCGTGATGACACGGGTCACCTCTTCGAGACGGGAAAAGTCAAACTTTTTATTTTCTATGAACTTGGGCAGCGAAATGCTGGCCAGGTTGCAGACTGCGACCTCATCGGGAGCAGTATACTCGATGATCTCTGTGCAGAGATTCGATGAGCGGATGGTACCGAGGTTTTTCTGGTTCGATTTCTTGTTGGCAGCATCCTTGTAGAGAATGTAGGGCGTGCCTGTTTCGATCTGACTCTCCAGGATGTTGAACCATAATTCCTGAGCGCGGACTACCTTTCTTGCTTTGCCCTCCGCCTCGTACCTGTGATACAGCGCTTCGAATTCGCCTCCGTAGGTGTCGTAGAGTCCGGGGGCCTCATTGGGACAGAACAAGGACCATTGGGCATCTTCCTTCACGCGCTGCATGAACAGGTCCGGTATCCACAGGGCATAGAAGAGGTCGCGTGCACGTAGTTCTTCCTTGCCGTGGTTTTTCTTCAGTTCCAGAAAATCTTCAATGTCAGCATGCCAGGGTTCCAGGTATACGGCGAACGCGCCTTTGCGTTTTCCACCTCCCTGATCCACATAGCGGGCCGTGTCATTGAATACTTTGAGCATGGGAACGATCCCGTTGGAAGTACCGCCTGTGCCCTTGATGTAGGAACCTTTTGCGCGTACATTATGGATGCTCAGACCAATTCCGCCTGCTGACTGAGATATCTTGGCACAACGGCTGAGCGTCTCAAAGATCCCTGAGATCGAATCATCCGTCATGCTCAGCAGAAAGCAGGAGGAAAGCTGGGGCTTGGGAGTGCCCGCATTGAATAGGGTGGGTGTGGCGTGTACAAACCACTTTTCCGACATCAGATGATAAGTCTCGATGGCGGCGTCAATATCTTGACCATGAATGCCCACTGCTGCGCGCATCAGAAGGTGCTGGGGTCTTTCGACCACCTTCTTGTCCATGCGCAGCAGATAGGAGCGCTCCAGGGTCTTGAATCCAAAATAGTCGAAACTGTAATCGCGATCGTAAATAATGGCAGAATCCAGTTTATCGGCGTTTTGACGGATGACCTCTATGGTTTCGTCGCTGATTAGTCCGGCCTTTTGGTTGGTGTTGGGATCAATGTAATTGTACAAAGCCTCCATAGTCTCGCTGAAGGATTTGTTTGAATTTTTATGCAGGTTGGATACAGCAATCCGTGCAGCCAGGATGGCATAATCCGGATGGACAGCAGCGAGTGAAGCTGCGGTTTCGGCTGCCAGATTGTCGAGCTCCGTGGTTTTGACACCGTCGAACAATCCCAGGATAACCTTCTTGGAGATCTCTATGGAATCAACGAAGTTGGGATCCAGACCGTAGCAGAGTTTTTTAATTCTCGCGGTGATTTTGTCAAAACTGACGTCTTCGCGCTTGTTGTTACGCTTGATAACTTGCATGGTGATGAAAAGAGTTAAAAGGTTAAGAAAACTGAAAAAAAATTGGGGTTAAGAATCTGGTCAGAATTCTTCGTCGATTGTAAATACCTTTTTTTCATGCCCGGCGGTCACTCCGGCTTTTTGATAATCGGCTACCCTCTTTTCAAAGAAATTGGTTTTGCCCTGTATGGATATGAGATCCATCCAGGGGAATGGATTCTCGCTGTTGTATACTTTGTCGTTGCCCAGGGCCACGAGCAGTCTGTCTGCCACGAATTCGATGTATTGGCACATGAGATCTGCATTCATACCTATCAGTGCCACCGGGATGGCATCCGTTACAAATTCTTTTTCGATTTCAACGGCCTCCACCAGGATATCGCGAATGGTATCTTTCGGGAGTTTGTTTACGATGTGTTTGTTGTAAAGCAGACAGGCAAAATCACAGTGCATACCCTCATCCCGGCTGATGAGTTCATTGGAGAAACTCAGACCCGGCATCAGGCCTCTTTTTTTCAACCAGAATATGGAACAGAATGAACCGGAGAAGAATATTCCTTCTACCGCGGCAAAAGCAATCAGCTGCTCTACGAAACTTCCCTGACTGATCCAACGCAAAGCCCAGTCTGCTTTCTTCCGTACACAGGGCAGATTGTCAATGGCATTGAATAGGAAATTCTTTTCTTCGTTGTCTTTGATGTACGTATCAATCAGGAGGGAATAGGTCTCAGAGTGGATGTTTTCCATCATGATTTGAAATCCATAGAAAAATTTGGCCTCCGTGTATTGTACCATCCGAACCATATTCTCAGCCAGATTCTCATTGACGATCCCATCGCTGGCAGCGAAAAAGGCCAGAACGTGTTTGATGAAATGTTTTTCGTCTTGAGTCAGCTTGGTTTCCCAATCCGTCAGGTCGGCCTGGAGGTCAATTTCTTCAGCTGTCCAAAAACAAGCTTCCGAATTTTTATAAAATCTCCAAATATCATCGTGCTGGATGGGGAACAGGACAAATCTTTGCGGATTTTCCGTCAGAATGGGTTCGTTGTTTTGGTTCATGCGGTCTATTTATAAGGTTGGTGGTGGGTCGGCTTCTCGTAGGGAGTACAAAGGTAGAACGAGGGAGTCGATATATATTGATAAATTATATATATTTTTTTTAGTGATGTGTACATGCGTGTAAATTAATTTTAAACACTGAAAAATTCCTAATTGGGTCGTTTTTTAATATATTATGAATAATTATCATATCTATCAACAAAGATAGCCTCGCGGCCAGGAAGGACCGCGAATACTTTTCCACATATTGTGGAAAACTTTAATAAGTCTTAGAGGGATAGTGCGTTAGGGATCTGTACACAGGTGACAAAGAAATTAATCTTTTCCATCATATTTATCATGCACACCGGTAAGGGTGTAGGTATAAAGATCTCAAGATATATGTCTGATGCCGCCAGATGGGCTGTTCAGATCATGTCTTTTTTCCGAAAGAACCAGGTCAGGCCCAGACTGAAAGCGATAGAGATCAATACTATGAGGTAAAAGGAAAGAGGCGATTCGGCCATGCGAAAGGGCAGGGGCACGTTCATTCCGAAAAAACCTGCGATCAGAGCCGGGAACAACAAGGTGATGGTGATCACGGTCAGTCGGTTTACGAACTTGTTTAGGTTGTTGGAAATGATCGAGGTATATGCCTCCATGGTTCCGTTGAGGATATTGGTATAAAGTTGCGCTACTTCTTTTGCCTGGTTGTTGTCTACGATGATGTCTTCAAAAAATAAATGGAGGTCTTCGTTGTCCTTGATGCCCAATAGGTCTATGCGGCGAATTTTGATCTTGAGCAGTTCATTGGCATTTAAGGAGTTTACAAAATACACCAGACTTTTTTCAATGCGAAGCAGATTTTTCAATTCTTCGCTTCGGCTAGAGTTATAAAGTTCCTCCTCGATCAGACTTCTGCGTAGGTTCAGTTTCTTCAGATATTCCAGAAAGTGGAGTACGTTTTGTTCAAATATCTGCAAAGCAAACAATCTTTCGTTTCTGGGGTCGAAGCCTCGGATCTTCATGTCGGCAAAGCGCTCGAGTACCGGGTTTTCGTAGGCGGACAAAGTGATGATCTTTCCCTGAGTCAGGATGATGCCGAGCGGAATGGTTATGAAAATGGGATCATTTTCCTTTTCGGTTTCGTTGACTACAGGCGTATGTATGATGATCGAACGGGCCTCTTCATATTTTTCGTAACGGACTCGTTCTTCAATATCAAGTGGGTCGGTCAGGTAATCGGGAGAAATGTCGAGCCTTGCGGCGAGGTCCTGGATCTCACCCTCCTGCCAGGGTGGACTGACCAGTATCCAGTGCGCTTCTCTCAGGAAGTCGAGCTGGTGGAATTGACCTTCCTTGATGCCATAATAACGGATCATCTTTCTTGCTTTCTGAGAATGACTGGATCATGTGAATTGGATTCGTATATCGCCGGCAAAGGTACAAAAACCAAGCCAAAGAATGAGGCCGGAGAAAAGACATATTCCTTTCTGAATGTTTTCAGGAAATCGGTCTGGATCAGAGACGAAATTAAAGGGATTTGAGTAAAAGTTTTAATCGGCTTGGCTTATGTTCTCTTGGCCATATGGATCTGATGAGTACGTAGCATGTACTTAATGAAAATGTTCTTAATCCATCCGGATAACCGTGCCTTCAGATCCGCACAGCCAGTATTGGTTGCCCATAACCTGAACGTCGAGATAATTCACTTCCGGCAGGCCATCCTGCCTGATCCAATTTTCTCCACCATCGCGAGTCCGCAGGACCACTCCGTTTTCACCGGCAGCGAGGCCGTCTTTCGGGCTTGCGAAAGCGACTGTGCGCAAGGGGACACCTGGCACAAAAATCTGGCTGCCTCTGCGAATGAATTCCCAGCTTTTCCCATAATCGCTGGTCCGGATGATATTGCCCCCAATGCCCACCGCAACCGCAGACCCTTTTTCAGTTTTGCAAATGTCCCTCCAGTGGTCGCGCATCACCAATGTATCCCATTGTCTGCCTCCATCTTCAGTAATCAACAGGATTCCGAAACCGGCGATGATCAAATGATTGCTGTCCAGCGCGCAGATGGCATCGAGTTCCCGGTCGATGGTGATCCGGTTTTCCAGAATACCCTGCTTTGTGTCCGCATAATCCAGGTAACCGGTGCCAAAGGATTCTCCTCCCACGATCCACAATCGCTCTTTGTTGACGGCCAGGGCTCCCCGGTAAAATTTGTACCCGCCAAAGCGAAGGATCTCGGTGGTATCAGGTTGAAAATGATAGATCTGCCTGTCAATCCCCACTCCATAAACCCAAGGCGGATCGGCAGGGCTTAATGCAAAGATCTGTTTATCGTAAAGGGAATCCCGCTTCCAGCTTAGGCCACCGTCGCGGGTGGTCAGCCTGAGTCCCCTCGTCCAGGTTTTTCCTCCTGCCACCATCCCGTTCTGATCATCCCAGAAGTGGATACAGCTGAGCTCATCGGTCGTTCCGGTCTGGAAAATCTGAAAGTCAGGAGTATCCTTTTTGTGGCAACTGCTTTGGACTGTCATCACAAACAGGAAACACAAGAGAATCAGCGGATTATTCATATATGCGGTCCATGGATTTTTTGAATTTTCGTCTTCTCCCATCAGTGAGAATTTCTGTTAAACATGTACAAAACTAACTAATCCTGAGCTCAACTCAGCATGGGCCTCAGGCGTTTCATTCCGTTTCCTTTCCGATCACGTCGTCTCTTCCTGCGTTTTGTCCCGTTCCTTCTGATTGAATAGGAAATTCGCTTCAGAAATTGTTACTTATATATTAATTTTGTCTTTCATATGAATAGCTATCGCTATGCCGGGTGGTTCTGCGGTATAAAATAAAACTTTGACATGATTCTGGATATCATTTGTTTGATTTTGGTGGGTACCAGTTTTTATCTGGGCTATACAAAGGGCATCATCAAGACGGTTTTTGGCATTTTGTCCATTGTATTGGCCATTCTGGCCACACTGAAGTTTTCATTCGTGACCATTTCTCTGATCGAGAAAATTCTGGATGTAGATCCCAGGATCCAGATCATTTTGGGTTTTTCCATCACCTTTCTGATCGTCCTGATTGCGATCAGGATGATAGGCCATGGCCTGGAAAAAGTGCTGGAGACGGTGCATTTGAATCTGTTTAACCAGATCGCGGGTGGGACCAGTGCCGGATTTGTCACTCTTGTGATCTTCAGTTCCCTCATTTGGTTTTTGGATCAGATCCGGGTCATCAGTCCGGAGACCAAGTCCGAATCTTATACCTATCCGGTCTTGCAGAGGATGCCGGAGATCAGTCAGGAGGTTTTTAGCGGCATGAAACCCTTTTTCACTGAGTTCTGGGATAAGACTCAAAAGGCCATGGACCGCATCGATGCGGAAACCCCGAAAACAGACCTGGAGTAACGAAATGGCCGGCAGGATCATTTGCCTACCCATTTTTTTCAGATTGCCTGGTCTCAGAAAGGTCCAGGCCATCGCACTTTGGCCTTTTATTTTCATTCGGGATGCCCGCAGTCAGAGCGACCGGGTTTTGTTGCGTCATGAAGCCATTCATCTGCGACAGCAGCTGGAGTTGTGTGTGATTCCGTTTTACCTGATCTATTTGGGAGAATTTCTCTGGCATATGGTCCGGGGAAAGAATGGCCATATGGCTTACCGGAGCATATCTTTTGAGCGCGAGGCCTACAGATTTGAAACCGTAGAGGGTTATCTGCAGGACAGACCTTTATTTGCCTCTTTCAGGCTTGGAAAAAGCGGCATGTAAACGATGAATCTGAAAAAAATTATTGCTGTCCGGCAGGGGATAGTGTGTCGCCAGGAATATTGGTATTGCGGGGCCTCAGGAAATTTTTGAAAAAGTCCACACCTTCCGGGCTGAATTTGTTTGCATTGATGATCTTGCCCCCCTGAACCCACACTACCGCATTGCATTCTCCACTGAAGTAGATGTCTGCTTCGTGGGTGATGTCTCCATTTTTTTGAAAGACCAGATGGGCATCGGGCTGGCATACCGTCAGCATCGCTTTTTCATCGCTGATGAATGAAACCACGTACTGGATTGCTTCGGGATTGGTGAAACTCATACTGGCGTTTACCTCCTTGCGCAGAGAGATGACATCTATGCTCGTACAACTTTTATTGAGCTCAGTGAGTTCAGCAGGATTTATAGGGGCTATGTCGGCAGCCTTATTTACCGGGTTTGCAGTTTTTCCGGTTTTAGCACCTTCTTTACAGGAAAAGACCAGGCTAAGCAAAAGGCTGACAATCAGTAAGTGTTTCATGTTGGGATCAGTTGAATCTGTAATTGAGCCCCAAAGATAAAAAATAACTGATCATTCTGATTTCGCGGCCATTTTTTGTAAACCGATCCAAAGGCGTCAGAGATGAAGTGTATCGGAAATAGGCGCCCAGGTCCCTGCGCGGAAAAAACTGAACCCCCAGCAACCAGCTCAGGTCAAAGCGATTAAAGTTTGCGTCCTGACCATTATAAGACGAAGAATTGAAAAGAAATCCCGTGGAGAATCCACCTTGAAAATGTACTTTGTAATAGGGGTTTTTCTCGTCATCTGAAAGCCAGTCTTTGAGGCAATAGATCAGGGGGACTTCCAGGTAATGCAAACTGAATTTTGCGGGCACTGTATCCAGCCTGGTATACCGTGATCCGCGCAGGCTGTAGAGAAACTCCAGCTGAATCTCGTGGATGCCTCCCAGGTTGAAGCCACCTGCCAGACCGGCATGATAGGCCCATTTGTCATAGCCGAGTACTTCGTCTCCGTCTATTTGTGCGAGGTTGAGTCCGGCTTTGATTCCGCCGTGAAACAGTCTTTCAGAAACCTGCGCCTCCAGGAAAAAGGCAGGCATCCACAGTAAGCAAAAAAATATGAATCTCATGACCTTGATAACGATGAAACCGGGGCTTTGTTGACATATGGCTCATTCACATTATTTCAGAATTGGTAAAATGTGCAGAGCTGGTCCGCAGAATATTTTCCAGTCAGGCCGGTCAGGCTTCGGTTTTTGGCTTTCGCTTGATTTTGAACAGGTCGATCACCTCTTTCTCGGTGAGGAACTCGTATTCAGTAAAGGCAGAGCTGACAAATTTCTTGACGTCCTGATATTCTTTGCTGCGTTTGTCCTTGTAAAAGGCCAGCAGTTTCTTGACGTAATCCATGCTCATGCTCTCCAGCTCCTGGTTGAAGGCTGCCTGATCAAAAATATTCATGTACACCGCAAAGGTCCTGCTCAGTTCAAAGTAGGATGGATATTCAGGCTCTGTGAGGTTTTCCATGACGTGCCTGAACTGCTGTAGCAAGTTGAGGCGCAGACATTCGTTGTTGACGGACATTCCTTCGTGCTGGGAATAAAAGGCTCCAACGGCATCGATGGTATCTTCGTGTACAAAGCCTTTGGCATGGATGGTTTCCAGAAGTTTGTAATAACGGCTGAGATCATCGCTGACAGATTTGTCGACGAGAGATGAAAATCTGAGATCTGCCTTAGCGCCAAAGCGGATGCCTTCTTTATAACTCTTTTTAAGGAAATTGAAATAAAGGTGGTTGAAAGTGGCACTGCGCACTTCTTTAAGCACTTGCGCGATCGTTTCATCCCCCTTGTTCCCAAGGGAAATGAAATTGGCAATGATCGAAAGCAGTTCCAGGAATTCAACTTCGCGGTAAAACTCTTTACGATGAAGCATATCCAGGATTTCGGCTGAATAATTTTCATGCCCAAGTCCCTGTGTCATGCGATTCAGCAGGAAGGCACGGAGTGTTTCGTATTCCACTTTCAGTTCTCCTGTTGTCATCGGAAAAACACAGGTCAAATAATTGTAGTGGGAATATTGCTTCTTGTAGCGATGGTAAAAGGATTCTCTTTCTTTTGCATCTCTGAATCTGTCGAGGATCATGCTCTGCAAAAAGGATTTCACTTTCTTGTTTTCGATGCGGTCCAGCAAAGAAGCGATCCAGATGTCACTGCTGAGGGAAAATCCAAGTTGTACGGTTTGTCCGATCCGTTGTTTGATGACGTCGAAGTTGGCGGAGTTGGCGATGGCCACCAGCACTTCCTTAAAGTGTTCCTGAGGACGGGCGTATTTGATTTGTTCATTGAGTTCGCCCCGGAGTACACTGTATCCCAGGATCCTGGGCAGAAACAGGCCTTCGAAAAACGGGTTGAGCAGGATGGTCTCCAGAGGGATCAACTGCAGTGGATGATTTTGGGCCACCTCGTCGTAAATTTCTGCGATCAATGGCTCATAAGCTTCCTGAAGTGCTTTGTATAATTCCGGAGTTTCTTCTTCAAGATAAACGGCCAGCTCGTCGGATCCCTGGATCACTTCAGCTACCGCCTGCAACCTCTCCTTGTAATCTAATTCGAGTTCCTGCATTTCTGTTTTTGTTTTGTTTTAAAAGATAATGCCTGAAAGAAATTCATCCTTTCAGGCTATTTTTTCTCTGCATAAATACAACGCAGCTGGGTATGTCTTTCTTTTCATGCCGGCCAAAATAAATCGCCTGCCGGGATGGTCCGAAAGTTTACCGGTTTATTCCTCTGCCTTGGGTTCGGTTTCTGTGGATTCTTCGGGAGCAGGAGTTTCTTCTGCTGAAGCAGCGGCCTCCATGTTTTCAGCAGCAGTTTCCTCTGCTGGTACTTCTTTCACCTTTGGAGCACGGGTAACAGCTGTGATGGATTTGTGAAAATCTTCCTGCTTTTGTTTCGTTTCCTCTACTTTCTTCAGAATAAGTCCTTCTTTCTGCTGAACCCAGTCCTGATACATCTGGTCTGCCTTTTCCTGAGTGAGGGCTCCCTTTGCTACTCCTCTTGCAAGGTGTTTGCGGTACAGAATTCCCTTGTATCGGAGTATGGCGGTGACCGTGTCGGTAGGCTGTGCCCCTTTCATCAGCCAATCGAAGGCTTTGTCGCGGTCTATATCAATCGCAGCAGGTACGCTGGTAGGATTGTAGAAACCCAGTCTTTCGATAAATTTTCCATCTCTCGGAGATCTTGCATCCGCTACGACGATGTGATAGTAGGGGGCTTTTTTGCGCCCTTTGCGCTGTAATCTGATCTTTACGGCCATTTGTAATTGCTTTTATTTAATGATTAAATTCGACCTGCCCGTTCACCCGGAAATCCGGCCCTACGGGCTAAAGCGGGTGCAAAGGTAAGACAATCAATAGTTTCAGGAAAAATAATTTTATAAAAATTCCATCAAATGAAGATGGAATTTGTGTAATATTCAGATATTCAATAAGATATGTAAAATTTAAAATTCCACCCGGAGCCTCAGGTTGATTCGCCTGGAGGTGAGGTAATTGGGCAGGGAGAATTCGTAGTTGTTGAAAGCCTTGATCCAACGAACGGAAGCTTCGTTTTTGGTATTCAGCAGGTTATATACTTCCGCACTGATCCAGACGCGCCGGGTGTGGCTGAGCCAGTGGCTGAACTTGGACCCGTTCCGGGTGTCCCGGCCTCGTTCCCAAAGGCTGTAGGAAAATCCCATATCCACCCGATGGTAGGTTTTGAAGCGATAGAGGTTGCGGTACACCACATTTTCGGTGCGAAAGCCATAGGGAATACCACTCGCAATGGTGCCCTGCATGTGCATTTTGAATTTGGGCCTTCCGGGCAGAAAATCCTGGAAAAACATGCTCAGGGACATCAGCTGGTCCGTAGGTCTGGGTACGTCTCTTACAGAACGGGACTCCTCAGCAGTCGCTCCGGGCAGCAGATGCTGGACGCCGTACAATCTTTCACGGGTGCGCAGGAAGGATAAATTGACCCAGGATTCTACTCCGGGCACAAATTCTCCATGTATGCGGTTGTCCCAACCCAGGGCATAGCCTTCTGAATCATTTTCTCCGGAATAACGGATCCGCACATTGTCGAGGTTATAACTGACCATGTCGTGCAGTCCTTTGTAGTATATTTCGCTGATCCAGCGAAAACGGGTGGGACTGACTTTTTTCCACAGGAAATCCTTTTTCCAGCCCATAATCAGGTGCCAGGATTTCTGGGCTTTGAGCGAGCGGTTGAGACTCCCGTCCGGACGTCTAAGCTCCCGGTAAAAAGCGACTTGCGGATACAATCCTCCGGATATCCAAAGGCGCAGATTTTGAGGGTGATCTTTGGGTGCCAGTTCGATGCGCATTCTGGGATTCAGCAGAAACTCGTGATTAAGCTGATTGTAATGTGCGCGCAAGCCCGCTGTGATGCCTCCGGACCATTTCGCGGAAAGACTGAAATCTGTCTGGTCCTGAATCCAAAGGGCTGTCTTCAGGTTGTCAAAACGGTTTTCGCTGTTTACAAAAGAGTTCAGTACAATGGAGTCCTCCCGGTAGGGAAGAGCATAACCTGCTGAGTCAATTCTTTCCCATTCACGGATCCTGTCCAGAAAGAATTCCTGCCTCAGGTTGATCCCGTAATTCAGTAAGTGCTTTTGTTGCAACCCGGGCCATCCAAACTGCCAGCCGCCGCGGAGTTCGTGATGGTGTACCAGGTTATCGAGATAGTTTCTGCCGTAGACCTGCTGGATGCCCTCACCCCAAAGTCGGACCTCCCGACCTTCCGGATCTTTCTGATCGCTCTCGATCTCAGAAAGACGGTAATACCCGATCACGTCAAATTGCTCTGCTTCCTGCCCACGGTAAATGGTGGAAATCCATTTCAGGTAAAACAGATTTTTCCTGTTTTTGGGAAAATAGCTGAGGCTGGTACCGGTCATGAACTGATTGAAATAATCGCTTTCCATTCCTTCGTAAAAGGTATTGAGCCGCAGGATGAAAAACAGGTTGCCTTTTGCCTGGCTTCCGGATTCCGGTACGAGGCTGAAACGGGAGCTGTTGATGTTTCCGATCCAGTTCCATTGCCAGGATGGGCTCAGATCGTAACTCAAGAAGGTCTGGAAATCGTAAAAATGGGGTTGATATTCGCCCTGGACATCCAGACTGTTCAGCAGATATTGATTGGTTTTGTACCGGAATCCCGAGAGGAAACGGAAATTCTTGATGCCCTGGCGGCTGAATAAAGAGCTGCTGCCCTCGAGATGAGCCTGCAATCCCAGAAGACTGGCTGAAAAACTTCCCCTCAGCGAATCCGGTATCTTGTACCGTATATCCAGGACAGAGGATTGTTTGTCTCCATACCGTGCTTCAAAGCCGCCGGAGGAAAAACTGAGATCTCTGATCAGATCCGGATTGGGAAACGAAAGTCCTTCCTGCTGACCGTTTCGGATCAGCTGGGGACGCAGGATCTCAAAGTCATTGACAAAAACCAGATTTTCATCGTAGCTGCCTCCCCGGACACTGTATTGACTGGAGAGTTCGCCCCCTGCACTGAATCGAACGCCCAGCCCGATGCTGGGCAGGATACTTTCGATGTTGCCGCTGGCCGATGGCATCAGCAAAAAGGCGTCTGCGCGCTCGCGGATAATAGATTCGTCGGACTGCCTCGTGGCACGCACCTCCACTTCCTTTGCTCTCAGAGGTTTGAGATAGAAATCGTGAATTACGGTGCCTGTTTGTTTTTCGATCCGGTGCTCTGAGGGCTCAAATCCCAGCTTGCTTGCTCGGATCAGGACAGGGAATTTGCCTGACCAAAGGATGGAATAGTTTCCGGATGAATCGCTCTCCGTCCAGACTGAGGATTCGGGCACAAAAACAGTAGCCGCTGGCACAGGCTGGTTGCTGGTGGGATCCAGAATACGGCCGCTGATGCGGATCTGGGCGTCTGCCTGGTACATATGAATTTGGCACACCGCCAGCAGAAATATCAAAATGCGGGACAGGCACGGGGACATGGAAGGCAAAACGGAAATGCTCACACAAAATTGCCTACGCTCACCGCCTTTAGTTTGGCAATCATGTCCGCGGGATCGGGAGCCTGAAAAACGGCATTGCCGGCCACCAGCACGGATGCACCGGCCTGAAGGATGACTTCTATGTTTTGCAGTCCCACGCCTCCATCCACTTCGATGTCGACAGAAAGATTGCGGCTGTCAATTTCTCTTCTGAGTCTTCTGATCTTGTCGAGACTTCTATAAATGAATTTCTGACCCCCGAATCCGGGATTCACTGACATCAGTATTACCAGATCGATATCTTCCAATACGTCAAAGAGCAATTCCACAGGAGTATGCGGATTGATTGCGATACCAGCTTTGGCTCCCGTCTCGCGTATTTGATGTACGGTCCGGTGCAGATGGGTACAGGCTTCGTAATGTACCGAGATATGGTCGGCACCCGCATCGCGGAAAGCCTGAATGTATTTTTCGGGTTGCACGATCATCAGATGCACGTCGAGGGGTTTGGTGCTTATTTTTTTTACTGCTGAAATGATGGGCAGCCCAAAGGAAATATTGGGCACAAAATTGCCATCCATCACGTCCAGATGGAGCCAGTCGGCCTGTGCATTCTCGAGCATACGGGTTTCTTCTCCGAGGCGGAGAAAGTCACAGGAAAGGAGCGAGGGGGCGATCAGATGAGCAGGCATGGATTGTGATTTTGGTCCAAAGATAGGACTTGGATCAGGTATCCGTGCTTTCTGATCGGTGATTGTGTTTCAGGAATGGATTCTGTCGTAACTTTATTGAAAATATCATCGATTATGAGATGTCTGAAATCTGCATTTTTCCTCTTTTTTTCCCTTTTTGCGAGCTGGAAGGCGACTCTTCTGGCCCAACATACCTTTTCCATTGTGGCAGTCGACCCTTCGACCGGTGAGGTGGGTGGAGCCGGAGCTACCTGTCTTTCTTTAGACCGGGAAGGCTACCAGGCCTTGATCATCAGCCATGTACAGCCGGGAGTCGGTGCGGTACACACACAGTCCTATTGGAATGCACTCAACCAGTACAATGGGGCCATTAAGCTGGAAGAAAGACTCAGCGCTCAGGATCTCATTTTGTGGCTGACAGAAAACGATGCGGAGCAGAATCCTTCCATAAGGCAATATGGGGCGGCCGTATTGAGTCCTCAGGGCGATCCTTCGGCGGCCGGATATACGGGATCCAATTGTCTCAATGCCAAAAAGCACGTATCCGGCTTGAATTACAGCATCCAGGGAAATATCCTGTTGGGAGGGTATGTAGTGGACTCGATGGAAGCTCGCTTCCTCAGGTCAACAGGCAGCCTGGCCGATCGTTTGATGGAAGCCATGCGGGGTGCCCTGATCCCCGGGGCAGACAGCAGATGTCTCCGCGAGGGACTTTCCTCACGCTCCTCCTTTATCCGCGTCGCGAGGCCCCAGGATACCCTCACTGGTCCCTCGCTCGACATCAGTGTGGGTTCTGTCCGGCCGGGTCTGGATCCGATCGATTCTTTGCTCACCCGATATCAGGAATGGAAAAAACTGACAGCAGCAGAGCCGCCTCCCGCCGGTGAAGAAAAGTCCCTTCAGGTTCAGATCCGCGACGGCTTTCTCACTATTTCAGGAGGCATCGCTGAAAATCCAGACCAGCTTACCCTGTCCAGCCTGAATGGTTTTCAATATCCGCTCGTGGAAACTTCTGCAGGCAGCAGGCTCTATACATTGCCGGATCAACTCATCCACGGGGTGTATATTCTCAGTGTCCGATCAGGTAGCCACATCCGCTCCCAAAAGATCGTCCTGGGCAGATCGCATTAACTTCGTTCTGCCCTGAGGTAGGCCAGCCAGTAAACGGCAGAAACCAGCAGAGTGCCTCCTATAATGTTTCCGAGGGTCACAAAAAAGAGGTTGTTGACCATACCGGGTGCATTCAAGGTGTTGCCGGAATCCAGCAGCAGGGCGTAGGGAAAAAAGAACCAGTTGGCGATGGAGTGCTCGAGTCCCAATGCTACAAACGCAGATACGGGAAACAGGATGGATAATATTTTGTCGGTAACACTTCGACCGCCCTGGGTCAGCCAAACTGCCAGACAAACCAGGGCATTGCACAAAATGCCTCGGCAAAAAGCAGCTAGCGGACTCAGCGTGGCTTTGGATTCGGCCAGTTTCAAAGCAGTTTCTGCAAATCCTCCCTGCGAAAGTGAACCGAGTTCTGCCCAATAAACGAGCAATGCGCTGATCAGGCATCCAATGACATTCCCGCTATAACTTAAGATCCAGTTTCTCAGGACATCCCGGATCCCGATTCTTCCACTAGCCCAAGCCATGGCGATCAGGTTGTTGCCGGTGAATAATTCAGCGCCAGCTACCACCACCAGAATCAGACCAAGGCTGAAGCTGACGCCCCCGGCCAGTCGGGTCAGGCCAAAGCCTGCAGTACTTCCCGTAGATACCAGCATGTAAAAAGCAGCACCCATGCTGATGAAAGCTCCTGCCAGGATCGCAAGAACCAAAACACTCAGTGCAGATAATTTAGCTTTGTTCACACCCAGTTCTTCCACACGGTGGGCAATCTCTCGCGGTGGGTAGGCGTCGGTCAGAATTTGATTTTGATCCATGGTAGGTTGATCGCTAAATTGAAGTAAATTTTAATTTAAATCAGATCAGTGTCGGTAAGCCCTCATCCAATGATTTGACTGTTATTTTAAATGATTCCTGATTCCATTCATCATGCGCTCAGGAATCCATTTACATCATCATTTGAAGCAGATCCTTTTTGTACTGATTCTACCTCCGCTTTGGATCTGCACGTGGAATATGCCCGCTCCGGTCTCTGATTTTTGAAGATCAAATTGATCCTGTAAAAATGTCTTTTGAAGGATTCTGACGCCCAGGTTGTTGTACAAACTTACTTCGGCCTTCTCTTCAAAATTGCCGATCGCTATATGGATCTGGTCTGATGCAGGATTGGGAAAACAACTGACCACCAGATCGTCTTGCCTGGGGTCATCCGTGGATGCGATGATCACATTCGGAGGATTGTTGAAGAACTGCCAGAAAATCCTGGGAGCATCCACGGGATGGTTGATGCCATTGGGATATTGGTGGTGAAGTCCCTTGATGATTGTAAACAAAAAGGGTTTACATATCTCGCCAGGGAGACAGGTGTTAAACAGGAAGGTTTTCGTAAGTGGCGTGGAGTCCTTGATGAAATGGGGAACAAGACCCTGACATGCCAATGTACGGTTGATAATTTTGTTGAAATAGTAGATGGAAGAATCGTCTCCAAAGGGGATTTCGGTAAAGGGTTGCACAATGAAACGGTCGTCCAGGGTCCCGATCATCATCCAGGTAGGTATGCGGTCTTGGGGATGGGTGGAGTCAAGCGGATGTAAACCAGCACCTGTCGAAGCAGCTGCTTTAAAAAGATCACCAGCCTCCATGGCATTCTTGAAGCTCATGACGCTGCCGTTGGAGAATCCGCTGCAAAATACTTTGTCCATGTTGATAGGCAAGGTGTCCTGCAGCAATTCAAAGATCCTTCTGAAGAACCGCACATCACTGATGAGGTCCATGGTGTCAGAAGGACATATTTTGTCGAGCAAATCGCCATTCACAAATTTAGTGTTTCGGACGATGACGCCTTCGTCGTCATAACACCAGCGCAGGGAGGAGGGAAATATGGTGATGAAGTTTTCTGCCTCTCCCAATTCACTCCAGCCTTTGGCATTGTAAAAAACATTCTTGTCCCCGCTCGTACCGTGCATCATCATCACCACCGGATAACCGTCCGATGGGGGAGGGGTGGTAGGCACGGATAAGATGAGTTCGCGCATCTTGCCATCAAATGAAAAGGATACATCAAATTTTCTCTGGGCTTGCATTGGAAAACACAGCACTAAGGTCAGTAAGAAAAATCCTGCTTTTTTCATTTTTAGATTTTTATTGAATATTGGGTAAAAAATCAACCATTACCATACAAATGTATCGAATTGTATCGGAAGTGCAGCATAGGGAATAAGCACTTAAAAAGACGGTCAATGATTGAGACCAATGGGTTCTTCAATGTCCACCCATTTCTTTGGAATTTTAAGGCAATGGAATCAGCGCACTCCAGGGCGGACGATCCGCTCCACCACCTCTTTCACCGGTCTGATCTTATCGATGTAATCCACCGTGGGACCGGCGCACCAGACATTTTGGTAGGTAGCGGAAAATGCTGCTTTGGCCAATTTGTTCATGCCCCTTTTGTAGATGAGGATCTTGGCCCATTTTTTCAAAGTCCTGTTTTTACTCAGCAGGGATTCGAGCCAGTTCTGCCGGGTACCGATCTTTTGTACATAGGGCGTGTTGATGACCGTACAGGGCACACCACTTAGCTTGGTGGTGAGGACGATATCCATCGAAGAATGCTCCACACAGGCCATTTTGTATTCCATGCTGACAGGAGATTCTTCAGTAGCGATAAAAGGCGTTCCTACCGATACGCCGCAGGCACCCAGTGAAAGCATCTTTTGCATGCTGGCGTGATCGCCCACGCCACCGGCACTGATGATAGGAATTTCGGGAAAAGCCTGGACCAGTGCGGGTACAAATTCTGTAGCTGGGATGGTACCGCAATGTCCGCCTGCCTCACTGTTGACCGCGATCAGGGCATCGGGATGCAGGGAGGCAGCCTTGTGCGCATAGGCCATATCAGATACATCGCAAAAGACGCGAATGCCCAGAGGACGGCAGGATTCGATTACTTTTCCGGGATGACCCAGAGAAGTGATGATGAAAGGTACCTTGTATTCCAGACAGGTTTGGAGCTGTTCTTTCAGGCGATAATTGGAGCGGTTGACGATCAGATTGATGCCATAGGGTTTTCCATGTTTCCTTAGTTCGTCCAACGCGGCCCTGAACTCCTGATCTGTGCGGTAGTTGAGGGCAGGAATGGCTCCCGTGATGCCCGCATTCATGGCAGCCAGGACCATACGGGTGTTGGACACCAGAAACATGGGGGCCATGATGACGGGGTGCTCGATCCCCAGCATGCGGGTCAGTGCGGTTTCCATGGTTTTTGTCAATAAGCCCACCTCAGATAGGTAGTGCCCCAGGTAAAGCCGCCGCCAAATGCAGTCAGCAAAATATTGTCACCTTTTTTCAATTGGGGCTCCCATTCCCACAGACAGAGTGGTAGGGTGCCTGAGGTGGTATTGCCGTATTTCTGAATGTTGATCATGACCTTGGCCGGATCAAAATTGAGCGCATCGGCTACCCCATTGATGATGCGGATGTTGGCCTGATGGGGCACCAGCCAGTCGATCTGATCCAGAGTCAGTTCGTTGCGCTCCAGTATTTTTTTGATGGTATCCACCATGCCGTTGATGGCTGCCTTAAAGACGGCCTTCCCCTCCTGGTAGACGTAGTGTTCCTTGCGCGCCACAGTCTCCGCTGTTGGGGGCCTGAGAGATCCTCCTGCCTTCATGTGCAGATATTCCCGGCCCGAACCATCTCCCCGGAGCACGCTGTCTATGATCCCGTTGCCTTCGGTGTTGGGCTCCAGCAAAACCGCTCCGCCTCCGTCGCCGAAAATAATGCAGGTGGCCCGGTCGGTGTAGTCTATGATCGAAGACATCACATCCATTCCGATGACGATCACTTTTTTGTAGGTACCCGATTCTATGAATTTGGCTCCCGTGGTCAGCCCAAATAGAAAACCCGAACAGGCTGCATGGATGTCGTATCCAAAGGCATTTTTAATGCCCACCTTGTCGCAGATGGTATTGGCCGTATCCGGAAAAACCATGTCGCCTGTGATGCAGCAGCAGATCACCAGTTCGATCTCATCCGGAGAAGTATTGGTCTTTTTGAGCAACTTGTCCACCATGATCCTCCCCATGTCGGAGGCGGCCTTGCCGGGTTCCTTCAGGATGTGGCGCTCCTTGATCCCCGTCCGGCTGGTGATCCATTCGTCATTGGTGTCCACCATCTTTTCAAGTTCAGCATTGGTCAGTATATAATCCGGCACATAACCCTGGATTCCTGTGATGGCGGCCCTGATCTTTGTCATTATCTTCAATTGTGGGCGCAAAGTTACAGAATTGAGCCCGATTATGACCCATACTAAACAGGAAGCCTGAGCTTTGGGCGCATGCCGCTGCCGCGGCACCGGGTGCTTTCGGGATTCTGTCCCCTGGCAGGCAGGGGACCAGGCCCTGCCGCCCCCTTGCGCGATCCCTGGAGTGCGGTCCGGGCTTCGGTGTAACATCAGTAATCAAATTAAATAATTTTATACTATATAAATATTAGTATATTAATAAAATAAGTATTAAAAAAATATAATTTATTCCTACTCGGGCTTGCTTGGCATGGTTTTGGATTTAAATAAAGTGCAATCAGTCAAGAATATTCAAATTAAAAATAAATTTAATATGAAATACCTGCCCGCTTTCGTTCTTTCTTTCTTCCTGTCGGCTTTCCCACTTTGGTCACAGGCTGCTTCAGGCCCTTATTTTCAGGGTACCTTTGAGCAGGCTTGCCGCCAGGCTCAGGCAGGACAGCAAAAACTGCTCGTTAAATTTGGCGCCTCCTGGTGCATGCCCTGCGTCTGGATGGACAAGAACGTTTTTCATCATCCCGATGCGGCGACCCTGCTAGCATCCGGAGTCGTCGTAGTGAGCATTGACCTCGAATCTCCGGACGGTAAAAATCTAAGAGACCGGTTTTCCATCCGCATGTTGCCCACATTGCTGCTCCTGGACCCACAGGCAGAACAGGTTCTTTCCCGCAAGGATGAAGCCCTGAATCTGGAGGAATTCACGGACTGGCTCGGTCCGCTCCTCGCGCCTCAGGCCGCCTCTGGCCAGGTAGATCAGATGGTTGCATCCGGTGAAGCGAAGGCAGAAACCACCGCTCCAACCAAGGAAGATGAGGCAACCACGGTTTCCTTGCAGATCGGATCTAGCCCCGCAGCTGAGATGCCGGTACAAGATCAGGAAGAACAATTTTTCAGGGAACGGGATACCGCTCCTGCATCGGGGGCTTCGGCCGAAAAAAATATTCCTTCCCGCGAACTGGAGAATATGGCCAGTCAGCAGGACAAACCGGCCCTCCTGCTGGGCAGTTTTTACCTCAAGACAGGCCGCTACGACGACCTGGACGCGGCAATGGCGCAAGTAGACCGGTTGGATGAGTTATTCAACCAACAAGCCGCACTGATTGAAGATTTTGACAAGAACGGGGAGCTGTATTTCAGCATTTCGCTGGGATCCTTTGCCACGGTTGAAGAGGCTGAGTTATTTTTGCAACTGCTGAAGCGGCACGGCATTTCAGCCGAAATCGCCAGGCTCCAAATCTGATGACGCATAATTTTCTGATTAAAAATATTGGCTCCCTGTACATGCACAGCAGGGAGCCAATGTCTGTTTTAAAAGGCCTTGATATGGCCAGGGTTCCGGTACTGGATCAGGCCTGGGTGAAGGTATCCGGTGGACTGATCGAAGAGTATGGTTCCATGGACTCGTGTCCTGAATATTCCGGGACTATCCTGGATGCAAGGGGAGGCATCCTGCTTCCGGCCTTTGTGGATGCACATACCCATCTGGTTTTTGCAGAAACCCGCGAACAGGAGTTTGTAGACCGCATCAGGGGGCTCAGTTATCAGGAGATCAGTGCCAGGGGAGGAGGGATCCTAAACTCTGCCGCAAAGCTGGCCGGCCTGTCGGAAGATGATCTGTTTGAGCGGTCCCTGGACCGGCTCCAGAGGGCCCAGTCCCTGGGCACCTGTAGCTTTGAGATCAAAAGCGGATATGGCCTGGCACCGGAGCAGGAGATCAAAATGCTCAGGGTGATCAGGCGTCTGGCTGCCCATACGGGATTGCCCATTCGCTCCACCTTCCTGGGTGCGCATAGTTATCCGCTGCCTTACCGCGAAAACCACCGGGTTTACCTGGATCAGCTGATCCGGGATATGTTGCCGGCCATTGCCGAAGAAGGTCTGGCGGATTACATCGATGTGTTTTGTGAAAAAGGATTTTTCAGTCCGGAGGAAACCGGGGAGATACTGGAAGCTGGCATTGAGCATGGACTTATACCCAGAATCCACACCAATCAGTTTACCTCGTCGGGAGGCATAGACCTGGCGATACAGATGGGCGCCCGGTCGGTGGATCATTTGGAGGTATTGGACGACAGAGAGATAGCACTGCTTGCGGACAGCGAGGTCTTTCCGGTCCTGCTGCCATTGGCTGCCTTTTTTATGAACCTGCACGATCCTCCGGCCCGCAGGATGATAGAGGCAGGTCTGCCCCTGGTCATCGCTTCTGATTACAATCCGGGTACTTCACCCAGTCCGGATATGAACCTGATCTTTGCCCTCTCCTGCATCCGAATGAGACTCCTGCCTGAAGAGGTTTTGGCAGCCATGACCCTCAACGCGGCATATGCCCTGGACCTGCAGGATAGCTGCGGGAGCATCACCCCCGGTAAAAAAGCCCTTTTTATTTTGTCCAAACCGGGAGTAACCCTCGACCTTATCCCTTACAGTCTGGGCGCTTCCTGGATCCGCCAGGTGATTCCGGCTGGAATCTGAGCAAGTTTATGGGTGGACCTACGGGCAGCGTCCGGTAATAATTTGGGGTCTTAATGCGTTGTTAAGAGGTCCTGGTCCCCCATTTGCATGATATTTTTTTAACATATCTTTGCAAATTATTGAATATCACCGCATATGCGATTATTCCGATACACGTTTTCAAAGTTTTCCTTTTCATTTTTGCTCCCGGTCCTCCTCGGCCTTGGTGCTATGGATTCCCTCATATCCCAACAGGATTCTTGTGCCATTTTTGATATCAAGACACGAAGCGGACAAAAGGGAGATACCCTCTGCCTCGACGTAGTCGTCAAAAACTTCAAGGACATAACGGGTTTTCAGTTTACAATCAGTTATGATCCAACCGTGGTGACACCCATCAGCATCCCCAGAATTGCCAACCTGACCAATTTTACCCAGGGAGATGTCATCATCAACCGCAATCGGGATGTGATATCCGCCCTCTGGACAGATCCCAACAGCATAGGTGAATCTCTGCCCGACGGCGAGGTGCTCTTTACGATCTGCTTTTTGGTCATAGGAAATCCGGGAGATTGTTCACCGGTGAAATTCTCCAACATCCCCACGACCATTGAGGTCCTCCGCAAATATGGGAGCCTGGACAGCGTGATCTGTTTCATCGATCCGGATCCGGACGATCAGATCAAGGTACTGGCGCCTCCAGGACTCACCGTGGTAAGTAGTGCCTGCGGTACCCTGACCAATACCGGAACGATCACCATCAAGTCCTGGGGCGGCAGCGCACCATATACCGTCACCAGCAACGCACCCAATGGGAATGGAACCATTCCCAAAGCCGGTGACTGCCTGATCATCTCAAACCTCAGTTCCGGCAATTACAATTTTACCGTGACGGATTCGACCGGCAAGGATACGATGTTTGTGGTGCAGGTTCTGAACGCCCCACCCATGGCGATCAATAATGACATCAGCTATACGCGCGATCCTACCTGCTACAACAGGCCGGACGGGCGCATCGGCATCACCTTTACCGGAGGAGTCGGCAAACCCAAGATCATCTGGTCTCCCCTGGGCACCTTCGGGAATACACGTGAAACCCGTTTGTTTGCAGGAAAATACAAGATCACGCTGATTGACAGCTTTGGATGCGTGGCAGAGCGAGAAATTGTGCTGACAGCTGATACACTCAAGTCATCCATCACCATAGACAAAACCGCCTCCTGTTTTGGCAAATGCGATGGTCAGGTGACCGTCACAGCTACAGGTGGCACCCCGTTTTTGGGTGGCTACAACTTTTACTGGAGTCAGGCCGTCTCGCGCAATTGTGCTGCAGCACGCTCCTGCACGAATGATTCCCTCTGTGGCGATCAGTTTGTCATCATCGCAGACCGTAACCGTCTGACCGGTGGTGAGGCCTGCCGGGATACCATCTTTTTCAATGTGCCTTATTCGGGTGATTTGAGAGACTCGGTGCTCGTGGACAGCGTACGCTGCTTCGGCGAGGCAAACGGAAGGATTCGCGCCTTTGTTTCCTCAGCAGGAACCCTGCAATTGCCCCTTAGCTTTGTACTTCGTACAGCCGCGGGCAACCAGGTACCTGGAGGGACCGTAAATATAAATGAATACACCAGCCCCGGACTCGCAGCCGGGATCTATTACCTCAGCATCACGGACAGTCTGGGATGCAGTCTCGAAGATACCATAGAGGTTTTCCAACCCTTTCTGCTGGAACTCGTGACGCTTCAGCTCGACAGCACGGAAAGTTGTGCTCCCGGAGCGGACGCGTTCATCGAAGTGCGCGGTCTCGGAGGTACACAGGCCTACAATTACCAATGGGATTATCAATCCAGCACCTCACCCAGGATTTCAGGATTGACTGCCGGTAGCTACAATATTACCCTGACCGATGCAAAAGGCTGTACGGTCAGCAAAAGCTTTACAGTAACCAGGCCGACCGGTCCGGTGATCACCGGCTTCAATGCCGTGGATGTCAATTGTCCGGGAGATTCTTCGGGTTGCATTGAGGTTTTGGTCACAGCCGGCTCCGATCCCAACCTAAACTTCAGCTGGTCGGTACCGGGCAGTACTTCCCGCTTGTGTAATCTTCCTTCCGGCCTGTACAGCGTCACAGTCACCGATGGCAATGGTTGCTCCGCGACGGCCATGGACAGCATTCGTTTTTCAGGCAATGCCATCCGTATCGATTCATTTGTCATTGTACAACCTAGCTGTCCGGGTAAGGCGGACGGTCTGATCATCGTTTTTGCCAGAGGAGGCTCGGGATTGCTTACTTATTCCTGGGACAATGGAGTGAATTCCCAGGTAAACGCCTCCCTCAGAGCGGGACGTTACATTGTTTCCGTGGACGACGTAGGAGGCTGTCCTGCAGTGCAGGACACTTTCACCCTGATCGATCCACCCAAACCTTTAGTCAATGTTTCCGGCTTCACGGCACCCAGTTGTGCCACCAGCTCAGTCTGCGATGGTAGTGCGGATGTGACCGTCAATACCGCGGATACCCTGGTGACCATCACCTGGTCCTCCGGCGAGCAAAGAATATTCAACTCCAACGCAGGCATATTCAACTTCAGGGCAACAGCACTCTGTGAAGGCCCGCAGTTTGTAATCGTCACCGTAAATGCCCTGTGTTCAGATACCATTTTCTTCAACATTCCTGCTCCGGTACCCATCCGGTTGGACAGCAGCAGGCTGATCCTGCAGACGCCCAGTTGCTTTGGCCGCACGGATGGCAGCATCACCGTCAACGCCAAAGGTGGACGTGCGCCTTACAGCTATCAGTGGATCAACGGCCCCCAGGGTCCGACGATCAGCAACATAGGCGATGGCTACTACTACGTCCGGATCACCGACAGTCTGGGATGCGTGCATACCGACAGCGTGCGCCTCAGACAACCCGATACCATCCGGGTGCAGATCATACAGGGATCGTCGCTGGATGTCAGTTGTCCGGGAGCCAATGATGGCCGCATCACCCTGGTCTGGAGCGGAGGAAATGGCAGCCGCGGGACGTTCAACTGGTCCCCCAATGTAGGGGTGGATTCCGTGTTGACCCAGCTTAGCGCGGGTACTTATCAGGTTACCATCACCGATGGCAACGGATGTACCGGCACGGCAGTCCATACCATCCGGGAACCACAGCCCATGCAGCTTACGCTCACTCCGATCACGCCACCTACCTGCGATGACGGACAGGTAAATTTTTCCGTACTCAATGTCACAGGAGGCAACGGACCTGTGTATCGCTTTACCATACAGGGAGGCGCACCCAATCAGATCGGGGACAGGGTGCCTTTGTTTTCTGGGAGTTATGCAATCAGCGTATTTGACGTCAACGGCTGCCGCAAGGATACCACCATCGTGATCCCTCCGGCGCTCAACAGCCTCAGCGTCGATTTTGGATCGGATCAGGAGACCATCCAGTTGGGCGACAGCATCCTGCTCAGTGGCAATGTCAAATCGATCGTGCGCATTGACTCCGTCATCTGGACACCTTCCCGATTTGTATCCAGTCCCGATTCCACTGACTCTTATGTAACTCCCACCAGCAACACGACCTTCACCCTGACCGTGGTGGATGAAAACGGTTGCCGTGATTTCGACGTGATCACCATCCTCGTGGAAGAGCTGAGAAGGGTCTTTATCCCGAATGCCATGAGTCCCAACAACGACGGCATCAACGATTTTCTCGAAATCACCGTAGGTCCGGATGTGGCCGAGATTGAATTCGTGGAAGTCTACGATCGCTGGGGCGGCAGGGTGTACAAACTGGACCGTCCGGATCTGGGTAGCGGTACGGTGCGCACCTGGGACGGCAGTTTCAGAGGCGATCCCGTCAATCCCGGAGTCTATGTCTTTCAGGCCTCAGTAGTCTTCCGCGATGGCTACCGTTTGGTGTACCGCGGAGACATCACCGTGATCCGCTGATTTCGCTTCATTCTGATATCAGATTTCGTGCGTTATACAATCCGATGGAAATACGGAAGGGTGGGGCTATTTGCATCTTTTGACCTGGTCTCAAAAGAGATTTTCTGCCCATTTTCCTTTGTATGTAAATGATGCCATTCAAATTGTCTGACCTGACCAGGATGGGGAGGAATTTAATGGATTGGATGAGCAAAAGCATTCGAAGCAAATCAGGGAAAACCCTGAATTTTCAAAATAATACAAGGGCCGGGCAGCGAAATTGAAACAAAAGGAGTATATTTGTACAGAAGGAATCCTCAACAGACAGGATTTGCATTATCCAAACCCAGGGGACATAGACCGGGCAGCTGCTTCGGAATGTGTATTTGTTAACCATTTAAATTAATAAACATGGGTTATTTTAGTTTTCAATTAAAGGCCTTCCTGGAAGGAAATTCTGCTCTCCTGCAATCTGTTAAGTTAATGTCCCGTCATTACTTAATGACCCTTATCATGATCCTGCTTCTGCCTGGAATATCGCGTAGTCAGGGCATCTCGGTATGCGATAATGGAGGGTTTGAAGATGACTTTACTTATTATACTGGATCAGTTTCTAGCTTTCTTTTTGGTTTTGGAAGTGAAAATTGTTACCCATTAGTTAATGGGGGTTCCGTGTTCATTTACAAATGTCCCTATTCCTGTTAATAATAGATTTGAAATTGTCAATAATGGGATTGATCCAATCACATCTGTAGATAGGGTTATTTTTGGAAACAAAAGTGCAATGATCAATAGTTACATTAATTTTTTTCAAAACCCAATTTGTAACCATAAAGCAGATATTAATCGTATAACTAAGACTTTTCTCGTTACCGAAGAAAACAGAAATTTTACTGTTTGGTATTGTTCGGTTCTAGAAAATCCTGGAGATCATAATGATCAACAACCCTTTTTTAGTATTTTCTGTGATTTAGCAGATAATTCCCAGTTTTGTTTTGACGGTATATCTATTCCCGGCAATACAGCTATTTACTATGATGACTGTCAGGGTCAAGATCCATATCAAGTAGTTAAATATACAGACTGGGCATGTCATCGTGTACATATTCCAGCCGAACAAATTGGAAATTATGCAACACTGGAAATTACTGCAGCCGATTGTGCCAGAGGTGGACATTGGGGGTATGCATATATTGACGGCATTTGTGAGCCTTGTGCCGGGAGTAGTTATGGTTCTGGAACGATACAAAAGCCAGATATAGTGGTATCGTGTGATGGAGATAGTATTACTATTAAAGGTTCTTATACAACTCCAACAATAGATGGGAATTTTAATATTCTGGATCAAATCAATGTACCTGGTTTTAGTATATACGACCTTTCCATAGATACTGCAACAAAAACTTTCAGATTTAGAATAGTCAAAACAGATTTTCAATCGCCAAATGATGATTGTAGAGATGTTATAGCATACCTAAAGTTTAAAAATGCATCGGGTGATTTCCTTCCTGATGTTCCAACTAATGGAATTGAAATATGTTATAATAATTTCTTAACTCCTACCCTATCTCTTACAATTGGCAGTTGCCATAGAAATAATCCCAATGACAATAATTACTCTGACGATTATTACTATGTTAACTTCATCATACAAAGTGCAGACAATACACCTTGGACTCTCGAAAGAGTTCTGGATGATCCTCCTTCAGGTGAGTCTGGCCGCTATTTTCTGAATACATCAGGATTTGGAAACGGCATTTACAATTTAGGTCCAGTTATGATACAGGATGGTGCCTGGACCTTAATTCTAAATCATAATCATTGTTCTGATACATTCTATATTACTCCTCCTGAATATTGTTCGGGATGCATTCAATTATCCCAAACTAAGATTTCAAATATTACCTGTTTGCCAGGAAACAATTGGGCTTATAATTTAACAGTTGAAGGAACTCCACCTGCTGGCAGTACTTATCGAATTAATAATGAGACCATGGATCGGTATTTTGGAATTACCTACACCAATAACAATTTGGGAAGTATATCTCAAAATTGTATAGATCTGATAATAAATTACCATTATAATGGTCCGATTGTTTGCAATGCTTTATTAAAAGTTTGCCCTCCTAAGCCATGTGATAATAATGAAAATTGCGAATTCGAGGCTTATTTAGATCAATTAAATTGTCTCAGCAATGGATCTTCTTATACGATTAATTTTATAACCAATGGAGGTGGTTATCCTTGCTATAAAGCAATAGGGAATATGACAAATGTATCAGGTGCATTTAGCAATCCATTAGGGCCATTCGTTGAAGATATGACCATAATCCTTTACTCTTGTAGCGTGCCATTTGATTGCAGCTGTCAGAATCCAGACTGTTATAAAGTTTATTTTGTAGATAAACCTGATGATTGTCCAAGAGATCCTGAGGAAAGAGGATATTCATCCAATGGAAATCATTCAACTGAAGTGTGGGTTTTACCCAACCCGGTTCATTCCAATGAGTTATTAATCAAATCAAAACTGAATTCAACACATTACGAAATCTACAGTACAACAGGAAGTTTGGTTAAGTCAGAAAAGTTCGATGGTTCTGAACATAAGGCCGATTTTAATTATACCCAGGGTATTTATTATTTGAGGTACAAAGACTCTTCTGGGATTTATAGAATTATGAAGATTATTAAATTGTAATTATTATTTTACCGGAGGCCTTAGCCTCCGGTACTTTTTCCAATGAAAGTAATATTGATAAATCGAATCATTAAAATGCTGCTGGCCTGTAGCATTTTGTCCAATATTACAAATGCACAGATTCAAGATTGTACATCTAAGATTACCGATAGCACCAATTGTTATTTCTTAAGAAAATTTGAAAAAACCAAAATAACACTTGAAAAAAAATGGGAATCGGAAAATCTTGTATTAACCAGTCAAACCCCATTGATTGCAGACATGGATGGGGATTGTATTCCAGAAATTATTACGTTTTCAGATCATACTTCTGATACAGAATTTGAAATTATTATCTTAGATTCCCAAAATGGAAAAACAAAAAGTAGATTCAAAGCGCATTCTTTGGCTGATTTAAGTAATTCAAATTTTTTAATTGCAGATGTAAATAATGATGGAATAAGGGAAATAATATTTTGTACTTATGCTTACAATAATTTTCCAAATGAATCTAAAATTGTTTGTTATAATAGTAATGGTCAAAAGTTATGGATTTCTCAACAAAAATATCACTCTATAAATAATTTCAAAGAATCTCCAACATTAGGAATTGCAGACTTTAATCAAGATGGAATTCCAGAATTGTATGTCTATAACAGAATATTTAATGCACAAACTGGTGTGTTGCTTATAGATGGAGGTGATCAAAACGGGCTTGGAAATAATGACCTCCCTAATCTTGGTGCTTATCATGTATCTGTTGCAGCTCAACTGGATCAAGATATTACTGACCTGGAGTTGGCAGCAGGGTTCAGCACTTATAAGGTAAAAATTACCAATTTAAATGGGACTTCAGGAAATAGCATGAATGCAATGAATATGTTAGTCAATGGAAAATATCTAGATGGAAGAACATCAGTTGCAGATGTAAATCAGGATGGACAAAATGATGTCATAGTAGCACATTCTGGTGAGTTCAGTTCTTGTTTCCTTTACATTTATTCTATAGTGAACAATACTCCAACCTTTATTTCATCATTTAATAATTACCCTAATTTAGATTATTTAGGTACCCCGTCCGTTTCAGATGTAGACGGCGATGGGAGACCAAATATTTTGTTACCTAGAAATGATACCATCGATTGTTATTCATATAATGGCAAGAATTCTCTTGACCGAAAATGGTCCTATAAAATTGATGATCATAGTTATTCTTCAATATCCACATTTGATTTTGATATGGATGGTAAGCAAGAAGTAGTCATAAGATGTGAATCTAGTTTAATTATACTTGATGGTAGGAATTCTACACCTTCAATTATAGATAGTATAAACTGTTTTGCTTTTACTCTAAATGAATACTGTTCAATTGCAGATATTGATAATAAAGGGGAGTCAAAGATATGTATAACTTGTAATTCTGAACAAACAAGAAATTCATTATTGAGTAGATTAACCGTCTTCGGTCCTCCCGAAGGCCAGAAGTGGGCCCCTGCTCGTCCTGTATGGAATCAATACGCCTACAATCCCCTCTTCATCAACGACGACTTGACGGTACCCCGCGTACAGAAGAATCAGGCTACCTACATGAATGGCAAATATAACAACTTCATGCAGCAGGAGTCGCTGCTCGATGAGAACGGATACTATAAGAAGCCAGCCGCATCACTTACAGGACAGATCCACTGTGTGGATTACGATCCGCTGACGGATCGCTTTACCGCACATTTTGAGCTGCAAAATCGGAAGGATGCCTCGAGGCCGGCAGATCCCGGTCTGCCCGTCAGCTTCTATGGCAGCAATCCGGAGACAGGCGGAGATACTCTTGGCTTATATCAGACCACGGCTGTGATCCGTCCGGGAGATACCCTGCGGGATCTGAGTTTCAGCTTTCCGGCAGATACCGCCCTGCGCTCGCTCTACCTCGTGGTGAATACGCGCAGGACCACGTCCGGCCCTTTTGACTCCACTCAGTTTGACCAGCCGGAGTGCGACTATACGGATAATTTTTACTACACCATTGAGTTACCCAAAATACAGAGAGAGAACCAGAGTGTATGTGAAGGTTCCGGATATT
>JAKQHM010000036.1 GCA_029572935.1 Bacteroidota bacterium
CCGATATCGCTGAACCCGAATGGAAGGATCTCATACGCCCTGAGTTGCCCTCAGGCATCCCGACGGTTTTCATCTCTGCCGCAGCCCATCAGGGTCTGGAAGAACTCAAGGACCTGCTCTGGAGGGAGCTGGAAGGGAGTAAGAAAGAGGGTTTTTGATTGTTTTCGATTAAAATGAATTTGCTTTTCATCCAATGTCCATTTTTTAAATGGTTCTGCTGAGATTCAAAATGTATTCGAGCTGTGATTCCAGAACTATTATGTGGAATTAGTTTAAAATTTTTAGTTGTAAGACAGCCTTCAAATTTCCTGTTTCAATAAGTTTTTCCCTCAGCCCATTGGAAAAAGCTATTTTCACCATCCATTATTCATTCAAGTAAAACCTGTCACCAGTCAAAACGAACAATGAACCAGGATTCAGACCTTCCCTCCGAAAAAAAAGGACGCATCGTACCCTTTGTACCCAGTACCGCATCCTCCGACTATGCCAAATTCCTCAGCGATCTCATGCTCCCTTCGGTCGATGAATTCTCCGAATGGGTGAGTCTGGACGAGATCTTTCAGGTGGGAATGGTCATCTGGAATCTGGGTCTGGTGCAGAAATATCAGCCTGAGGCTTACGATGAACTGGAGGCTGCCCTGCTGCAAGACCTGAACCCCATGGGCATCACCCCCAGGACCCTGAAAAGATTGGTGCGCAACCGCCTCATGAGCTACGGCGCGTATGAAGAACTGATCACAGAAGTAGAAGTGGATGAGCAGGACGAAGATCTGGCCCTGTCCGTAGCGACCCTGCGCATTGCCAACATCAAGGAAGGATTGGAACAGGGACTTTTTGATTTCAGGGAGATGTTCCAATTTGGTCAGGACGATGAGGAATCGGAAGAAGGAAATGAAGAAGAGTCAGACGACGAAAGCCTGGATTCCGGAATGTACGAAGATGACCAGTTGGCCGGATACGTCGAGCGCTTTGCCCTGATCGCCACGCCCAGACCTGCTTTTCGCGAATGGGTTCAGCAAAAGCTAAACCCCCCGGTCAGGCCTGGATTGTTTCAGCCGACCGTCTTTCTGGTTTCTGTACTGGACCGCGATCTGAATCCGGATGCCCTCCTGGAAGTCCACGGGAAGATTATCCTCCGGCATTTTCTGGGTTTGATGAACACTGAAAACGATCTGCCTGTGCCTTTTGACAAAGGTCTTATGGCAGATTGGTTTGAGCTGACTCGCTCGGACCTGATCTTTGACCTGGAAGATCTGCCCCTCCACAAAAACGGGGAAATGAGTCCGCTGGAAGGTTCTGATGAAAGTTAAACCTCAGTATAGCAAACCAAACTGAACCGGATATTCAAACATATTATACCAAAAAATGAATCCCAAAACGTATCCCATTTCCCTCTCAAAATCCTCTCTGTTCTTTGTCTTTTCGATTCTTTCCGGCTTTGCTTATGGACAAGCCGACCTCATCGAAATCCGGACGACAAAAGTTCTGGAAAAAGTCATCGCCCACCGCCGCCATCTGCACCAACATCCCGAACTCAGCAACCGCGAGTTCAAGACGGCGGAATACGTGGCAGGTCATTTGCGGACCCTGGGCCTGGAGGTCAGGACCGGCATCGCCCATACCGGGGTGATCGGGATCCTGAAAGGGAAAAAACCGGGTCCGGTGATCGCCCTAAGGGCCGATATGGATGCCCTGCCGGTGCCGGAACGCAGACGCTTGCCTTTTTCTTCTGATGTCACGACCGATTACAACGGCCAGACCGTGTCTGTCAGCCACGCCTGCGGACACGATGCGCACGTGGCCATACTGTTGGGTGCGGCAGAAGTTCTCACCGGCATGAAAGACCGCATAGAGGGTACGGTGGTTTTCATTTTTCAACCTGCAGAAGAAGGTCCTCCGGAAGGTGAGGAGGGCGGAGCAGCCCTGATGGTGAAACAGGGCGTATTGGACAACCCCAGGGTGGATGTCATCTTTGGCCTCCACATGAATGCACATGCCGAGTCCGGGATGCTGCTGTACCGGCCGGGCGCATTCATGGCCTCCGCGGACTGGTTTAAGGTCATAGTGAAAGGCAAACAGACCCACGGGGCCAAGCCCTGGAACGGCGTGGATCCCATCAGCGTGGGCGCTCAGATCATACAGGGGTTTCAGACCATCGTGGCCAGAGAAACCGACCTGACCAAAACCCCTCTGGTCATCACGGTGGGCAAGATCCAGGGCGGGCTTCGCGAAAACATTATACCGGAAGAATTGAGATTTGGCGGAAGTGTGCGCGTACTGGATACAGCCATTCAAAGAAAAACCCATCGCGCCATGGAGCGGGTCGCGACCCAGATCGCCGAAGCTTATGGTGCTTCGGCACGCGTGGAGTTTGAACCCCGCACACCTGTGACCTACAATCCGCCCGAACTGGTCAAAAAAATGTTGCCTTCACTGCAAAAAGCGGCAGGTCTGGATCGGGTGAGCGAGACCGGATGGTCCACCTGGTCGGAAGATTTTGCGTTTTATGGATTGAGGGTGCCCGCCTTTTTCTTCAACCTGGGCGGCATGCCTCCGGGCGATGATCCGGACAAGGTCGCTCCGCACCACACACCGGAATTTTATATCGACGACAGCCGTCTGGATGTAGGAGTCCGTGCCTTTTGCCAGCTGGTCCTCGACTACCCGGGACTGAGCTCAAAATAGCCGCTGGAGCCTTCAGCATTTTTGGAAAGGAAAGTAGATCGGGATCAGGATGGAAGCCAGTATCCAGATGATGATGTTGAGCGGGGTACCCACGCGTACATAATCCTTGAACTTGTATCCCCCCGGTGAATAGACGATCGCGTTGGTCTGGTAGCCCATGGGCGTCATAAAGGCCATGGAGGCAGCAAACATAATGGCCAGCAGAAAAGGCTTTTCGTTGAGTTCCATATTCCTGGCCACGCTGATCCCAATGGGCGCCATTAGAGCGGCGGTGGCGGTATTGGACATGACGTTGGTCAGAAGCATGGTACACAGGAAAATGAAGGATAAAATGAAACCCGGGCCCCAACCGGACAAGTTGGATTGGATTTGCTGGGCGATCAGTTCGGCTCCTCCGGTTTTTTGAATGGCGGTACCCATGGAGATGACCCCTGCCAGCATGAAGACGACCTTCCACTCTACAGCCCGGTAGGCTTCCTGGGGCTCGATGATCCGGAGCAAAACCAGGAGCAGACAGCCGATCATGGCTGAGATCACGATACTGGTCAACCCCAGTGCGGCCGAGACGATCACACCGACGAGAATACCCAGGACGGTCAGGGCTTTGCGGTAGTCCTGGCGGACCGGTTTGTAGTCGTCGCTGAGAAGCATCAGATCCTTTTTGTCAAACAACTCCCGGATCTGGTCCTCGTCGGCCAGGACCAGCATGATGTCTCCGGTTTTCAGCCTTGTGGACGACAATTCAGTCAGATGGGCCTCTGTATCTTTGAGATGCCGCAATGCCAGCACGGTGGAGTTGTAACGACGGATGAAGTCCAGTTCCTGCAGGGTATAGCCCGCCAGCGAAGAACCGGCAGGAATGAGCACCTCCACCAGTTTCTGGGCTGCAGTCCGGAGCGATTCGGCCGACCATTGGTATTCGTTGTTGATCTCGTAGGCTGGGTCGCGGTAGATCTTCTGGATGTTGGCCTGGGAGGCGCTCAGGGTGAGTTTTTCGCCCGCCTGCAACTGATATTTCAGGTAGCTGACGATTCGCCGGCCCTCGCTTTCTATCTGCAAGACCTTGGCCCTGTATTTTCGATGCAGGTTGCTGTTTTCAATGGTTTTTCCGTGGTCAGCAGCTCCTTCCTTTAGGCGGATCTGGATCACGTAGTTGGCAACCATCTGATTCAGCCGGGCTTGTGTCTCCGAACCGGAATTAGGCAGAAGTACATACCCCACGGTAAACAGATAGAGCAATCCGATCCCGGTGATCCAGAGGCCGGTCTGGGTAAACTCGAACATCGTAAAGGGCTCTACGCCATTGCTTTCCGCGATGCTGCTCACCAGGATGTTGGTGGAAGTCCCGACCAGGGTAACGACACCTCCCAGGAGGGCGCCGAAGGAAAGGGGCATAAGCAGTTTTCCGGGACGGGTGTCCGTTTCTTCTCCGAGCTTCATCACCACAGGCAGAAACATGGTCACGATGGCCGTCACATTGATAAAAGCGGACATCAGGGAGGCCGACAGAACCAGAAAGACCATGGCCAGATAACTGCTCTTGCTTCCGATGCGCAGCAGCAGATTGCTGAATCCGCCCAGCAGTCCTGTCTTGAACACCGCATGGCTTAGCACGAACATGCAGGAGACCGTGATCACAGCCGGGTTGTTGAATCCTGCAAATCCCTCCTGAGGACTGAGGATGCCCGTGACGATCAGCAGGGCCATAATGATGATGGCCGTGGTATCCACGGTGAAATATTCCTTGATAAATAGGAAAATCCCGAAGGCCAATATGCCAAAGGTCAGGATGAGGTGGAGGTCTGGGGGTAGCACGTAACTTGGGTTTAGGAAGCAGTCTGTAGTTTAAACGCAGGCCCGCTTGCCAAAGGTATGCAGGAGTTTATTAAATCGCAATTTTATCAGGAGGATATTTAAGGGGAAGAATGCTTTTGGCCAATGGCATAAAGACATTAACCATCAGCCATCAGCCACCTGCCCCCAACGAAGTTGGTGGGTCAGCCATCAGCCATTTGCCATGAGCCATTAGCCATTAGCCACCTGCCCCCAACGAAGTTGGTGGGTCAGCCATTAGCCATGAGCCATTAGCCATCAGCTTTGATCCCTCTGCACACGTATCACTGTTTTCTCTATATGACTCTTTTCCCTATCTTTGTCCTCCTTCACGAAAGAAAGGACCCATGCCTGAGTTTTGCCATTTACACTGCCACACCCAGTTTTCGCTGCTGGATGGAGCCACCGATGTCGCTTCGATGATGAAGAAGGCCAAGGAGGATGGCATGAAGGCCGTAGCCCTCACGGACCATGGCAATATGTTCGGTTGTTTCTCTTTCGTCAAGGAAGCTCACAAAAACGGCATCAAGCCCATTCTGGGTTGCGAATTCTACCTCGTGGCGGACCGCCACAAGCAGAGTTTTGTCAAATCCGGAGGCGAAAAGGACGAGCGCTTTCACCAGCTGTTGCTGGCAAAAAACCAGGAAGGGTATACCAATCTGTCCAAACTGTGCTCTTTGGGTTTTATCGAGGGCATGTACGGCAAGTTTCCCCGCATCGACAAGGAGTTGATCCAGCGCCACCACAAGGGTCTGATCGCCACCAGCTGCTGCATCGGAGCGGAAATACCCCAGGCCATCATCCACGGACGCCACGAGGAAGCAGAACGCCTGCTGCAATGGTGGCTGGACCTGCTGGGAGAGGATTTTTACATCGAGATCCAGCGCCAGCATGGCAATGAAAACCTGGACGGATTGGGCATCAGTCAGGAAGAGGTCAACCAGCATCTCCTGCGCCTGGCTAAAAAATTCAACGTCAAGGTCATAGCCACCAACGATGTACACTACCTCCAGGAGGACGACTCCCTGCCCCACGACGTGCTTCTTTGTATCAACACCAACAGCTTCGTCGATGAGCAGGACCGTTTTCGCTTTTCCAGCACGGAGTATTTTTTCAAATCCCAGGCCCAGATGCAGGATCGTTTTGCCGATCTGCATTTTGCCCTCGACAATACCATGGAGATCGCCGACAAATGCTACCTGCCCAATCTCGAGCGCGAGATCCTGCTGCCGGCTTTTCCCATTCCGCCGGAGTTTCCCGATCAATACCAGTTTCTCAGACATCTGGTCTTTGAAGGGGCCAGGGACCGATATGGCAGCCTGACCGAGCAGGTGCGCAGCAGGCTGGAGTTTGAACTCGAGGTGATCCACAAAATGGGTTTCGTGGGTTACTTCCTGATCGTGCAGGATTTTTGTCACGCAGCCCGCAAACTGGGCGTGGGGGTAGGTCCGGGTCGTGGATCTGCAGCGGGCTCTGCAGTCGCATATTGTCTCACCATCACGGACATCGATCCCATCCGCTACAACCTGCTCTTTGAGCGCTTCCTCAACCCGGAGCGGATCAGTATGCCCGATATCGATATTGACTTTGACGACCGGGGACGGGACAAGGTCCTCAACTACGTCGTGGACAAATACGGCCGCAATCAGGTGGCCCAGATCGTCACCTTTGGCACCATGGCTGCCAAGTCCTCCATCCGGGATGTGGCCCGCGTCAAGCGCCTGGATCTGGGTTCGGCTGACCGACTGGCCAAGCTGGTGCCCACCAGGCCGGGTATTCAGCTCAAAGACCTGCTCGACATCCAGAAGCCGGTATCGGATGATTTCACCCCGGACGACAAAGCCCGGGTGCAGGAGCTCCGCAAGGTGTACGAGGGTGACAACCTCGAGGCAGAGGTACTCAAGACCGCCCTGCAACTGGAAGGTTCGGTCAAAAGCACAGGGGTGCATGCCTCTGCGGTCATCATCGCGCCGGATGATATCACCAACTACATCCCGGTCTCCACAGCCAAGGACACGGACCTGTGGGTCACCCAGGTGGAGGGCAGCGTCATCGAAAACACGGGTCTGCTCAAAATGGACTTTCTGGGACTGGCTACGCTCAGCATCATCGACGATACCCTGGCCAACATCAAAAAAAGACACGGAGCCGATTTTAAACTCAATATCAAGGAGGTTCCGCTGGATGATTCCCTGACGCTGGAGCTCTTTCAGGATGGCGCCACGGTAGGCATCTTCCAGTTTGAATCCGAGGGCATGCGCGGACACCTGAAAAACCTGAAGCCCGGCAACATCGAGGACATCATCGCCATGAACGCGCTCTTCAGGCCAGGTCCCATGGCGAATATCGACGACTTCATCGCCCGGAAATGGGGGCGCGTGCCGGTTCAGTATCCGCACGAAAATCTGGCCGAACTGCTGGCGCCCACCTACGGGATCATGGTGTACCAGGAGCAGATCATGCTCGCCGCACAGATCATGGCGGACTATAGCCTCGGCGAAGCGGATATGCTCAGAAGAGCCATGGGAAAAAAGAAAAAGGAAGAAATGGACAAGCAGCGTTCCACCTTCCTGGCCCGGGCCACTGCCAAGGGAATTGACGAAGACAACGCCTCGCGGATCTTCGATACCATGGCCAAATTTGCCGAGTACGGTTTCAACCGTTCTCATGCCGCTGCCTACTCCATCCTCGCATTCCAGACAGCCTATCTGAAGGCCCATTATCCGGCCGAATTCATGGCGGCGGTGCTGACTGCCAACAAGAATACGATCGACAGCCTCAGGTTTTACCTGCAGGAATGCAGCCGGATGAAGCTGAAAGTGCTGGGACCGGATATCAACGAAAGCGACATCGACTTTACGGTCAATGCAAAGGGAGAGATCCGCTTCGGTCTCTCTGCACTCAAGGGTGTCGGGGACGGACCCGTGGAAGACATCATCGAGGAGCGCGATAAGAGTGGACCTTTTACGGATTTCGCAGATGTCATCAAGAGACTCGGATCCAAGAACGTCAACAAGAAAGTGCTGGAAAGCTGCGTGCTCGGAGGCGCTTTTGACAGTTTCGGGCAGATCCACCGGGCACAGTATTTTGCTCCCTATGAAAAATTTGGTTCCTACATCGAATTCATGATCCGCTGGGGCAGCCAGTACCAGAATTCGATGAAGACCACCACAGCCTCTTTGTTTGGAGATGCAGGATTCCAGGAGGAGATCCGCACGCCGGAGCCGCCGGTGGCAGAACCCTGGAACACCGTCGAAAAACTGGAAAAGGAAATGTCTGTCGCGGGCATTTACCTCAGCGGCCATCCACTCGACGATTACGAGTGCGAAGTGAAATATGCGGCCAACGCCAACATCGAAAACCTCACCGCGCTGAGTGCGGCCGGAGCACCAGAACGAAAAGTGCGACTGGCAGGCTTTATCAGCACGGTGGCCCACAAGACCAACAAGTCCGGTGAAGGATTTGCCAGTTTTACTCTGCAGGATCACTCGGGCGCATTACCGCTCTTTTTGTTCAGGGAAAACTACCGCAACTTCCGCAATCTGCTGGAGCCAGGTACCTCCGTTTTTATTGAAGGAAGCTATGGCAAGGACAACTGGCGCAAGGATTCCAACGAATACCAGCTGCGCATCGAAAACATCATGCTGCTTTCATCAGCCCTGGGTCATGTGGTCAAAAAAATGTCCCTCTACCTCAACCTCCGCAACCTCAATGAGGTAATGGTCCATAAACTGAACGACCACCTCCTGGCCCACAGCGGCACGATCGTGCCCCGGATTTTCTTTCTCGATACCGAAAACGAGATCAAGCTGAATTACCTCGGTGTCAAAACCAAGATAAGACCCAGCGGAGAATTCTTTAAAGGCCTCGAAGAACTCGGCATCAGCTACACCATCAATCAATAAGCAGCCAACTCATGAGCAGTATCCGGATTCCTTTTGCCAGCAACAGAAATCAGTTTTTTTTGATCGTATTTTTTGCTTGTATACACCTGGCCCTTTCGGCTCAATCCGATCCAAAGGATGCGTCACTTCGACTCAACCAGGCACTCACAGGGAAGGATGAAAAATCCCTCGATCGATTGCTGCATCCGGGTCTGAGCTACGGGCATTCCAATGCCTGGGTGGAGGACAAGGGAGAGCTCATGGAAAACAATTCAGACGGCAGCCTGGTGTATCATTCCATCGCGGTGGACAGCACCAGCTGGAAGATTCAGATGCTGGGAAAACTGGCCCTGGTCCGATACAACGCCGACTTCGATGTCAATCTCCGCGGCAAGCCTGTACAACTCAAACTGCATGTAGCCCAGACCTGGATCAGGAAGAAGGGCAGGTGGCAACTACTGATGAGACAGAGCACGAAAATGTAGGGGAATGCTTATTGCGGATAGCTTATGGCGAAAAGCCTATCCCTTGGCTTAAGCCAATACCAAAGCAAACCTATATCTCTGAGCCTGAAAAAGCTGATGGATCAAATCTTGTTCGGAAATAATTATCAGTAAATTTTATATTAAATATTATTATAATACATAAAGTTAACGTAGTAAAATAATAACAGACAATAAATTATAATAATATATAAATTACCTATTTATGGGTATTTTGCAGATGTATCACCTTCGCTATATTGCATTGGAATAAAATGATTTTTCAGCTCACCTGCCTATGGCAGATTTCCTGATGCAAGTGAGCTAAAATCATACTTATTCACTTCCCGCACGGTGCCATTACTCCCCGTAAGCGCGCACGGACTGTAATCAGGCTGTACGGATCTTTTAACCAATCGTGCATGTATTGGATCCTGAATTCAGGTGAATTTCAATGCTATTTTTTCATCTTCAAAACTGCCATTTTATGAAAAACTCAGGTAATTTTTCAGCAATCAGCAATCAGCAATCAGCAATCAGCAATCAGCAATCAGCAATCAGCAATCAGCAATCAGCAATCAGCAATCAGCAATCAGCAATCAGCAATCAGGCAATCAGGCAATGTGAATTTCAAAAGGAAGAGGATTGCTCTTAACTGGTGTGAAGCCAAAAAATGTATAATTCCTAAATTTGTACTTATTTTCATATTTTTTTCTAACCCTTTCTTGAGTATAGCACAAAATTCCTGCAATTGCCCGACGGGAGCCACAGAATATGGTACGACTGGTCAAACGACACAAATTTCACTTTTGACAGCAGATAATGAGGTAGTCTGTATTCATGGCACCATTGAGACCCAGGATGTTTATTTTAACCAGGCAACTGTCTATATGGATGCTGAAGCTGAAATTGTTACACCTGTTGCAAATATTAATTACACAGATTTTATAGCCTGTTCCCAATTCATGTATAAAGGTGTCAAAATTACAGGTTCAAACGGAGGTGCTGCTTTTGTTACGGTGTTAAACTCAAAATTTTTTGATGCTCGGATCGGAATAGAACTTTCGGAATCAAGCTTTTACAGAATTACACATTGTACGTTTGATAGAAACTGGACTGGAATCAAGCTGGATGGTGCGAGGGCTCAAGCTAATGGAATCACGGACTGTAAGTTTTTATGTAACGGAACACTCCTGGAAGATGCATCCAACACCGTAGGAAATGTTGAAATAACCAGACAAGGTATTTGGGCGATTAATCAGTCTTTTCCTGTGGTATACTTGTGTTATTTTAAAGATCTGCACGATGGAATTCGAGTAGAAAGCGGAAGATTAAACATTTCCAATTCCAATTTTCGTAACCTGGTCAGCTTACATGAAGAGCCGTGTGACTATCTGGCTGAAGATGGTGGATATGCTATTCTGCTGTTCAACAGCACGGCAGGCTTTATCAGGGACTGTGGGATGTTCCAATTATTTACCGGAATTCGTGCCCAGTCTTCTGATCTGGTAGAAGTGAAAATGAATCAGACAGATAGTGTTACGGCTGCTATATATGATCTGAATGCGAGATCAAAGTCAAAAATATATGAGAATGAATTTACTTTTGACAGGCACGGAGTTTATGCCATTTCACCATTACCTGGGATTGCTCCTATCATACAATCCAATACATTTACCATTTCGCCGAGACCTACACATCCGGACCGCAAAGCCATCAGCCTCATTAATGCTCAGGGAGGTGCAGGAGATATTTCCTTAAATGAGTTCTCTTTGGACATCGGCTGCTGGGGTATATTTCTTGAATCTTCTACCGGTCATTACATCCACGCAAATGACATATCATTTGATTTAGCCAAGCCGGAGGATGTTGTCTTGTCCACTGGAATTGAACTCAGGGCAAGCCATTATAATTACCTCATCAGCAATCTGGTTGAATCGTCAGTCCAGGATGAAAATGTGCCTGCAGGAATTATGACCAATAAAAGTATAGGAAATATAGAATGTTGCAATACAGTGATCAATCCTATCGATGCCTATCGGTTCACCGGAGATAATACCAGGACCACCTGGTATGGGAACCGCAGCCAGGGTTCTTATACAAACGGATTATTGATCCAGGATGGTTATTTTGGCCCACAGCCGGATACGCGCAACCCCAAAGCAGGACAAGTGTCTGAAAACACCTGGGCACCGCCACAACAAAGTCAACGCACCGATGCAAGATTGACTAGAAGTTTCGAATTTTTATCTAAGATAAGAGCCGCTGGATGCAGTCTGCCTGCCTGGCCGCAGGTCATCAATCCTTCTCAGTCTTGTTCAAGTAATGGTACAGATTGGTTTACCACGGTAAATGTGACTGTTACTACTCCGTGTTTATCATCCAGTATATGCCAGATCCCGATGACTGAATTACGGGGCCATCCGGAAGAATATTTTTCAGATACGGACATTGCCGTAGCAGAAGGGGAACTTTCTGGAGAAAAAAATGGAGATATTCTACAATGGGATGGTGCCAGACAATTGTATCAGCTATTGCGGATTTACCCGGATCTTCTTTCTGAACATGCCTCACTTGATTCCTTCTACGATGCTCAGTTTGGAAGCAATCTGATGAAATTACATTTGTTTGACAGCCTAATTTATCATGCAGCTTCTATTCAATATGGAGATGTTCTTTTAATGGATTCACTGGTAAATCTAACCAGTGTCTATTCAATTGTTCTTGACTCTTTATTTGCCGAACTTGAATTTGCCGAAGACGAACAAGATAGCACAGATTTATTTGAACAAATGGAGCTATTCTCAGACAGTTTGCTCGTTGTAGATTCCATTTTGTATTCCAATGATACAATGCACTTAAGCTGGATGAGTTCAGTTAAAGCTTCTGCCCAACAAATTCTAAACTACTTAAGTCCTTCAGGGTCTATAGAGACCAATGAAAAATCGGTCAGACAATTGCAACTTGATTTGATTTTTCCTAAATTACTGGAAGCAGATTCTACTGAATTGGCTGATGTGTTTGAACTAGCCAATTTGTGCCCACTTAGTTCTGGTAATCTTGTTTTTCTCGCCAGAAGTATATATGCTCATTACAAACCGGAGGTCTTGTTTGATGATGAGGCTTTGTGTGAAGAGGAGTCAGAATTGGTTTCAAAAAACAAAGATCAGATTTATTCCAGTTATCTAAATATAAAACCCAATCCCATATTGGATTGGTTGGAATTGGAAAATGGGATGGAACATTCCGGATCTTATGATATCCTGATTTATGATCTGATGGGTAGGCCAATGTATAGTTTAATAGGACATAAGGAATCTATGACCAGGGTGAATACCTCCGAATGGCCATCCGGTATCTACCACATACTCATGAGGACCGAAGGGATTTCAATCCAGTGTATTCCTTTTATTAAGTTTTAATTATAATCTCAATAATCCATTTGGTTTATGAAATTCTTAATTCCATTGATTATAACATTATATTCATTTTCTGCTGTAATGGCACAGAAGCATGATTTTAATTGGATCGTTGGATTCAATGATATTTTACCC
>JAKQHM010000042.1 GCA_029572935.1 Bacteroidota bacterium
TAGTTTGTCGTATCCCTCTGCGAGCAGCAGTTCCTTGGCCTTCAGGAGGATCAACTCCCTGAGTTCCAGTTTTTCTCTTTCCTTTCTTTCGCTGATGCCCATAATTGAATTAACAATGCAAAGTTAGTGAACAGTGTTCATTTATAAGGGATATTAAAAAATAATTTTTATTTTTTAATATTTATCATACTATATATCAATAAAAAAGACCAGAAATGGAAGGGTAATTGCCAACAGGGTCACCCGTCCTCCAGCAAAGGCTGGACGGGAAGCCTTGCGCCAACAGGGGATTTTAAAATTGAACCCCTTACCTTTCATATCAATTCCTCAGAATCAGAAATACATGGATGTTACTTTCTTTTGACCGTCAAAAGAAAGTAACCAAAGAAAACTCGCGGCTAGACCCCTCGCTCACCCAACATCAGCTTTGTCGCTATGCTAAAAAAACTCGCCGCTATGTTCTCCTTCAGGGCTTGTCTACCGCCACTTCGTCAACTCGATATTTGTTTAAGCTGCTCAGTTGGGCTCATACAGTTTTTAGCATGGCCGCGACATTCGCTGGTTGGGTCCCGAGCTGCGGAGTCTTAGGCCGCACTCAAAATACATAAAAACCGACTTTCATAATTGAACTGAATTCACAATTATGGAGAATTTAAAGAGCCTTTTCGTCCAGCGGCCTCAGGAGGTCAGATTTTGGAAATAGCGCCTTATATTGTCGCTCCGTAAACGAAATTTAATAAAAAGAATCCATCAAACTACTCTATAATTTTGAATGAAATTGTGGAGCGGCAATATACAGCGCCCAAAATCTGGCCCAAAAGCAAAGCTTGCCATCTGAATCAATTAAGGACTGAAGTAGCCAAAAGAGAAGCCGCCTTAGAAAAGGCTGCGTTTTTGTCCACTTTTTGCGCGACAAAAAGTGGGGAAGTCCAATTTTAAAAAATTATTTTGGACAGATGTGATGAGAGATTTGAAATTTCGAGATCGAACAAATCGTTAATAAAGAATAAATGCAAAAAATCATATTAATTGAAACTCTAAACGTATTATGAAAGCTACCATCACTTCCATCGAACTAAAAGACCCTTTCAAATTTTTTGCCCTGTCTGCACAAGCTCTTGCTATCCTCCGGCAACTAAAAACCACCGAGGCAAAAGAATTTAAAAAAAGAGGATTATGGAAAAAGCATTATACCATGACCCTATGGGAAAATGAAAAAGACCTTAAGGACTTTGCCCACAGCGGTGCACATCTGGAGGCCATGAAAAGAAGCAAACAAATCGCTAAAGAGATCAGGACGATCACCATTGATACCCAAACATTGCCTACATGGAAGGAAGCAAAAAAACTTTTAGAACAGGCGCATGTGGTCAAATTCTGATTTGATGGAATTTCTACATGGAATTATATACGAAATCCAACTTCCGTATAAAATTTATTAAAAGTGATCTTTGAAGGTAATAGCTGCCTCCATAAACCATCCGGAACATGGCACATGAGACACTTAATCCCCAAGGAATATTCAGGAATATCCTTATATTTGATTCCATATAAATCTTAATACCGAATAACTTAAACATATGTCCATGCCCCATCAAAAATTACTTTCAGCTCAGGATACGGAAAGTCTGCTAAACATTCTGAAAGCCAGATTTCTGAAAAACACCAAGCGACATCCGGATACAGAATGGGGCCAGATAGAGGAAAAATTGCTTGCTAATCCCGCCAAACTATGGTCCTTATCCCAGATGGAAAACACGGGAGGAGAGCCGGATGTAATTGGACAGGATTTACAGACCCACGAATACATTTTTTGCGACTGCTCTGCAGAAAGTCCCAAGGAAAGACGAAGCATCTGCTACGATCCGGAGGCGCTTCAATCCAGGAAGGAAAATAAACCCTGGCATAGTGCCGCCGGTATGGCCTCAGAGATGGGGATCGAGCTGATGACAGAAGAAGAGTATCATACCTTACAACTGCGGGGACCCTTTGATTTAAAAACGTCCAGCTGGCTGAAGACTGCGCCCGGGCTCCGCAAATTGGGAGGTGCCATCTTTGGAGATCATCGCTATAGCAGAACTTTCATATACCACAATGGAGCAGAATCCTACTATGCAGCCAGAGGCTTTCGCGGCATACTCAGAGTCTGATGTTTTCAAACCTTCTGTCAGATAATAATAGCCTTAAAACCTGTCTTTGCAATAAAAAAACTCAAATTCATAACTTTAAGAAGGCAGTTGTAAAACCCTACAATCATTAATCGTAATTCTGCGTAGCAATATAATCTATCTTTCATTTTCCCCCGACCTTCGATATTTCAAATTCATATTCTCCTTCCCCAACTTCAATAGTACCTTCAAGTCACTCTACCCACTCGACTTCAACCATTCCAGATACTACCTTCAAGGCTATAGACAGAATCCATTCATCCTTCTCCTAATGCACTCGAACGGGCCATTTCTCCGAATTTTCTCGGCCGGTCCACGAGTTCCACCACCATGCCCTTCATATGGATCCCCTTGGGGCCGATATTCCAGTATTTTAAATATTCCCGCGCAGAAATAATCAAAAAAAGACTTCACCCCAACCTAAGAGCTGACCAAAGAATCAAGCTCATCATATTTTTAGGATCCATTCCCACATCAGTAGTTTGTGCATTGGTTAGGTCCTGATCATAACCTTTGAACTTATCAGGATTTCGTCTAAAATTAAATAAATTCCAAATTGTAAGGAATGGTGCATTTGTTCCGATACAAAAGGCAAAATCCAAGATACACCTATTCCTTTCTTATCCTGTCGCGGATATTTTTTGAACTCACTTCGAAAAGATGTGTTTCACCACCATCCAAATATCATCTCAAGTGAATGCCTTTCTAACCGAGACCATGATCTTTCCTCCAGCACTATGGTTTATGCTGGCTGCTGAAAGTGAGGTTTTTCTGGAGGCTTATGAACATTACCAAAAGAGAAGTTTTAGAAATCGCTACGTATTGCATTCCTCCAAGGGACCGATTGCAATGAGCATCCCCTTATGCGCCGGTAAAAATGAATCCATGCCCATCAGAGAGGTGCGGATCAGCCGCGATGCAGCCTGGCAGCGCGAACACAAAAGAACGCTGCAAACCTTGTATGGCAGAAGTCCTTTCTACATCTACTACTCGGATGAGCTGGCTGAACTCCTTGATTCTGATGAAGAGCATCTTTTTAATTTTAATTTCAGGATTTTAGAATGGATCCTGAATCAACTCCGGATCAACATCCGTTTGCGGCAGACTGAATCCTACGCAATGTCCTTTCTCCCTGAAAATGGGGATGCACGGGGTTTGTTGAAGCCCGGAAAACTGGCAAAACAATTATTACCCCCCATGCCCGGCTTGCCGGCCCGGAGAGCAGATATGAGCATACTCGACCTCCTTTTTCAAATGGGTCCTGAAGCAGGTCTGTGGCTGATGCATCAAAAGCAGGCAAATCAAGGAAAGCTTCTGGTGGACAGTCTGTAAATTTGTGGCATGCAAACGACCCATTGGTATCTTCTCACTATCCTGACCTTCCTGTTTATCTCCTGCCAAACAAACCAAAAGGCTGAGATACCCAGACCGGATCCACACAGTTTCTCAAGACCGGACAGCGTAGTCACCACCCATCTGCACCTGGATATAGTCTGTGATTTTGATGCGAAAAAAATACAGGGAACTGCCCAATGGGATATACAAAACCTGGGATCTGAAAGCCTGGTCCTGGATGCCATGGATCTGGACATTCAAGAGGTCTATATCGAAGATGCGCAGGGTAATCGCGAAAAAGGAACATTTTTCCAACCAGAGAAACCGGACAGCGTCCTGGGTAGCTATGTCCGCATACCGATTCGGAATGATACGCGGAAGGTGATTGTCTCCTACTCCACAGCTGCAGAAGCCCTGGCTTTACAATGGCTGGACGCGGGAATGACCCAATCCGGCCGGTATCCATGTCTGTTTACACAAAGCCAGTCCATCTATGCACGGAGTTGGATACCTTGTCAGGACGGTCCAGCCATTCGATTCAGCTACACAGCCCGTGTACAGGTCCCCTCCGGCATGATTGCCCTGATGAGCGCCGACAATCCTCAGATGCGCAACGACAGTGGCATTTACCATTTCAAAATGGATAAGCCGGTGCCTGCCTACCTGATGGCCCTTGCCGCCGGAGATTTTGATTTCAAATCCATCGGTGATCGCACCGGAGTATACGCCGACCCCGGCTTGCTGGACAAGGCCGCCTATGAATTTGCTGACCTCGAGAAGATGGTACTTGCTGCCGAAGCGCTCTATGGAAAATACGAATGGGGCCGATACGATGTCATCGTGCTGCCTACCGGATTTCCTTTTGGCGGCATGGAAAATCCCAAGCTCACCTTTCTCACCCCCACCGTAATCGCGGGAGACCGCTCCCTTACTTCCCTCCTGGCCCACGAATTGGCACACTCCTGGTCCGGCAATCTGGTGACCAACACCACCTGGCAGGATTTCTGGCTCAACGAAGGATTTACTACTTATTTCGAAAGCAGGATCATGGAGTCGCTTTACGGAAAAGACTATGCCGATATGCTCAGCCACCTGGGATGGCAGGACCTCAAGAAAACTCTGGAGGATATGAGCAGCGACCCCGATCTCACCAAATTAAAACTGGACCTCAGAGGCAAGGATCCTGAATCAGCTCTGAGCGACATAGCGTACGAAAAAGGGAAACTTCTGCTCCGCTTTCTGGAAGAGCGATTGGGAAGATCCCGGTGGGATCAATTCCTGAGCGACTATTTCAGACATTTTGCCTTCCAATCCAACTCAACGGAAGGTTTCCTGGATTTTCTCGAGAAAAACGCCGGCCCGCTTCCGGTAACCATCAGCGATACCGTGCGTAAGTGGATTTACGAGCCCGGACTCATTGATTTTATACCTTCTTACAGCACCTTGCTCTTTGATCAGGTAGACCTGCTCAGATCGGATTTTCTCCGCAGCCATAAGTTAGATACCCATCAGACCGGCAAATGGTCCACACACGAGTGGCTCCATTTTCTCAGAGCCCTCCCAACAGATCAGGCAGACTGGATTCTGCCGGCTCTGGATCAGACCATCCGATCCCGGCAATCCGGCAATGCCGAAATAGCCTTTGTTTGGATACGGTACATCATCAATTCGGACCGGTATCAGGGCCACGAAGAAACGGTACGCTCCTTCCTGAACAGCATTGGGCGTAGAAAATTTGTTCTGCCCTTGTACGAATCAATGGCCACGCATGGACGCAAAGCCGAAGCTCTTACACTATTTGCCGAAGCTCGCAAAATCTACCATCCCCTGACCATTCATTCCATTGAAAAGGTTCTGGCAGAATGAGGAAAGTCTGACCATGGGGGATGTTCGATTTAGCTCCTGCTGCTTTCTGCTCATGAAAATGTGATACGCCTATCAGAACGGTACAGAGAGAAAAATCAGGAAGCTACTTATCCAGTGACCATTAGGGATAAGTCAGACAGTAAGGAAGTAACTTGTTTTCGCAGAGTCCTTTCTGAGTAAAATACAGGGTCCTGTCCCTGCGTTATCTTATCTTTGCAGGATTTTAAACCAGAAATTACAAATTAGAATTTATGAAAATATGTAAATTATTGTTTTTAAGCCTTTTGATTAGCTTTCAGGCATTTGGACAAAATGATCTGAGCGTACCCAAAAGATTTGATTTTGGCAAAATGTGGACTTTTGAGAATCCGCCCAAGGCCTGGTTTAAGGAAGCCTACGGTTTTGCCCCTGAGGATAAGTGGTTTGACGACGTCCGCAAATCCTCACTCCGTTTTGCCAGCTGGTGTTCCGCTTCGTTCGTTTCTCCGAACGGATTGATCATGACCAACCACCATTGCTCCCGCGACGTAGTTACCGCATTGCAGAAAGAAGGAGAAAACTTTGACAAGAATGGCTTTTATGCAGCTACCCAGGCCGATGAACGTAAAGCAGAAGGTCTCTTTGTCGAGCAACTCATCATGGTGGCTGATGTTTCCGAACAGGTGCTCAAGCAAATGGATAAGGCCAAGGACGACAACCAGAGGAAAGTATTCCAGGACAGTGCCCTGGCTCAGATCAAAAGACAATACGAGCAAATGGACGGATGGAAGGGACTGCGCATCCAGACAGTCACCTACTATTCAGGTGGCAGATTCAGTCTGTATGGTTATAAAAAATATGGAGACATCCGTCTGGTCATGATCCCAGAGACTGATCTGGGTTATTTTGGTGGAGATCCGGACAACTTCACTTATCCCCGCTACACTCTGGATTGTACTTTCTGGAGGGCGTATGACGAAAATGGAAATCCTGTAAATTCCAGTGCAAACTATTTTAAATTCAACCCGGAAGGCATCAAGGAAGGGGAACCCGTTTTTGTAATCGGAAACCCTGGCAACACCGAAAGATACCGCACCTCCAAGCAGCTGGAGTATGACCGCGATTACCGCTACCCCATGCAGCTGGAAATGCTCAACAACCGCATCAAGATCCTGGAAAAAGAATACGCCGCCAATCCGAACGTAGACCTTCAGAACGATATTTTCGGACTGAGCAACAGCCAAAAGGCTTTTTCCGGAATTTTGGGAGGCCTTCGCAATCCGGACCTGATGGCCAGAAAAAAAGCCATGGAAGACGAGATTCGCAGCAAAACCAAAATCAAGGGTGAAGATCCCTGGAACGAACTGGCCAATGCCACCCAAAGCCTGCAAAAACACGCGATGGTGGTCACACTGGGAAGTCCCGGCGGTATCAAAGGAAATGTCGTCAACCTCATCCACACCCTGGGACGCTATGAAAAAATGATGGGGATGCCGGATAAAGCTACTGATGTGGAAAAACTGAAAGGCCAGATCCGCAATTTGTGCAAAGACATCAACTCAGATAAGGAGAAATTATACTTTGCCACTTTCCTGGAGGAAATGCAGAAGTATGAGCATCCGGAAAATAAATTTGTAGGAAAGATCCTGGATGGAAAATCTGCTTCCGACCGTGCTGAGAAAATATTGAAGAAAACTGATTTCACTGATGCGGACAAGCTGGAAAAAATGCTTTCCATGAACGCGGAGAAATTCAAGAAAAATGACGACCCTATTTTGGAGGTATCCCGTATCCTCGTACCCAAATACAATGAGGCCGTAGAGGCCTTCCAATCCAGCACCCCGCGCAGACGTGCTTTGGAAGCCCGCATAGCCAACTCCGTTTTTGCGGTAAAAGGAACCAACCTTCCCCCGGATGCAACCTTCACCCTGCGGATCTCAGATGGCAAGGTAGCCGGCTATCAATACAATGGTACCACAGCACCTTATATGACGACCTTTTTCGGTTTGTATGACCGTCATTTTTCCTTCGCTTCCAAATATCCCTGGTCCCTGCCTGAAAAATGGAATAACCCATCCATGGAATTGCTTCAGTCACCTTTGAATTTTGTCGCAACAAACGACATCATCGGTGGAAATTCCGGTAGCCCGATCATCAACCGCAACAAAGAAGCGGTGGGTCTTATTTTCGACGGAAACATTGAGTCCCTGCCTGGTAATTTTATCTACGATGAAACATCCAACCGCTCTGTATGCGTGCATGCAGGAGGAATCCTGGCAGCTATGAAGCATATTTACCGGGCCGACAGGTTGTACAAAGAGTTGTCCGGAAAATGATTTTTCAATTCATTCATAAATCAACAACCATGAAATACTTTGGCCTGCTATGGGTCGTACTGATACTCTATGCCTGCGGCACCGGCAACACGCACGTGAAAGGAGTGACCTCTCTTGCTGCCAGAACGGATTGCAAGGGCCCCTGCGGCAAGACCATGCCCTGTGAAGGGAAAACCTTTACCATGGAAGTGGAATTGCGCAACCGCAATGTGCTCCAGGGGGGTAGAACCATTTTCGTCCGCGATCCGGATAATTACGATTATACCGTAAAGATCGAGTTCGCAGAAAGCGTACCGGACTCCCTGTTCATGGACATCCAGGATCCGAAATACAAAAGGATCCGGGTGACCGGTGTGGTGAGCGGATACGATGTGTACGTCCACGAGACCTGCACCCGGTCTTATGTTTTCAGCGTAACCGATCCAAAGAACTTTTCCATGATGACGGAATAAATCAACAAATGTCGATAATTAAAAAAGTCCGATTGAAATCCAATCGGACTTTTTTTTTGAAAATTTTAGTTTACCTTTTATATTTTAAACTATTAATCAATTATTTATTTACTATTGACCTCCAATTATTTATATATACTACTTAAATTATAATTGAAAAATAACTATTTTTGGTTATTTCATTCCAATTTCTTAAATATTATCATTGCAATTAATAAACTTGACCTAAATAATAAAATAAAACCATTGTTTTACACCTTTGCAGGTATGATTTAAGATTTAAAGAATATTATTTTTTAAATAATTTAAATCTTCAATTATGTATCAATCTACAAATCGGCCTTTTAGGCTTAGGCGAGCAGATAAATCTACTCTAAAGCTGAATCCTTACCTTAACTTCTTTCCCTTGATCTTTTTAGTTTTAGGTTGGGGAGTAAATTGGCCTGAAGAACTCAACGACAAGAAAATCTCAGTTCCACTAAAAAATGATTTGATAGAACAGCCGAATCTTGGTTGTCCCAGAAATGATGTTGACCCGTGTTCCTATTCCACCAACGGTGCTTTTGCAACGGCATTATTTGCCGAGTTAAATTCTATAATCATGGGTTGCCCTCCACCAACGGAATGCGGACCACAATGCTGTATAAGCAGTCCGGTTTTTGGACTGGCAACACCCATAGTTATCAATAGTGAGAGTATTAATCCTTGGCAATATTGCTGCTCTCGTGAAGATTGCGATCCATACGAATGTGGTAGTTTAGGGTATCTATGTAATTATGCGGATCAAGTATTGCAGGATTCAATGATCGCCAGGGCGAGAAAGAGAGCAATACAAGGTATGCCTTCGTGTGCAACATCAATAAAAGACATAGATTTTTTTCTTAACACTATAACGGAAGAATGCACGCTTGGAGGTTGCTATAGTTGCGAAATTTACATTCGCGTATACAATTACTCATGTACATGTGAGGAAGATTAAATATGATGCAATTTCTCCAAATAATTTTTGTATTCTGCTGTTCTTTTTCCTTTCTAAAAGCACAGCTGGATTGGAAATCCACCCTTACAGAACCTTATTACGAGGTGGATGACATTGCCATTCTTCCTGACAATCGATACTATATAAGTCTTAGGAAAACACATGAAATATTCGAATCACGGGACAGTGGGATAAACTGGAATTTAATAGCACCATTCGACATTAAATTTAACAATTTAGCAGTAAAAAATCTTGAAGTAGTTCGTGAAAAACTATACATCGGTTTGTTTCCCTTAATACAACCATCCGCATTTTACGAATTAACTAAAAATGGAGATTTAATTAAAATTAGGGGTGGGAATTACCTAGCACCCGATGTTACGAAAATGGATCAGGAAGGCAATTTGTTTGCTATAGAAGGGGATAATGTATTTCCTATAGATTCAAATTTAAATTTTGATAGAAAAAAGCTTATCTTTTCTGCTTACAATACAATTGAAAGTTTTTTTTACAGAGGAAAACAATTTCCTTGTGGCAGTCCATTCTAATACCCGCACAGACACCGTTCGGATTTATAAATTTAATTCAAAAACTGGTGATTACTTCTTATATTCTAAATATTATGGAGATCTGACTGATCATAACATACTCGTATCAGAGAATGGATCAGTACTATATCGTAATCATGGTTCAGAAAAACTCTTTGCTGCATCCTATCAGGATCCCTTCAAGTATAATGAGTTAATCATAGACCCAAGTAGACAACTTAACAGAATTTATAATTTCTCTCTAACTGCCAATGGTGAGGTATTCATTGTGGCAAACTCTGGTGTGTACATGTCTGATGGAATGAACCTGGATCATTGGTACCGATGTGAGCAGTTGAGTCAGAATATACCATTACCGAGTGAAGATGAGGTGAACAACTGCTATAGTTTCAAAGATTCACTCTCTGCTCTTATATCTTACGGCACCATTTGCGGTGCGTCAAGAGTGTATTGCCTCTCTCCTAAATATAAAAGTTGGAAAGAAGTAGTTCTGGATATTCGACTGGAGAATTTGATCGATCTTAAAGCAGATAGAGAAGGAAGACTCTACGGAATGCGTCCGTGTGATGGATGGACCAAAACAAGATATTTAGTGAGTAATGATCACGGTAAAACCTGGGGCTATCTGAAGGTTTTTGGTTTTGAGGTCACTGGACTAGCGATCAATAAGGAAGGAAATGCTGTGGCGATTACACTCAACAAAGAGGTTAACCTATACAATCCGCTAACAAACAGCTGGGACAACATAATTACAGGCCATCTTATCAGACCAAAAGTTAAACTTTATCATTGTTATTCTATCGGTCAGGATTTGATATTGGAAGCAATTGACGAAGGGGAATCTTTAGATAAGCCTGTATTTTACTATTCTGCAGATGGCGGAAGAAACTGGAAAACCACTAGCTTACCATTAACTTCTATCAACAAGTTCCTTCCGAGTATCGAGACTACAGTTGATCAGAGTAATAATTGGATTATTTCAAATTCAGAATATAATTATGGAGGCGTAAGTAATGTAATTTATTCACCAGATAAGGGAATGACTTGGAAAGAGGATGATCGATTCCAGGACTTTTTGGAATTAAGTGAATTGATCCAGATAAAAGATGGTATGTTTTTAGTATCTGCTATTAGCAAGGATCCGAAATACAACAAATCACGACAATTGTATTTAGTAGATAACTCGGGAGCCTATACACTTTTCCACCCAGATTTTGAAAAAACGAGTTGGTCCTTTAAAGTAGTTGATCAAGATTATATTTTGGCTTATCCAAGAAGGGACGATTCTCCAGTTGCCCTTATCGCCACGAAAGACAATTCATTTTCACATCGGTTTACCAGTTCCGGTCTTGGCCATAGTGAATATGATTCCTGGACGATCAAATCTGGAGTAGTAACAAAGGATGAACAAGTTTTTCTGAGTCTTGCAATGGATGGAATCTATACGAACACAAAAGAAATATTCACAAGCGTACATAATTCAAAATCAGGCTTTGGTTTGAGTCTAAATGCAAGTCTATCCAACAATTTTTTACAGTTGAGTCAATCAACAGATGGCCTAATCGAAATACAAGAATACTCCATCTACTCCATTATGGGGTCTGTTGTAGAACAGGGTCAATGGCAAGAAAAAAATGATATGATTCCAATCAATAAACTGATACCTGGGGTCTACTATTTGTTAGTTACTGACAAGAAACAAAATCTACATTCCTTTAAATTTGTGAAATATTAGAAATTCTTGAAGTCTTCATATAATTTAAGAAATAGTTATTTGGCTTAACGACAAGTATCCATTCGCGACTTGCGCGACGATTGTCAATTATCCATTAAACATTGCCACTTCAATGAACGGGTATATTCCTGATCACTAAAAACAAGGACACCAAGACCCAATCCTGGCCAACCAGTTCTTCATTGTACTCCAGAATCCAGTCACGGTAATCCCGTACATATTCATTGTACATTGATACCAGCGTCTCCCCGCCACCATCTATCAGCCTCCAGTCAAGGCCATCATCGTCAATCCGTCTGATCAGCGTATAGGCGGTCTGATTGTCTGTGATCCGCCAGCTGTCCCTTTGCCCAGGCCAGGTGGTATTAGCCGTCAGGGTCTGTCCCTCCATGCTGAAGAGCCAGTGATCTGATTGGCCTGTGCCGGCCTTTCGTATAAATGCGATTCGGTCGCCGACTCTCAAGTCCCAGCCGTCCAGCCGGTCGTGCAACATTCCTCGCGATCGCAATTCACCAATGGGTTCATCCAGAGAATCATGGAGACTCCACTGAGATAAGTCATCTGCGTAAACCGTCCTGGCAAAATATACATCCTGAGCGTGGGACCTGGCCATCAGAATCCAGAGCACCAGGGAAAGGATGTACATCCTGGGCATAATCAGAAGGGAAGATCGTCAATATTATCCTGGGCAGAACCAAAGGGGTCATCGGATTGGTCCTGACCGACCAGGTTCTCTCCTGCCTTTTGCGGAGCAGCGCCATCGCTTACCGCTTCGATCTTCCAGGCCTGAAGGTTGGTAAAATACTTCTCCTGCCATTCGCGGCCCCTCAGGTCGAAATATACATTGATGTTTTGACCGGCTGCAAACTGATCGATGATGGCACAGCGGTCCTGTACCAATTGAAACTTAATGTATTGTGGGTATTGTTCGCTGGTGACAATGACAAATTCCCGGGTCTGGAAAGTGTTGGTTTTGTTCTCAGAAGGGTAAACTTTGTGCAGCTTACCGGTAATATTAAAACTCATGATCTTGGATTTGGCTCAAAGTTATCGCTTTTCCGACAATAAAAAACCTCCGGGCCCTTGAAAAACCCGGAGGTAACTGTAATATTGAAATTAACCTTGAAGCCTTAATTTTCCATGACCACCAGCTTGAATCCTCTCGAATAGGCTCCGGTCTCCACCCTCAGTAAATAAACCCCGGGCTTGGGGAATTGAGATTTACGCACGCGTATGTAATTCCTGCCTTTGGCCGCCAGATCTTTCTGGCTGTATAATTCCGTACCGTTGATATCAAACAGCCTTACGGTAAACTCGGTATCTTGTTTGACGTCCATGGGCAAAACGGTCATCTCTGCAAAAGGATTGGGTATGGGTATTCCAAATACCACCTCCTTGTCTTCCTGGGTCACCACACTGTTCCATTCGATTTTGTAGATGCCCAGTTCTCCATCATAGGCTTCAGCACGGATTACGTCCGATCCTGCAAAAATGGAGTTCCTGAAATCCTCATTCACCGGATCTCTGAATTCCAGTCTGAATAATTCAGTCCCCGGTTCAAGACTGATCTCCTCATCGCGTGTCCAGGATAAAAGAACCACTCCATCCGAAACAAACTGATAATTGACAAAATGACCGTTGATATCCAGGGCTCCGGACCGGATCCCAGTGATCATGTTCATGCCGGGATCAAAATGAAGGGTAAATTGCATACCCTGCAGTCGGGCTGATTCTGATATTCTGACCGGCACGACTCTTCCCTCTTCTTCCGGAATGCCTGCGTCAAGCACGAGAGATTGCACACTGCGTTCAGTTGCCTTACTCAATTCATCCCAGGACGATTTACTTACATCACCGACCTTAATTCCTACAAAATCCATATACATCATGTCACCCGCCATATCCCTGATCCGGTATTCTTCCGGAAGGGTCTGATACCATGGATCAGAAGGATCCGGGAACTGATACGTGGCATGGGTGAACTTCCAGGATCGGGAGTTTTTGAATTTATAATCATAACCCAGAATCAATCTCCGAATGGCTGCGATATCAGCACCAGTGATCCTGGCATCTGAATTGGCGTCCGCCGCGAGTTTCTGCCAGGGCGATTCGATTTCCTGAGTACCCAGTATATGCTTTTGAATCTGGAGAATATCCAGAGTGGTCACTCCTTCCAGGTAGTTTTCTTCTTTTAATGCGCGCACGTCATAATCCTGTCCCAATGGAATATTCAAAAAGGAATAGTTGCCACTGGCCTTTGAATCCATATGTGCCTGACTGCTCTCCACCTGGATTTCAACTTCCTCGACTACCTTTCCACCAGGTGCTTTCAGCAATCCCGCAAGGGTGCCCGTAAGCCTGCGAGGGCACAGTCGGTTGTTGTCCTGCACCACGACAGTGGATACACAGAAATCCTGCAGCCCTGTGTAACGGTCGGTGACCCAAACCTCAACGCGGCGCTGTCCCAGACTGTCACAGGTAAAGCGTCTGAATTTATCCGTGGTGTCGCTGGAAAAAGAAACTACCACCGGATTGCCACACAACTGGTAGCTGCCCCTGTCCACATCAGAGGCCCACACATCCACCACCCCCTCGGGTCTGCCATCCCCATCTACGTCCATAGAACTCAGGTTCACTGCAATGCCGGACAGACAGTAGGCAGTCGGACCTTTACAATTTGCGACGCGAACCAGCTGATCACATACTTCTTTATTGCCGCACTGGTCTTCAAACACCCAGACAAAGCGGTGCTCTCCGATCGGGAGATCTCCATCCCAGGATACGCGCGCGCCCTGGGTCTGGTAGGTGCTGTCAAACAAACCATTGTTATATAAATCCAGCTTGAAGGAGGATTTGAGCAGATCATCAGGAGTGCAATCGTCCACTGCCCCATGACTTACCTGTACACGTGTTTTCAGACATTCATTACCACTGATGCAAACCATGAGGTCTTCACAGTCATCCAGAAGTTTGGGCGGAAGTTTGTTGCTCACCTTGATCACCTGCGTGTGGGTCCAGGTGGGGATATATACATTTCCCTGAGAATCGACTTTTTGCTGACACCAATCCAGAACCTTCCACTTTCTCAATACCTTGAAGCATAGTGCGCTGTCCTGAATATATCTAAACTGGTGATCTTCATAAGAGGTAGCAGGATGGGAACAAACCACTCTGTTAAAGATCGGATAACCGTAGCCATCCGGTAAATTGCCGGGTTCGATGTCTGCACCACAAGAGAAGATCGTAGTATCCTTGGGCCAGGTGATATCGTTTTCGTCAAAAAACACCGTTGGATTGACAAATATTTTTTGCAGACAGGAATCCTTGCGTCCCATATTGTCTGTGATCACAAACCAGCGACCCAGATATCCGATTCCACATTGATTTAAAGAAGTATCTACGCGCTCGGTCATTTGGACTATACAGTTGTCATAATAATAGGGCCCGCCAAAATGACTCAGATCCATTGTATCGAGATAAGTACCGCATGAAATGCTGTAATCATGAGGACAGCGGATCACTGGAGGCGTCTTGTCCTGGATCTCAGCCTCTACCATGCAATCGTTGAAATTTCCGGCTTCGTCATAGGCCCTTAGAATGACCATCACTTTCTTGCCGGCGTCTTCACAACAAAACTCCACTTCAGGCCTGAAAACCGTATCCTGGGCTCCGCAAGGCGCTCCCCGGTCCATTCTCCTGACGAGCAACCTGTCCAGATTACAATCATCATGGGTATTTTCATCAAAGATCTTTGCTTCCACATGGACCACATCGTCGCGGGTGAGTGCAACAATAATTCCCTGATCGCAGACCATGGTGGGAGGATTCTTGTCCGTCACGGAAACATGCACCGTGCAGGCTTCTATATTGCCGCAGGCATCCGATACGATGTACACAACATTGTGCTCCCCTGTTTCCAGTTCAATGTACCCGCCATTCTGGCCTCTCAGGACTCCACCGGGATATTGGATGGTGACATAAAAACTGTCCTGACAATTGTCTTCGATCACAATGGGAGGCATCAGGATTCTGGCCAAACAACCATAACCCAGATTGGTAGAAGCCGTAATGTCATAGGGGCAATGAATGTGCGGTGGCTCGGTATCCACTATTTCAATGGTTTGTGGATGGGTCCTGACCACAGCCGTTCCACACCACCACTCCACGATGCGCCACATCCTGAGGATTTTCTTTTTGCACCCATTATCAATCAAAACAGCATCCTCATAGGAGGTACCTACATTGCACAGGACATTGTAATCCGGCCAAAGAGGAATTCCTTCTATCCTGGGCACATCCGTAACATCCGGATGTGGATGGCCATTGGCATCCGTCAGATAGTTGCTTCCACATTCTATGTGACAGGAATCTGCACGGGTATAGTTTTTAGGAAAAGTCACCGAATCTATGGGCACGCGGGCCAGCCAGGTGGTATCGCGGCAGATGGGACTGTTGTTTCCATATTTATCCGTGGCAGACCAGGCCCTCACCACGATTTTGACAAAATGAGAATCGCAATAAAACGGAAAAAAGATCTCATCGACCAGTCTGATGCTGGCGTTGGGATCGCAATAATCATAAAAATGGGGAGCCTGCCGGTACCGTACGTCATTGCAATACATAGTGTCTGTATGACACTCTATGATGGGGGGGAATTTATCCTCCACATACAGGGTACCCCAGCAGGAATTGAGGGAGGTAGAGTCAAAAACCCTGACCGTCACATGCTTTCCGACCCAGTCCTCTGTCAGAACAGGGCTTGTCGGAATCAACTTCATGTTGTAGTCCATGACGTCCACCCGGTATCGTGCATCCGGACAATTCAGACCTTTGGTCAGGAGCATGGAGGCCAGTACGCGTGCCTCGCAATTTTCTGCCAGGGATATATTGCCCTTGCTGCGACAGGCCAAGGCACATTGCGCCGAGACCTCGCTCTGTAACAGTGTGATAAAAAGGGAACACAACGCGATCAGGGTCGTGCTGAATCCCGGAATTTTCGGCCCCGAAGGGCATAGTTTTCTTACTCCGAGACAATGGAACATTGTCGGTAACATACGCATCAAGGTTAAAGGTTAAGGGCTTTTACATCCGCAAAGCAGGACACTCAAACCGCATCAATCAAATTACAGTTGGTCCGGGAAACACAGGCTTCAAACTATGAACCCGGGGAAATTTCTTTGGTATGGAAACTAAAATGCTAAAAAATAGCCATGACTGACGTCACGCATTCACAAGTTGGGGAAAGGCCTCGCAGCCTTTGGTGCTACAAAGGTAGAAAAGCGATTCCGAACCCACCAAATTATAGATAATATTTTTTTTAATATTTTTTATTTAAATATGTATTTAATTGTTTTTCTTTTATTTACAAATATGATTATAACTTATTTATTCAATTCATATCTGTATTTCATGAGGTTAATTAGCCCATCATGCTTTCAATTCAGTTTTGCCGTATTAGGCGTAACTTTGTAAAAAATTAAAATATGCGTTTTCGATTATTCTTCCTTCTCATGACTCTTATGACAGCAGTGATGAGTCTGAATGCTCAGGCACCTTATTCTCTTCCTGCCCTTCCCTATGAATTCAAAGCGCTTGAACCCTCTATTGATTCCGCCACCATGAACATCCATTATTCCAGGCATCATGCCGCTTATATCAACAACCTGAACCAGGCGCTGCAGGGAAATGAATCCGCACAATTGTCACTCATCGATCTGCTTAAGAATATTTCAAAATATCCTGCCTCCGTGCGCAACAATGGAGGGGGGCACTACAACCACAGTTTGTTTTGGAGTATCCTGACCCCATCCCGAAATACCCAACCCAGCAAAGACCTTATGGAAGCCATACAGCTCGGTTTTGGAGGAATGGACAGCCTGAGGGCTCAAATGAACAAGGCTGCCATGAGCAGGTTTGGATCAGGCTGGGCTTGGCTCTACATAAACACTTCCGGCAAACTGGCCATTTCCTCCACACCCAATCAGGACAACCCATTGATGGATGTGGTCAGCGACCAGGGCACACCCATCCTGGGCATCGACGTCTGGGAACACGCCTACTACCTGAAATATCAAAACAAAAGAGGAGATTACCTGGCCGCAATCTGGACCGTCATCAACTGGGATGAGGTCAGCAGAAGATACCACGAGGTCATACCCAAAAAGAAAGGAAAATTTGACGAATGGCCTGAAATCAAAACGTTCCATAAAAGTCTGGCAGAAACTTTCCACCCCAGTGAATCCGGAGACCTCAAGCCTGTCAAAAACCGCAGTACTGAATTGGTCCAAAATGCAACCGCCTTGTCCAAATCCAAAATACCCGCACAATTTGACACAAAAGCCATCAGGGATGCCATCAAATTATTGGTAGCGGACAGCAAGGCCATTGACAAACTGGTGAAATCCAAAGCTTCTGATAAAAAACTGACCAGCGCACTGACCAAACTGCACGACACTTTTCATACCATCGTGGAAGAGTGCTCCCATGATGGACATTGAAATCTGAAGTCACTCTCAATTAAAAATTCGTTGCGTTCCTGCTGAAAGGACGCTCCTTCCATATGACTTGCACCTTAGATTGATTCTGGTGATAAACCGGGAAGTCAACTTATGGATTTCCCTTTCTGGCCAGATAGACCGCAATAGGTTTTCTGACCAATAGGAGCGAAACCAAAACCAAAAGAAAAGCCATAAAGAAGGGTGCCCCGGGAAACTGGAATTGCTGACCAGGTCTGGTACTCAGATGAAACAATTGAGTCATGAGCAATGGCCCAATGATCGCGGTCACGCTCATCAGTGCCGTCAATCCTCCCTGCAATTCACCCTGGGCATCCGCCGGCACCTGATTGGCTACCATACCCTGTATGGATGGACCTGCTATCCCACTGATCGAAAATACAAACATAATGATGTACATCTGATAACCCGCGCTGGCAAAGGCGTAACTCAAATACGAGACCAGTGCAATTGACATCCCGATATAAATCGAACGAACAGGCCCCAGTCGTGGGATCAGAATGCGGGTCAGCCCCCCCTGAACAATGGCCATCATCAGACCCACAAAAGCCAGGCTAAATCCTACTTCGCGGTGTCCCCATGAAAATTTGTGCATTGTGTAAAAGGGCCAGGTAGCTTGCAGGGAATAATGCGCCAGGTACATAAAGAACAGGACTACCACAAATTTGCGCAAAACAGGGTAACGACCCAGAACCCGGAAGGTACCCATAGGATTGGCTCTTTTCCAGCTGAATTTCCGGCGATTCTCTATTTTGAGCGATTCCGGCAAGGTAAAATAACCAAAAACCAGGTTGGCAAAAGCAAGGGCTGCCGCTCCAAAGAAAGGAGCTCTGGTCCCCATTGTACCCAGAAATGCTCCGATCAATGGGCCAATGATGAACCCAAGTCCAAAAGCAGCTCCGATCATTCCGAAATTTTGAGCCTTTTTCTCTGGAGTGCTGAGATCGGAAATGAAGGCAGCCGCCGTGGAGAAGGATGCACCTGTCACTCCGGCCAGTAGTCTGCCTGTAAAAAGCCAGAAAATATTGGGTGCAAAACCCTGAAGCAGATAATCCAGACCAAATCCAAACAAGGACAACAACAAGACCGGACGGCGGCCATATTGATCGCTTAAGCCTCCCATCACAGGAGCGAAGACGAACATCATCATCGAATAGGTCATCGCCATCCATCCCGCATAGGAGGACGCATCGCTCAGACTGCTTCCGGTCAATTCTTTGATGAGTTCCGGAAGGACCGGAATGATGATCCCCAAACCGGTGACATCAATCAGGACCGTCAGAAAAATAAATACAAATGCTTTATTCATGTATTCGAGGCTTAGCTTGCAAAGATAGTTTGAGGCAAAATACCAAAAGCATCTGTTCTCGATTTACCAAACGGATCCTTCCTCAGCATATTTCATGCGATTGCAGAGGTCTGGAACGACTTTTTATTCAATCTGACAGATGCATTCATTCATGCGAATCAGCTGCTTTCGTAAGTTAGACCGTCAATCTTCCTGCTAAGTCCTATTTTTGCGAAAATTCAAATCAGATGGAGTACAATCACCGCGAGGTGGAAGCCCGATGGAAAAGCAAATGGGACCAGGACCAAACCTACAAGGTCAGCAACGACAGCAGTCTTCCTAAATTTTATGTGCTGGATATGTTCCCTTATCCCTCAGGATCCGGTCTACATGTCGGTCACCCCCTGGGATACATTGCATCGGACATCATAGCGCGATACAAGAAAATGAGCGGATTCAATGTGCTCCATCCCATGGGATTTGATGCATTTGGCCTGCCAGCCGAGCAATATGCCATTCAGACGGGTATTCATCCGGCAGAGTCAACCCGTCAAAATATGCAGCGGTACAGGGATCAGCTTCACAACATCGGATTGAATTACGACTGGAGCCGGGAAGTCATTACCTGTCAACCCGAATATTATCGCTGGACCCAGTGGATTTTTCTCCGCCTTTTTGAACATTACTACGACACATCCGCCCGGAAAGCACTGCCCATAGCCCGACTGTCCGAACATTTCAGCAAAAGAGGCACAGAGGGGCTGACGGCTCACGGCCTGGAAGAACTTGAGTTTTCATCAGAAGACTGGCAGCAAATGTCTGCCTTGGAGCAGGCAGATGTCCTTATGAATTATAGACTGGCTTACAGAAAGCTTTCTTACGTCAACTGGTGCGAAGCATTGGGCACTGTATTGGCTAACGATGAAATCAAAGACGGAGTCTCTGAAAGAGGGGGATATCCGGTCGAAAAAAAACCGATGATGCAGTGGGCATTGAGGATTTCAGCCTATTCGGAGAGATTGCTCCGGGACCTGGATACGCTGGAATGGAGTGAATCCCTCAAAACCATGCAACGCAACTGGATAGGCAAATCCACAGGAGCCCTGATCCATTTTAAAGTAGAAAATTCAAATGAAGCTATTGAGATATTTACCACCCGGCCCGATACCATTTACGGCGTGAGCTTTATGGTGCTGGCACCCGAACACAGCCTGGTCTCAAGTCTTACTCAGGACAATCAGAAAGAGGAGGTTCGAAATTATCTCGATTATGTTGCCAAAAGATCAGACCGCGACAGACAGTCAGACCAAAAATCAGTAACCGGCGTTTTTACAGGAAGCTACGCGATCAATCCAATCAAAGGAGATAAGATTCCCATCTGGATTTCTGAATACGTGTTGATCGAATATGGAACCGGAGCCATCATGGCAGTACCCGGGCACGATACCAGAGATCAGGCCTTTGCCCGGAAATTTGATCTGCCCATCATTCAGGTGATTGATCAGTCTGCTGCTCCGGGATCAAGCATAGAAGAAAAAAAAGGGACCCTGATCCATTCCGGGATCCTGGATGGGTTGGAACCCGAACAAGCCATTGAGCAGGCTATTGCCGAGGTGGAAAAAAGAACCGTCGGAAAGAGAAAAACACAATACAGGATGCGAGACGCCAATTTCAGTCGTCAGCGGTATTGGGGAGAGCCTTTTCCGGTTTGGTACGACCAAGAGGGTATTTGTCATCCCATGAAAGACGAAGAACTTCCTCTTACCCTGCCCTTCCTCCAACAGATCCAGGGTGGCACGGAAGGCAAATCACCTCTCGCGGCAGCAGAGGACTGGGTTTATTTTTCTGAAGGAAACTCAAGAGAAACAGACACCATGCCCGGATATGCAGGATCGAGTTGGTACTTTCTCAGATATATGGATCCATCCAACGAAAAAGAATTTGCTTCCCGGGAAGCACTGTCTTATTGGCAGGATGTAGACTTGTATATAGGAGGCACTGAACACGCAGTAGGTCATCTGATGTATTCCCGGTTCTGGCATAAGTTTTTGTACGATCTGGGTTATGTCCCTACCATAGAACCGTTCAAAAGACTGGTGAATCAGGGGATGATCCAGGGGGTGATCGACAGTATGGCGCTGATCAAGGACAGCCATCCCCCAGAGTTTATTTCCGAAGACCTGGTTGGCGAAAGGCCATCTGAAGAAATTGCCTGGATTCCGGTACACAAAGATTTTGTCAAACAATATGGTAGTCCTGATGCCCATCTGGACAAGGCAGGGATACTTTCCTTCATCAAATGGAGGCCCGATTTTGAACATGCTGTTTTTACCGATAAAAACCAATCGGCTACTGCCGATCAACTTTCTGAGAACTTCTGCATTCGCACCCGATCAGAAGTCGGTAAAATGTCAAAAAGATACCACAACGTAGTCAATCCGGATGACGTAGTAGAGGAATATGGAGCAGATTGTTTCCGGATGTATGAAATGTTTCTGGGACCACTCGAAGATTCAAAACCCTGGGATACCAAAGGCATCAATGGGGTATCCGGTTTTCTGAAAAAGTACCACCAGCTATTTTACGATGAAAATAAAAATCCTTCCTTAGATGATTCCGCTCCATCCAAAGAAGCCTTGAAGGCACTCCACACCTGTATCAAAAAAGTGAGATCAGATCTGGAGTCCCTGTCCTTCAATACTTCTGTAAGTGCTTTCATGATCTGTGTCAATGAACTGCGCAGGTTGCAATGCCAGAGCAAAGAAGTTTTGCTGACATTAAATAAATTACTCGCACCTTTTGCACCTTTCATTACCGAAGAAATACATCACTTCTATGGAGGAACAGGATCCGTACATCATCAAGACTATCCCGTACAGGATGAGTCCTGCCTCATTTCGGATGAGATAAATTATCCTGTCAGCGTCAATGGAAAGAAGAGGTATGAGTGGATCGTACCCAGATCTACCCCGCAATCAGAATTGGAAAACTCAGTCCTGCAGCTGGAAGAAATAAAAAAATGGGTCGAAGGTCAAACCATCAAAAAAATCATCATCGTGCCCGGCAGGATGATCAACATCGTGATCTGATCGCTATAAAGGAATAATATTTCAATCTTGGTTCGGAACATCGAAAATTTGCTTTTTCGAACCATAATTTTTTAATAAAACCGACCTTCATCGGCTTCAATTTACCTGATGAATCTCAGTTGTATCACAGAGGATTCCGAAATCTGAATACAGAAACGAAATTCTATTTCACTCTAAAATGATTCTCCACTACTCCTTGATGGTCTTTTCATAAATCAGCCCACGTTGAGTCATCACGCCAACATAGTAAACTCCGGATTTCCAATGACCCGTCTGAAGCAAATATTGCCGCTGTCCGTTCTGGGAAATCAGTATTTCCTGCGTTTTGCCATCGGTGGAAATGATACGGATTCCTTTCAAATCCTCTTCTGAATCGATCACAAGCAGATCGTTAAATGGATTGGGAGACAGACGAATCCATTTTTGAACCTGATCATCCACAGAAGATCCGATCAAATCAATGACACGGGAGTTGGAATTGGAACCGCAGGCATTGCTGATGGTCAGTCTGACGCTGTACACACCTGGCGCAGCATAGCTATACAACGGACTCAATTCCGTACTGGTGTTGCCATCTCCAAAATCCCAGAGCACACTTTGTATCTGAGTGGATTGATTATTGAACTTAACCGTTCTTTTGTCTGGTTGCACTTCAAATAAGAAGCTGGGAGCCGGAGTATTGTAAATCTGTATCTCCCGTGTCTTAATGATATCGATCGTCGGAGATACCAGTCTCAAAGTGATGATCCGGGGACCTCCGGACGAAAAGCGTATGTTGTGAGGACCAGGTCCAAGCGCAATCCGGGGTGTGGCATTTAGTCCAAAATCCCAGCGATATAAACTGAGCCTTGGATCATTCGTAGCCTGAAACCTTGCCGTGTTGGATATACAAATGTTTTCAGGATCGCGACTGATGTCAATTGGCAAGGTCTCGGATTTGCGCTCGCGAATGTTGATATTGTCCATAAAAAAATGACCATTCAGCCCCCTGATGAAACCAAAATTGATCACCACCTTTCTGCCCTTGTAATCTGATAGATCAAAGGTCATTCCCTTCCAGTCTGTGGCATTCCGTGGTACCCAATTTCGGTTTGAGCTTGAATCCACCGTAAAAATATCGGTGTATCCGCTGAAGAATATCCTTTTAGCGCTCACGCTTCCCTCGCAAACCGGATAAATATCTACATAAAAAGAATCCGGCATGTTGAAAGATCCGGAGAATTTATGATAGGCATAATCAAAGTACAAGTAGGGATCCGTTGTCTGTGACAAATCGATGGTATGGGTATATAAATCCAGGGGGAAACGCACGTAGCTGATGGTGGGATTAGAATATCCCAGCACCAGTCCTCCCTGGCCGTTGGCTTGTACCTGACTGCTTACCGCCCAGTCAGAAACAGGTATTGGATTGCGAACTACCCAATCTGAAGGAATTTCTCCCTGATCGAAAGATTCGGCCAGAGGGAAAACACCTTTATTGTCGGCGACCATTTCCACCTCGATGGAAGCTCTGACCGTATCGTTGTATGGATTTTCATCGGTGGTCAATTCTACCCAAATCGGAATATCCCGCGTTCCTTCAAAATCAAGCTGAATCCCTTCCTTCAGGGTGACCAAAATGGAATCCCGGTAATTGATATTTACATCAAATTGATCTGTTACCAGATTGCCTCCGGACTGATATTGAATTTTGAATCCGGTCACACGGTTGACATTCCTGTTGTAAACAAATACCTCCGGTCGCACACGTGCCTCAGATCCACAAACCAGGTAAAACCTGGACTCCCAACCTGTTCTCAACTTCACAGCCAGGTCGTTTTGCACATTGCAGGCGACGAGGGTATCCGGGATGGAAATTGCCTTGTTTCTGCGCGACAGGACGCCATTTCTGTATCCTGCTACTGAAAACCACCAATCCGATATCGGTGGGGTGACAGAGATTGTCACCCGATTTGTATCTACTACCCGAAAAGGCTGCATGTATTTTTCACCCATGGTGTAAATCAGAAAACTATCTCTGTTGCTGGCATTCCAGCTCAATGTCACTTCTCCGGGACAATACTTCGACACCCGCATTCCGGTGACACCGGCCGCGATGGTGAACAATCCGGATCGAACGGAATTATTGCCCTGCCTGAGTTCTACCATACAGGAATCTGAATTGATGTTCAGGGGTATAGTCCAATTGGTCTGCCGGGTATTCCCGGGAAGCGATCTGATGTCAACCCAGCTCACACCGCCGTTGACTGAATAACGCACGTTGATGGAGTCGGAAGAATTAGAGGTATAATAAATTTGAATGGCCTCGAGGGTATTCAGTTTTTCACCACCGATGGGATAAGTCAAGCGAAGAGTTTCCAGCTCGAAATGATGCAAAAGAAACATATCCACATTCACGTCTGGTAAAAACTTACCTTTGATGCGCACCTTGTAAGTACCCGCTTCAGGAGCCAATATCATCACCTGCTCCGCATTATTGAGGGTATCGACTCCCGGTTTAGCCCCTTCTGCCAGGGTGCCTGGGTTGGGAGTAGGATTAGGCACTAAAGGCAACAACACTGTGCCGGTAGGACTGATCACCTCCATATCAATATCGTTGATCAGAACCTTTCTGGCGCTCAGAGAAGCCTCGCGTTCAGCCCAGTAAATCATAAATTTTGCCAGGGTGCTGCCTAATGGGATCTGGATATCAAATTCGCGAACCTGATTTTGGGCAATTCGGAAGGACTGATATCTTTTTTGCTCCAGAGTCTTATAAGCCTGATAGGCATCGATGACCCCATATCCATAAATGTAATCCGGACCCGGAGTGCCAATGTCTGTTGCTGTATTCATGATAGTGGCTTTGATCAGGGCTGAAGGTGGATTGACTCCACCATTGAATCTTTTATAGGCATCGTACAACAAAGTGGCTACTCCTGCAACGCCCGGACTCGCAGCACTGGTACCACCGCCCACCTGATAGATATTTCCGTCTTGTGTGCTGAGCTGATTGGTACCTCTTGCAGAAATATGCGGGCTCAAACGCCCATCCCGGGTAGGTCCACGACTGCTGCTGGGGTCTACTAAGGAGCTTAATTGCAGATTGGCCGCAGTAAGCACATTCTTTCCTATTTTATGCCCGCCGGTGATATTTCCCCACTGGTTGCCGGCACCATATCCGCAATCCAGATTGTTGGAATTGCCTGCAGAAAAAACATGCAGCAGACTTTGGTTCTGAAAGATTTGCCTGTCGACGATCTGACTCAGTGCTGTGTATCCCGCATTACAACCGTTTGAATAGGATGAATTCGTGATCACTACCCCATTGATCTGATGCAGATCCATGGTTTTGTCCAAAAAGTCATCCTGATAATTGATCACAAACAATTCCGCACCCGTGGCCATCCCTTCTATGACGGGATCAATATTCCCGGCGCCACACAAAATACCGCTGACCATATCGCCATGGGTCCCATTCCCCCCAAACACATCGTTGGTGATCCGGTTCTTGAAATCAATGTGCGGGCCCACAAATCCATCGTCCCGCACGCACACCTTGACTCCGGATCCATCCAGGAATAGATTCTCTAATTTATTGTTGGCTACCAGGTTGACGCGGTGCATGCCACGTCCCTCCCTGTCTTCCGGTTCTCCGGGCATCGGGGCACAGCTGACAAACTGGATCCAGGGTTCCCGTGCCAGATTCCTCCAATCCGCAATGTTGACATAGGCAAAAAATAACCTGTGGTCGCCGTTGTATTTTTCAATGCGCAAGCCAGCATGCTCTGCCAGGGCATTTATCTTGTTTTCCGGAAGGCCGGGCATATGCTGGATGATCATCTTGTAAGAACTCAGATCTGAAATGCCACAGGGTTCTCCATCGATGAGTGGGGTACTCATTTTTCGATACAGATCCACTCCTGCAAACCGGAACCCCGCGTTGCGCTCAAATAATACAGTAGAACCCTCGCGGATTGACGCCAGCCAGCTCAAACCTTCCAGGTGTTCATAAAGGATCACTCCCCTTTCTTTCAATTCTTCACGGGTCTTGACATCGGGCAGGGATTCGAAAGTAATTTCACGGTACAGGATCCCCTCTACCGCATATCCCAGGTCAGTGACCCCGGAAAGCCGATGTTGCACCTGTCCAAATACCGTTTGGCCTCCAATGTTTACCAAAACCAGGAAGCCTGCAATGATCTGCAATATTCTATTCATTTATTCTTTGTTTGAGTCAGGAGTATTTTCCGCCTCTAAGATAGAAATAGTTTTGATACATGGGTGATTACTGAGGTCCACTACATTGCGGATTCCAGTCTCCATTCTGATGAAGGAATTCTTTTCAGAGATGATCCGGCCGTATGCATTCAGTGCTTCCGGCACCAGAGGGCCAATGGTTTGAATCAACAAGGTCACGTTTCGGTTATCGGCCTTTTCGATTTCACTCAATAAAATGCCTCCCGCCAGTTTCTGATCAGGAGTAAGAGGATCGAGATTTTTCACAGGACTGCGGTCGAGGTTTTTCCCGGACCAACTATGTTTCCAAACACCCGAATAAATGTTTTCAAAGATAAAATCCTGAATTATCAATCCATTTTTTGAAAGCAAATCCTTATCTGCATCCGTAAGCATTCTTCTGGTGGTGATTTGGCCATAGACCATCTTGGCACAATCCGCCTCCTCCAGGTCATAAAGTTTAATGGCACTGTTGCAAGATGACAGTGAGGCTATTGTGACTAAAAAATATAGGAACTTCATTTGCTTTGATTTTTAAAAATATTCTGAAGCATATCAATGAACACACTGTGACGAAATCCGAAGATCAGCCATAGAACGAAAGCCAGACTCATGCTGAAACCCAGTGAAAAGATCGAAATCACAGTCTGCAGAAATTTCATAGCGGAGTCCTCCAATTCGTACACTCCTATCCGGTCATTTGAAATGCTGAACAAAGAGATCACAACGCAACGTATCAATAAAAATACAAACAAAATCAGAAGGGTCCAGATCAGTCCCTTCCAACGGTGCTTATGGTTCATTGGTGTCGCAATAAAAATGGAAACCAAAAAGAGCAAAGGGACCATAAACATTTCAAAAAGCCTGAAACTGATCGAGCGAGTGGGCAATGTGACCTGGGTTACACCAGAGGCAAGTGCCTCTTCCATGGTTTTTTTCATTAAAACGGGATTTCCATACACGAGATACATGGCACTGACATCAGACTTTCCGGTCGCCGGATCTGAAAAAACCTGAGACTCAATCTGCGCTGAAGGAAGTGCAATGCCTACCACACCCCCTACCGCATTTCGGATCAAAGTGTAGATGCTGTCTGCACCCGGAACTTTGGACACAAGGAAGACCGACAAGCCATAGGCAAGCAGGAAGAAAAGGGTGAATTTCAAAATTTTAGGAACCATTATTGATTTAGGTTTTTCTTCATCACCCATTGTACCCAGATCAACCACATGACCACGCTGATCAGCAAGAATGCAATCACGCCACCATGTAAATGAAAAAATTCAAAGAATGAGGGCAGATGAACTCCTGACAAATAGAGTCCGACAATCCTGAAAATATTCAAAATGAAAAGAAGGATTCCTCCCACTATAATGCCCTGCCATTTAAAACGGGAAGCCACACCCGGTAAAGCCAGTACAGCGATGATAAAAAGTGCCGTAGCCTCCACGCCGTCACAGCCTCCTCGAATACTTACCACCAGCCTTTCTCCGAACAAAGTGTCTCCATCCACCCTTGTTTCATATCCCAAAATGCTGAGTACCGTACTGGATATCCCGGCCTGAAATCTGAGCAATCCCGGCATGATGAATTGCTCATAGAGGGGAGAAAAATAAAATGCATAGAACAACACCAACAGTCCACCAAACGCGACCAAAAAACGAAAGATCACAGGTTTGGTCTGCCACTTTTCCATCCAGCTGCCTGCCATAATCTTTTATTGTTGGTTTGCCTTTAATTTTTCACGCTCCTCAGCCAGGATCCTGTCCTTGACGCGCAGAAAGTCCGGATTATCCGATGAAGCTTTCAGCAATTTGACGGAACCCAGATTCCATCCATCCGTAAGCAGAATGGCATTTTTTATTTTCAACACAAAAGTATCCTGCCCGACAGGAATCCAGGAATCAGCCTCCAGTCTGAAATACGGTCGTGCCAGATCCATGTAATTGTTGAAATCTACAGTATCCATGGTGAATGGCTTGATCCCCAGGCTATCAAATGCTCGGATGAGCTCCCTGAATTCAGCCATACAGGAGTCGCGATAGACAATGTAATGGTACTTGTCATTGATGATCCTCATTTCATTCTTTTTAATCTCATCTTTAATCTTGGCCAAATTGACGGTCCCGATCAATTCCTCTTTGGTATATAATATTTGCTCAAACAAAGAAGAGTCCCGCTCAAATACTGCTTTCAGTATGATGTTTGTCATTTTGGTAGGCGTCATGACCTCTTTTTCCGGCAAGGAACAGGAAGTCATTATTACAATAGACAAAAAAAATGATATAAGGATATATGGGAATAATTTCATGGTTTAGGATTTTAAAAGATCAGTTCAAGACGAATAATCTCAGAGGCATATTGTTGACTGCTGCTATAAAAGCTTTACGTTTGGAAGGTCCAACCTTAATGGGAATCAGTTCCCTGACATCAAAAGGAATAAATACTCCACTCTGTTTGGGAGCCACAAAATGATATCCACCCTTTCCGTCTCCGGCAAAAAGTTCGCCTATGGACTGGTCTGCCCGTTGTGTTTCGTATTCGGAAGCATACCAATTACCTCCAGTCAGGATATCGAGATGGCCATCTCCGTTGAAGTCATCGGTCAAAATGCCTTTTACAGCTGAAAACTGAGCCTCAACAGGTAAAAGTTTTTGTTCGAAAGAATTTCCTTTACGGATCAGCATCACGCTGGCAAAATGGTCGGCTTTCAAATGAAGGCCTGTGGAAATTTTATCTCCCAGAATCTGATCGATATTGGCACTCGCAAAATCGCGGAAGGTGGGAAAATTCTTGACCACATCCGGCAATTGCTCGGAGGAACATTGTCTTCCTCTGATGGGTACCACTTTATCTTTGAGGTGTTTGGC
>JAKQHM010000048.1 GCA_029572935.1 Bacteroidota bacterium
CTTCAAACGATCTCAAGAGGCATAAATCTCGTCGAAAAAAATCAGACGGATCAGAAGGAATTTGATATACAATACCTTCGGATCAGTGAAGGAAAAGTCTGGCTTGATTCAGCTAAATATTCCAGACAGGTTCAACTTTGCACCGATTGCATCCAAAAGGCAATTTCTTCTTTTTCCAGTACCAAAGAGTACTTTCAAAACGACCAGAATGGAATGGATCTATTTGTTCAATCCTGCATCAACTTGGGTGGTGCATTTGAGTTCAGCGGGCAGTATCAAAAAGCAATTGAGGTCCTTCAGACCGGCATTGACTCATTTATAAAAAATGAGGGTTCCCTTCCATCCGATTTGTTCACACAGCTTCATCTTAACCTGGGAACCAATCTCTACCGGATGAACAAAATGGAAGACGCCCTGATCGCTTACGACAAGGCACTGTACGGCCCTCAATACAAAGATAAGTTTAAGACCGGACTGCCCCCGCTTTCACACTACTCCAGGGATTATCAGACCAGCCTGGTCCTTCTGGGCAGCATCGGCCGCGTGAGATTGAAACAGAGCTATACCGATCCCGATATGATGGTGCTGGCCAATGCGGCTTACGACACTTTGTTCTCCCTGATCAACTACATGCGGTCCAACCTGACAGACGATCGCGCCAAACTGATCCTGGCAGAGCGCTCCCAGGAATGGCTGCCGGATGCTTTTGCGGATATCAAGGAATTATATCTGAGGACCGGAAACCCCTATTACCTGGAGCAAGCCTTTCAGATCAGCGAACAGGGCAAGGCCTTCGCCCTCCTGGAAGCCTCCCGGCTGAAAAACGCCACGGATCTGCTGCCGGAACAGCTCATCCGGGCACAGGAGGAACTCATGAAGGCAGAAATCCTCGCAGCAAAATCCGATTCCCTGAAAGAGCAGACGCAAAAATTAAAGCTGGAATTTCAGTCCCGCCTGAAAAAAGAAGCACCTGCTTACTTTGCGCTTAAATACCGGGGACCGGAGCTGCGCACCACCGAGATCCAAACTCAGCTCATCGACAGCAACCAGGCAATCCTGAGCTATTTTATTGAAGACAGCGTGCTCAATATATTCTTGATCAGCCGGAAAGAAATTGCTCTGGATACTTTACACATCAGCCGCAGCGAACTGAGCGAATGGGTGGACAGCTTCAGGACTAACCTCAACCCGATCCAGGCCGACGGAAGTCTGGATACCCGACGCGTGGAGAGCTTTCTCCTAAGTGCTCATCAACTGTACCGCCATCTGATCGGGTCCGTGGCCGGACGGCATTCGCTTCCGGAACGACTGATCATCATTCCCGACGGACCGCTCGCCGATCTTTCCTTTGATGCCTTGCTGATCAGGCAAAGCGGTGACAAACCCGATCTGCCTGCACAGGTGCGCGAACGGAATTTTCTGGTACAGCATCACGTGATCAGCTATTGCTTCTCTGCCGGTTTGCTGCAAGAGATGAACCGCAAAAGCACGAAGACTTCGCTCAGCCCACAGCTTGCACTCTTTGCCCCTCGATTTGATCCCGGATCTACCCTGCTGCCCTACCTGAAAAATCAGGAAAAAGAAGTGGAAGCCATACGTGGGCTGGTACCCGATGCCAGCGTCTCCGATCAGGGTACAAAGGAATCCTTTCTTGTAGCGAGCCAAAAAAATGCCTACCTCCATCTGTGTGCCCACGGATTCGTTTCCAGCGATCCCGACAGCAGCTTCATCGCCTTTTACCAGAAGACTGCACAGGCAGACAGCAGTCAATTTTTTTACCTCAGCGAATTGTACCGACATCGGCTCGATCAGGATCTCATCACGCTCACGGCCTGCGAGACGGCACTGGGACAGCACCGGAGCGGAGAAGGGAACATCAGCCTGGCCAGAGGTTTTGCCTATGCCGGAGTAAAATCCTTTATCACGACCCTTTGGAAAATCCAGACAGAAGGAGCAGCCCGCATCATTCCTTCCTTTTACGATCACTTCCTAAACCAAAAGCTTCCCAAGGACGTCGCACTTGCGCTCAGCAAACGCGCATATTTGGAAGAGGGAAAAGGTGTATATCCCGAGAACTGGGCAGGCATGATTTTGATAGGAAGCAGCACCGCGCCTTCCCTTTTACAAGAAAGCACAAAATACGAACTCTGGATTGGGAGCCTGGCCTTGTTGCTTCTCGTTGCCTGGGGCGTCATGATGTTGAAAAAAAGAAATTAAATACCGCTTCCACATTTCACTTCGGAGAACAGAATTATTCCAATACCCAGGATAAAAAATTGAGTAATTTATATTGAAAGCGAATCTGTTGGTCAGGATTAAATGATTTTAAAAACCTGATTAAAAATAACAGACATCCTTTCATAGGAAGTGCTGGTGTCATGCGGTTGTGAAAATCTCCATTAGGAATAATCTTAAAACACAAGCGCCTCCCAAAATTGGAAGGCGCCTGTTTGTATCATTTCACCTACTGCTGCTCAGGATCAAACCTTGGCGACCTTGCTGGTCGTCTTCTGGCTGACCTTGCGCACGTTGTATTTGAGATTTTTGGTGAGGTCCACCAGGACCGGTGTGGCCACAAAGATGGATGAGTAGGTTCCAATTATGATACCTACGATGAGCGCAAAGGAGAATCCCTTGATGCTGCTTCCTCCAAAGAAAAACAGGATCACGATCGTCAGGAGCGTCACCAGGGAAGTGTTGACCGTTCTGGAGAGTGTGCTGGTCACGGCTTCGTTGATCAACTCCTTGTCCGTTTTAGTGGAATCCATCCGGAGGTATTCCTTGATCCGGTCGAAAATGATCACCGTATCGTTCATGGAATAACCGATTACCGTCAGTACCGCCGCGATGAAGGCCTGGTCGATCTCCATGGCGAAGGGAAGAATTCCGTGGAACAAGGAGAAAGCTCCCAACACAACGATCGTATCGTGTGCCAGGGCGATGATGGCTCCGGCACTGTACTGCCATTTGTAGAAACGGATCAGGATGTAAATAAACATAACCACCAGGGAAAGTATAATGGCTTTGGTCGAACTTGCTTTGATGTCATCGGCGATCACCGGACCTACCTGGCTGTAAGACAAAATACGGGTTCCGTCGCCCTGAGCCTGGTCAAACTGTTCCATGGTGATGGAGGTGCCCATGGCTTCGTTGATTCCTTCCAGCAGTCTGGTTTTCACTTTCACATTGACATCCGGACTGTTGTCGTTGATCAGGTAGGAAGTGGTGATGTTGAGCGTGTTCTTGGTATCCACATTTTTTACGATCGGATTCCCTTCAAAGCTCTTGGTAAGGCTGTTTCTGAGTTGGTCAATGTTAACTTCTTTTTCAAATTGAACATTGATAGAGTAACCTCCCTTAAATTCTACACCCAATTCAAAACCTCTGGTGAAGAAGGAGACAAAACTGATCAGGATGATTGTGCCGGAGAAAATGTAGGCATATTTTCTTTTGCCAACCCAGTCAAAACTGAGATTTTTGAAGGCACGGGCGGTCATTTCTGATGCAAATCCCATGGTCCTTCCTTTCTCTGACCACCAGTCGATAATCAGTCTGGAAACGAGGTAAGCGGTAAATACAGAGAAAATAATACCCACGAT
>JAKQHM010000004.1 GCA_029572935.1 Bacteroidota bacterium
TTTACGAGAGGTAAGCTGCCCTGGAGATTAGTGTATGTCCAAAGTATTGGATCGAAGAAGGAGGCTTTGATCCGGGAGCGTGTACTCAAGAAATACAGCCGCAATCAAATTGAAGAATTAATCAAAAGCGGATCGAACGAATTCAAACTGAATGAAGGGTAATGCCGCCCTGTCATCTTGAAATTTTAGATTTTTTAATTTATTCGATTATTAGTTTTAAGGTCTCTAAAAGTTTTTGATTTGAATTAATTGCAAAATAATAAATACCCTTTTGTAAGAAATTTAAATCAATGGATTCATCATTTTGGATCGAACCTGCAGATATAAATTGTCCCAATGTCGACCAGATAGAATAGTCGAATGATCTTCCGGAAGTATTCAGGATATGATTTCCCTTTTGGTATATGAGTTTGTTTGCATTGTACGGATTGAAATCTGATGAAACACCATTAATCCTGAAACTTATTTCATCTTTTCTGTCATTATTGACTATATATTCCAATTTGCATTTTTGGCAGGGTCCTAATAGAGCCAGCTTGGTTCCTTTTATTTGGTAATTATTCCAAAGATTGCGGTCAATTAAATAGGTTTCTTCGCCTGCTAAGTCTCCGTTTTCTTTAAACCATCTGATCTTGCACTCATCCCCTTTCCTTAGGCCATGGATAAGATTCCAGTACTCAACGATGCTGTCTCTTGTCAGGTCAAACTCTGATTTTTGTTCTTGATTCCTGCGTAAATCATGGATTGAAGTAGGACCGGATGTCAGTCCGCTTTTCCAAACCCTGAAGGCAGAGTCATAGGGAACGGGATTTTCCCAGAAACTGAATAGATTGCCACAGGGTCCATCATGGGGGTCAACGAGTTTTGTATTGTCTAATTTTAATTCAAAGTATAGGTGAGGATCTTCACAGTCGCCACTGCAACCCACCAGCGCAATCGGATCACCTGCCTGTATTTTGTCCCCTGCCTTTACCTTAATGGAATTTTGTTTTAGCTTGCCGTAAATACTGCTCCATCCGCCGGCGTGACCAATGACAAGGTAGTTGCCTAATTGTTCTGAAGAATCCTTTGATGGGCCATCATCGGATATGCCATCGCGCAATGCGATCACAGTGCCGCTGTCTATGCAATAGACCCCGACACCCTGGTGCATACTTTCATAGCCACAGATCGAAAAATGGGTGCCTGTATTTTTTTTGTTGGTTTTGTCCAAACAATGGTTGTCGGAAATTTCATTTGTCCCCAGATCGGGATAAAGGGATATAATAAAATCCCGACCGATAATGCCCTTAATGGGTGTCACAAAAGGATTAAGTTCATTTCGTTCATAGGCTCCGGCATCTGGCAGATACTCTTGCCGTCGGGGTTTTCTGTTAGTCAGTGAATACAATTCAAATTGAGGAGAAAGTGCCGGGAATTGGTTTTTGACAGGAACTCCATAGTGAATGGCAGGAGAACCCAGTGCCAGCCTGAAGTCATTTGACTGAGCATCAACAAATTTAAAGAATGTTGTATTTCCGTTTTTCAGATTCCCGATATCCTCCACAGCAATAGGCGATCCATTGTATGGAATTCCCGGGCCTGCGAAAATATTATTGAGTAAAACGAGTTTGTCAGTACCATTCTGCAAATTGACAAATGTTCCATTCGCTTTTTTATTGACGATTGTGTTGTGAGATAAATATAATTCATGAGGTGATGGGTTGCTGAGTCCTTCTTTTCCATATGAAATTAAGGTGCTGTTTTGACTGTTGACGCCCTGGATAAGGGTATTCCCCATTACCACAGACTGGCCGCCATTGGGAAGGTCAATTTCGTAGGAGCCATTGTCCATTCCTGTATTTAATAAATTGTACAGGATCATATTTTTATAAGCCCGGGACTTTAGAAGATGTCCCACTCTGCTGTCATGGCTATAATTAAATTGAAAGGTCAGACTTCGCACATGGTTGATGTAAAGATTGTGTGACAATCCATCTCCATATCCATTCCCTGAAAATTCACAAAATTCAATGATCACATCACTGTCGGGATTGTCTCCTGCCAGGATCCCTTCCTGGTTGTCGTGAAAGTAACAGTTTCTAACGACCAGGTGGGTCGCTTCCAGTCTGATCCCTGCGCCGTTTCTGTCTGGTACTGCACATTCTGAAAACTCAATATTCTCAATGATGGTGGAATCACCCTGGATTACCCAAATGGCTTTTTGACCATAGGCCCTACCTCCCGATTTTAAATGTGCGTATTGAGAAGTCCCTTTAATCAGTAACTTTTTTGCCCTCCACAGGCATACATCCTGGGGATATATGGCCGGGTCAATCAAGACAGTATCGCCATCTTTAACCAGTCCAGATACTTCGCTGGGCCTTTTGTAGTTCTTGTTTGGGCCTACGTTCCATGTCGTTGCATTTAGTTGGAAGCAAAAGTGAGTTGTAAAATAAATCAGAATCAAGTAAGTTTTCATGAGCACAATTTCGCAATTATATGACTGTCTTTGATATTTTATTTTAAATTATCTGTGCTGCACATGGATGGATGAATTTTAATAGTGAATAATTATGTTATAATTCTTTACAACACTCCAAGGCAGGAGATTTCTTAAATTCTTTTGGGTTAAATTCTAATCCAATTTACTCCTTTTGGTTATGAAGGTCCGTTCATCAGTTTTTTTAAATCCACTAAATATATTCCTGAAGGCAAACGGGTCAAATTCATTTCGCGCCGCTTATTTCCTCTTTTTCGTTGAAAGGATATAATCAACTTTTTGATTCCATCCGATAAGTAAAAATATTCAATAGGAAATCAGTTTTTTGGATCTCATACTATTCATTCCATATTTGTCTTCGCTGAATGAGTGTTTATGATTTCTATTGATATTGTATGTAGCTTGGGATCGGTCTGAGATCGAGCAGGTCTTCCGGATTTAAGATTCCTTTAGGGTCAAGACGGGCGTCGTTTTTGTAAAATATTTTAAAACCGGTGAATTGAACAGGCTCAGGGAAAATATAACTTCTGTAGGTATTTTTTTTCAAGGCTCTGGCTCCAAATCCGTCCATGTGAATGACAAGCTGAACCTCAGGAGAAGTTTTAATCCGGTGAGAACCTGTGAGCATGTTTTTCGTAAACCGGTGTAGGATTAACAACTTGGGAGGCAACTGATGTTTTTGGACCAGTTTTCGCAAATAGTGGCTCGCGTAATTAACTTCTGAGGCATCCAGACTACCGATTTGACTACCGGGAATCTTGCCATTCTGCATGGCAAACTCCGGATCAATTCCAAGGTGAACCTGAGGCATAGACAGGTATTTTTCCAGCCGGGGAAGTTCATCGGACAAATTGCTCCATCCCAGTTGTAAATCCAAAAAAACAAGTGCGTCAATTTTTTTTGCTAATGCAAGTATGCTGTCGATCTGATGAAAGGGCATTCTCAGGCTCATCCTGGAGCCTGTGGTCTGTGCCGTTAAAGCGATATAATGCAAGGCTGGTTTGACAGGGAATAAGGAATCTGCCTTCTCCCATTTTTTACATTCGTGGAGAAGCAGGCGTAGCATTTGCTCAGGCGGCACTTCCCCCAGTATGCCCATTTGTTTGGAATAAAGGTTTCCGTAATATGCCACAATTCTATGAAAAGGCAAAATGGCACCCGGAAGAGGGAGCGCGGATTTGACCGGCCAACGACCCGTCGTATCTCCGTTGGATAAGAGTATGAGTTTTTTGTAATAGCTCGCGGTATCCAGTACAACAGAATTCGGTTTTGTTTCCAGGGTATCTATAGATAGATTTTCTTGAAATGTCTGGCTCGCCGGCACTTTCCGGCAGGATGGATAAACTAAAGATACCACTAGCAGACTAATGGCACTGATGGAATAAATTATGGCAACTGAATTTTTTGTGTTCAATGGGGAGCTCAATGAGTAAAATTGAATTTTGGGATGCAAATTTAAAATGTCATCTGTTGGACAGTAAAGTTTAAATAAAAATAAGATCCCAATGCAGGGGACATTGGGATCTTTAAATTCACCTATTTAATTAATGAACGATTTGAACCAGCCTTGAAAAAGTAGTTCCAGGCAGGATCATTTGCATGATATAACTTCCTTCTGGCAGTGAGCGAATGTCCAATCTGTGGGTGTTAATTCCTTGTAATCCTGAAATCCTGCTGCCAGCCACCGCGCGGCCTTGCAAGTCAATCAATCTGAATTCCAGTCGATCCAAATCTTTTTCGAGATGAAACTCCAGATTTAATTCATCATTGGCAGGATTAGGGAATAAGTTCAGTAACTTATTGGAATCTTCTGAATTCGTCCAGACTGCATTTTCCGGACTGTTGGTGATCTTGACTGTATAGTCTTCGGTCTCACCATTGCTGTAACTTCCGCAATAAGATTGGTATGCACTGGGGGACATGACTACCCGGAGCCTGGAGTTGCCCAAGGTTGCGCCGGTTGGTACCGTGAAGCTTATGTTAGAGTTGTTGGCATTCTTGGAAATAACTTGTCCCACCTGTTCGCCTCCATCTGCAAAATCACCATCCCGGTTATAGTCAATATAAATTCTGAAATAGGTATTTTTCTTGTTGCCGGAATATCCAGGAGAAATCGTGATGGTATAAGCTGTTCCGGGTTTTATGTTGGTGGAACTGGAAGTTCCATCATAGTAACCGCCGTCACTGCCTGAAGTTCTTGAAATGCTGCCCAAGGCAACATAATCAATGAAACCCTGGGAAGTGCTGGTGCCATTGGATGAGCAGTGGATAAGAAAGTCGGATTGAACAAAATTGCTGCTTGCTGATCCGCAATTGGCTTTTACCCGCCAGTCGTAGCGGTTAGGACTTAAGGGACTAATGTTGATGCTGTTGGTGTTTGTTCCGGATGTGGAAATCCATGTGCCTGAATTAAAGGCTTTGTAATCGACAGAATAACTTGTCGCACCGGGCACTGCATTCCAACTCAGGTTAACCTGACCGGAAGTGTTGCTGAGATAGCTGAGATTGATCGGATCACTGCAATCGCTCAAAGTTGTGAAAGAAATTTGACTGAATCCGGATGTGTCGGAACCGCAATTAGTCTTGACACGCCAGTCGTAGCTGGTATTGGAACTCAATCCTGTCAGGTTAAAACTGGTAGATCCGGTGTTGGCTGCTAACTCGGTCCAGTTATTGTCGGTGCTGAGTTTATAATCCAACTTGTAACCGGTGGCGCCCGTGACCGCGTTCCAATTCAGTGTGGCACTGTTGTTGGTGATGTTTGTCGTGTTCAGCCCCGTCGGATTTTCGCAAATGGTTTCAATATTTTGCAAGTCACTTTCCCAGACTCCCCGGCCATAGGTTGCAACCCGGAGCTTGTTTCCGGATTTCTGTATCTCGACCTCATTGATGGCGACCAAAGGCAGTCCTGTGGCATGTTCTGCCCATGTGTTGGTGATGCTGTCCCGGTAATAGACGCCTATGTTCATTCCGACATAAATAGTCCCGCTGGCATCCTCGTCTACTACTACTGAACGGGCTGATATGGAGGGAAGGCCGGTGGACAGATTCGTAAAGCTATCTCCCCGGTTGGTCGAGACATAAACCCGGTTAGTGGAACTGTTGCAGCTGATCCAAATTTTAGATGGATCGTTTTTGCTGACAAAAATAGAGGTGATGCTGGCAGGGGCTGTGATGGAGCTCCAGCTTGCTCCGCCATCCGTGGTCCGGTATAGGGTGGTCCCTTTGGAAGTATAGATATAATTGGTATTGGAAGGTGCAACCGCCAGTACGTCCAGAGTAACTGTAATGGAGGGAGACAGATTGGTCCAACTGCTTCCGCCATTGCCCGATCTCCATACTCCCGTCCAACCTCCATAAATGGTGTCGTGGTTGGTAGGGTGCATCACCAGGGGAGTGACCCAGTTTCCATTGGAGGGTTTTGTGAGATTGGTCCGACTGCTGCCGGAGTTAGTGGTTTTGTAGATAGACCCATACTGGCTGGTTCCTATTGCTATGGCCGCATTGGTGGGACTGATTACATTGTCCATGCCATCAGCGCCGAGCCAGTCAACCCAACTGCCATTGCTTCTTCTGAAGGAAGATCCGTTGTCCTGAGCGCCCGTGGTGATAACGTTGGGATCCGTTTGGGCACATGCGATCCGATAGAATTGGCGAATGCCCAGCCCGCCAGAAAGATCGGTCCAGTCTCCACCAAAGTTTGTGCTTTTGTAAATTCCCCCATCCGACCCGGAATAGATCGTATGGTTGATCCACTCCAAAGCATGAACGTCGGCATGGTTATATCCAATGGAATTGGGATAGGACCAGGCAGTTTCAGCCACAAAGGATAGGGCGCCATTTGTGGATTTCCAGCATATGATTCCAGCTATATGGACTTCATTCACATTTTCCGGATTGACGCAAATAGCCATATCATAAGTAGCCTGTCCGGTTGTTCCGGTTCCATTGGTTTCATAGCCAAAATAGTTGGTGCCATTTGATGGGTTGCCCACGACAGTGGTGGTAAAGTTCTGACCTGAGTCACTCGACCGATACATACGTCCAAATAAACTGCCACTGGCCTGAACAGCATAAACGACATCCGGATCATCCGGAGAAACAGCCAAAAGGGTCCGTCCGGTATGTGTGATACCGTTGGTACTGGTGATGGCAGTCCAGTTGAGACCATTGTTGCTGGACCGGAACACGCAGCTCGTTCCACTGGATCCTGAAGCATACATAATATCCGGATTGGTGGGGTGGAACTCTATATCTTCCTTGGTGGTGGTGTGCACCTGAGTCCAGTTGGTTCCTCCGTTTGTAGAACGCCAGATACCATTTCCGGCTGCACAGAAAATAATACTCGAATTGGAGGGGTGGACTTTTACTTGTCTGGAATTGCTGGGGCCGCTTCCGGTTGTACTCCAGCTGGATCCCGAATTGGTGGATTTGAGTACACCACCGGAGGTGAGACAGGCATAGAGTGTGCTTGTGCTGTTTGGGTCAATATACAGATGAAATACATTCATCCAGGAAGAATTGACAAAATCAATCAGGGGAGTCCAGCTGGAACCACTATTGGTGCTTTTCCAAATGCCACCTCCCGGGGAGCTGACATAAATGATGGTTGTATCAGAGGGATGAATGGCTACTGAGGTGATTCGTCCCACACCGGGATTCCAGCCACTGGTATAAGTCCAGTTTTGCGGACCTAGTTCAGTCCAGTTAAAGGATGATCTGGATTTCAGCCCCATGGCTTTCAGAGCAGTATAATATGCCCTGTCCTCTCTTTCAGCGGGAATGAAATATCCATTTTCATCCGTATGAAACCTGCGCTCATAAAGCCATCGCTGGTATTGTTTAAATCCTGAACCTTGACCCGTACCTACTCGGGCAAAATAATCATCAGCCCAGGCTTCGACTTCCTGCAACCTGAGGTCTGTTCGATCCATCAATTCAAAAATGTTGGACTGGGCGGACAGCCTAAACCCAAAGAAAAGAAAGATGAACAGGAAAGTCAACTGATTTAAACTCTTTCCTTGATTTTTAAAATCCTCTTTTTTCATATATCCTTATTTATACAAACAAAAGTAAGAAAATTTATAAAATTCTGGATACGATAACACCAAATGAAATCAATCCGTATTTGCTCTAAATTTCATCTTGAGATTCCAAACGCTTGGGCTGATTGGTTTCATTAGCCTTCCTTTGAGAAGATACTCAATGGCGAGAGAATGATATTTAAAGGATTGGCGTGATCCTTATTACGCTCCAGACTGAATTTAAGTTTTAAAGAATGACATAAGTCATTTTTGAGGGTGAACGGAATCAGCACATAATGGTCTGAAATACCTATCTTTGTATGATCATATTGCCCTTTTCATGCCTCTTCTTCCAACCAATTTTCGGATTTTCCTTCGCGAAACAGGTGAAATTGCCCGTTTTACAGGCCGGTTCTTTGTGGAAGGACTCAAGCCCCGGTATGAATTTGCTGAATTTATCAAACAGTGTTTCATTTTAGGGTATAAATCCCTGCCTTTGGTCGGTTTGACAGCCTTTATCATCGGTTTGGTATTGACCATGCAACTCAGGCCTACCATGGAGTACTTTGGGGTAGAGGTGCAGATTCCTGCCATGGTAGGCGTCGCCATTTTCAGGGAAATCGGTCCGATTTTAACTGCTTTGATCTTTGCCGGAAAAATAGGATCCAGTATTGGAGCCGAGCTGGGTTCTATGAAAGTTACGGAGCAAATTGATGCGATGGAAGTGTCCGGGACCAACCCGTTTAAATTTCTGGTCGTAACCCGCACACTGGCAGCCACGCTCATGTTGCCTATTCTGACCATACTGTCAGATGCCATCGCTTTGACGGGATGCTTTTTGGGAGAGAATCTATATCAGTCTCTTACCTACAATCTTTTTTTTAGGAAAGTTTTTCTAAATCTTGCTTACATAGATTTTATACCCGCGTTCATAAAAACTTTCTTCTTTGGCTTTGCTATAGCCATTGTGGGATGTTATAAAGGCTACAGTACGGAAAGGGGTACAGAAGGAGTGGGACGGGCGGCTAACTCCTCAGTGGTCATTTCTTCTGTGCTAATCTTCATTATTGATCTGATTGCAGTGCAGATAGCCAATATTTTTCAGTGACCCAGATCTTTTAAGCATGAAAGAGGCCGTCATCCGTATTAAAGAACTTTCCAAAGCATTTGGCAGCAATCAGGTTTTGATTGGTTTTGATCTCGATCTTTACAGGGGAGAAAACCTGGTTGTCTTGGGTAAATCAGGGTCTGGTAAATCCGTTCTGATCAAGTGCATCATCGGGCTTATTGATCCAGATGCTGGAAGTATCAATGTGTTGGGCCAGGATGTACTGTCTCTGGATCATCAGGAACTCGATCATCTTCGTGTTAAATTGGGTTTTTTATTCCAGAGCAATGCGCTTTACGATTCAATGACCATTCGCGAAAATTTGGAGTTTCCGCTCCGAAGACACTCCATTCAACTGTCAGATCGCGAGACGGATGATTTGGTCATGGAAGCATTGGAAAATGTAGGTCTGGAGCATACGGTCGACATGATGCCCATTGAATTATCAGGAGGCATGAGAAAGAGAATTGCCTTGGCGCGGACGCTTATTCTGAAACCCGATATCATTCTCTACGATGAACCCACTACCGGCCTGGATCCCATCACAAGTCTTGAGATCATATCACTCATCAATAAAATCAAAGAAAAGTATGGTACTTCGTCCATGATCATTTCCCACGATATGCGATGTGTCAAGCTGACAGCCGACCGACTGGCTGTGCTGGTAGATGGAAAGTGCAAAGTGGTGGGGACCTATGATCAGGTATCCCGCATTCAGGATGAGGACATTTCACCCTTCTTCAATTGACAAACTTATGAAACGAACAGCGATAGACTCAGTCAAATTAGGTATATTTGTTTTAGCGGGATTGGTACTTTTAATCTTCACTCTGTATACTCTGGGCAAGAATAAAAACCTGTTTGGATCCCGCATTGAATTAAGGACTCATTTTAAAAATGTCAACGGGCTTTTGGTTGGTAATAGGGTCCGTTTTTCAGGAATAGAGGTGGGCAATGTAAGAAGTATCCGCATTCTGAATGATACCATCATTGAAGTTTTAATGAATGTGGATAAGGAAATGAAAAAATTCATCCGTAAAGATGCGCTCGCACAGCTGGGTACAGATGGTCTGATCGGAAACAGATTGGTCAGTATCATTCCTCAGGGTGGGCAGGCCTCGTTCATAGAAGGAGGGGAATTGCTGGCTTCCAGAGAAGAATTAAATACCCAGGAGATGCTGGGCACGCTTTATAAGACCAACGAGAATATTGCAAAAATATCCGAGGAATTGATCCAAACCGTTCAGATGGTCAACAGCAGCAGCGAACTGAATAAAATATTAAACGATGGAACCTTGGCGGCCAACCTCTCTTTATCACTGAAGAAGCTCCGAGAGACCACGGAAAGTGCCAGTCTTTTTGCCAAAAATGCCGTAGAGACATTGAAGCTGGCTTCTGAAGGCGAGGGCACACTTGCAGCCGTTTTGACCGATACGAGTCTGGCCAGCGATTTGCGTTATGCGATTTCGGATATCCGCAAACTGGAAGGCAGAGCAGATAAATTGTTGTGTGACCTGACCGATGCCGTTGGGTCAATCAATAAGGAAGTGAACGAAGGAAAAGGTATTGCTAACAGTCTTCTGAGGGATTCCATCATGACGGAACGTTTGAAAAATACTTTGGAAAATGTCGAGCGGGGTACTGCTTCTTTTGCAGAAGATATGGAGGCTTTAAAAAGTAATTTCCTGTTTCGTAAATATTTCAGGAAAAAAGAGAAGGAGAAAGATAAATAGGGATCATTCGAAATTATAGTTTGATGAACGAGGTTGAAAAATGATTTTCACCGTTCCGGACGTGGCAGAAATAGCTTCCCGATTCCAGATTTGAAAGGTCGAGTTGCGTTATTTTTTCTCTGATTAAATATATGATTCTGGGTCTTCCTAATAAATCTGTAATGAATATCATTCCTTTATTTTCCGTTTCTATGCTGAGCATTTCTGTGCAGGGACTGGGCCATAATTTTATTTTTCTGCCATTATCTTGAGGGTCCTTGGTGATAGAAACAGGATTGCATTTTTTAACTGGATTCAGATTTTTTAATAATCGATCCATGTCTGCGCCAATGTCTTTGCCATCGCTCGCATTACCTTTGTAAGGGCTCTGACCGGATAGTGCAAACAGGGCGGGGTTGTTGGGTCCGTCGATATAATTTAAAAATCCCACTTCATTTACAGTAGCTGGAAAGTAATTCTTACTGTTCATTGCAAAATTCGTATATCGAGATGCATTCCCTCCGATCAGTACATTTTTATGAAAGCGGAGGTTGGCATCTGTGATATCGGGAAAATACCTGCTGATTGTATTGTTTCCTTGCTGCACGCCGGGACCGTAAATGCCTTGATAGCCTCCTGCCGAGATATAGCTGTGACAGAGATTGTCCATAAATCGAAATCCGGTCATGGTTTTGTATGCCCAGGTGATTGGGCCGGTGTGTAGAATCGTGTTGTGGCGGATCGTCAGGTCCTGGGGTTCGCCCAGATGAAAGGCTGTGCCATCATTGGGTCCGGCAACATTCCCATCGCCATGCAAAGGGCCGCTGATCCCATACATTAAATTGTTTTCGATCAGTATTCTTTTGGATCGGAGGCTGTTGTTTCCATCGCTTCCGGAAATCGAAATTCCAGCTCCGGTATTTCGGATGATGTTGTTCTCAATTGTGATATCGCTAACATCTGCCTGAGGGGCAGCCCCGTTTTCAGTCCGGACCGTAAGGAGTATGGCATATCCGCTTTGTCCAATCGGAAGATCTGCCCAGCATTGATCGAGAATATTTCCGGATAAATGCACGCGTTTTCCGGTTTTCAGTTCAAAAAGATTTTTAATCGTCCAATGCTTTCCTTCGTAATCAGGATGTCCCACCCGCCAGGAATAAGGCTTTGAGAAATGATTATTCTGAATCACGATATCTGAAGGGACCAGACCTGAAATACTGGGGGCGCCTCCTCCGAAGAGTATGTTTTCTCCGGCTCCTTCCAGGTAATTGTTGATGATAAAGAAGGGTCCCGGCCCGTTGATCCCGGATATAGCCTGAGCGTCAAAGCCCACACTATGGAAATCAGAGATGTGACAACCGAGCACCATGCCGATTTTGCAGTCCAGTCGCAATCCGTATTTCAGAATGTCCCCTTTTGTGTGTCCATGCAGATAGCACCGGTCCAGACAAAGCCACTCGGGTACCTTGTCCAGACTGTTTTGCATGCTGGAAGACTCACCAAAATTAACGGCACCAAAATTTTGTTTGACGGTAGTATCAATGGTTATTTCCAATCCGGAAAGCCAATAGCGCTGAGCCCGGATTTCTGTTCGCAAAGCGGGTGTCCCTCCGGTGTTCGTGCTGATGATTCGGGGCATGGCAGACTTTTGGGTTGGAAACATGGAGTGACCGGTGGGGGCCGTGGGTTGCACTCTCTCTTCTTCAGCGGGTAATAGATTCATTTGGGATGAAATCAGAATGATCCATCTCGGATCCTGGGGTTTGGCTCTTAATACAAAGCTTCCCCTGAACTCCGCGCTTGCGTCGAGAATCAGGACTGTTCCGGGTTGGGCTGCATCCAAGGCCCTTTGCAGATCGTTATAATCCTTTCCGCTGGGTCCTACGGTGATCCTTCGATAACCCACAGTATCGGGAAAACAGGTTTCAATGCCTTGAATCCTGGGTAATTCAGGCAGATTGATTTGAGCATAGATTGTAAGCTTCAACAGGAGAGTGATACACAGTAAAAATGAATTCTTACTTAATCCCTGATTCATTTGATCCAACATTTATATTCTCAAAAATAGAAAAATTTGGCTACTACCTTTTGACGGAATGAGCATGGAAGAAATATGAATTTTCTTCTTCGTGAAAATGAATTTGTAGCCCCATCCATTCAGTGGCGACTTAATCTTGAAATTCTGAAGGAGGATTTGAGCTTCCTTCCTGGGCGAATGGTCGTTTACCGGTAGGACTGATTGATTTTTTCCAAAGCTTCTGTCCCGGGACAAAGATCATTTTCAGCCATTTGATTCAGGGGCCGGTCAGAGGTATTTAATATCGCATGCAGATCGCGCGAGTTGGGGTCGAGATAAATTAGCCCTGTCAGTATTTCGTCGCGCAGACGAGCCTCATGTAAATTTCGCAATGCGGAAATTTTATCCATGGGGTCCCAGTCCCTGTGAAGTTTGTTGAGGGCAATATGGGACTCATCGTGTAACTTGATTAATTCCACGGTGCCGCCTGCCTGGTCAATGGTGATTTCTGATTTCATGGGCACGAGATCTACGGCAGCTGTAGCCTCCATATGCTCTCGCGTGTAATCATAAGACTTTGTCGAACCAGCGTTATTGTTAAAAGTGACACAAGGAGAAATGACATCAATCAATGCAAATCCAGGATGTTTCAGAGCTGCTTTGATCAGGGGGATCAGTTGGGTTTTGTCCCCGGAAAAACTGCGGGCTACAAACTGCGCTCCCAGTTCTATCCCGAGGCCACAAAGGTCAATACCCTGAAACGGATTCTCAGCTCCACTTTTGTTTACAGATCCTTCATCGGCAGTGGCTGAATCCTGACCTTTGGTGAGGCCATAGCAACCATTGTTCATCACGATATAGACCATATTCAGATTACGGCGTATGGCATGGACAAACTGGCCCATGCCGATGGAGGCTGTATCTCCGTCTCCTGATACGCCCAGGTAGATCAGATCTTTATTTGCCAGAATGGCACCGGTGGCAACTGAGGGCATTCTGCCATGTACGGAATTAAATCCGTGGGAATTGCCGAGAAAATAGGTAGGTGTTTTCGAAGAACAACCAATGCCTGATAACTTAGCCAGTCTGTGAGGCTGGATGGACATTTCAAAGCAAGCCTGTACGATGGCAGCGCTTATGGAATCGTGTCCGCATCCAGCACATAAGGTGGAGAGGGCTCCCTCGTAATCCTTTTTTGAAAAACCGATATCGTTGCGGGCTATTTGAGGATGTCTGAAACTGGGTCTTGCGTAGGTCACTTTAAAATTATTTTCTTACTGGATTTTTCAAAATAGATATCAAAAGTTCAGGCCATTTTAGCTAAGGATACTTCTTCGTATTGTGGAATGAAGCTCTTGTCGGAAACAATGCATCTGTGAATATAGGCTGCGGTGATCGGCATTCCATTGAATTGCAGTACACTTTTAAGCTTGGAACCTTCTATGCCGAGCTCCTGCATCAGCAATGCACGCATCTGGGCATCCCGGTTTTGTTCCACAATGTAGACATGTTCGTGCTGGTCAATGAATTCCTTCACCTTCGCATGAAAGGGAAACGATACCAGGCGCAAGGCGTTCAGATTCAGATCATCCTCAGTGAGCAGATCCAAAGCCTCCTGAGCAGAATAAGAGGACGTGCCGAAATAAATTACGGCAAACTTATTTCTGGGATCATTATGTACAATTTCCGGTTCCGGCATTTCGGTAGCAGCGGTTTCCCATTTTTTAAGCAATCGGTTCATGTTGCGTGCATAAACATCGCCGTCTTCTGTATACCGGGCATATTCATCTCTTGAAGAACCTCTTGTAAAAAAAGACCCCTTGGTCGGATGAGTTCCGGGAATGGTGCGGTAGGGAATTCCATCCCCATCCACGTCGAGATAGCGGCCAAAAACTTTTCCAGCTTCCAATTCCTCTGCACTCATCACTTTTCCTCTGTCGTATCTCTTGGAATGATCCCATTGGAAGGGATCGCATAGATGATCGTTCATGCCCAGGTCCAGATCGATCAAAATGATAACAGCCGTCTGATATCGCTCCGCAAGGTCAAAGCTCAGTGCGGTCATTTCAAAACATTCAGTTGGTGTGGATGGGATCAAAAGGATGTGCTTGGTATCGCCATGAGAAGCATATGCTGCAGATAAAATATCTGACTGTTGGGTCCTGGTAGGCATACCCGTAGAAGGGCCTGTGCGCTGAACATCTATCAAAACGGCAGGAATTTCCGCGAAATAGGAAAGTCCCAGAAATTCAGACATGAGGGAAACTCCGGGCCCACTGGTGGCAGTGAAGGCGCGTGCACCGTTCCAGCACGCTCCCAGCACCATACCCATGGCTGCCAGCTCATCTTCTGCCTGTACAATGGCATAATTCCTTTTTCCGGTTTCCTTATCTACACGTAGTTTATGACACCATTTTTCAAATGCATTCATCACACTCGTGGATGGGGTGATGGGGTACCAGGAGCCTACCGTGGCGCCGGCATAAACAGCACCCAAACCGCAGGCATTGTTCCCATCGGTCATAATCTTGTTACCATTCAGGTCCCGGCGCTCCATCCTTACAGGAAGGGGGCAATTGAAGTGTTTGCGGGCGTAATCAATGCCCATGTGTAGCGCCTGAAGATTACCGGGAATGAGTTTCTCCTTTTTGGCAAATTGCTCCCGGATCAGTGTCTCAAAAACTTCGACTTCCATATTGAGCAAGGCGGCCAGGGCACCCACATAAACCACATTTTTCATCAAAAGATGTTGGCGGGGGTCATTGAAATGCTCCATGCAAAGCTGCATCATCGGGATGCCGATATAGTGCAGATCTTCACGGATAAATTCGTCTGACAGGGTTTTGGTGGAATCGTACACCAGGTATCCTCCTGATTGTACGCTGGCCACGTCTCCTTTCATGCTTTGGGCATTTACGGCAACGAGCAGATCGATTCCTTCGCGGCGACCCAGGTATCCTTTTTCGCTGACCCGTACTTCATACCAGGTGGGCAGTCCCTGTATGTTCGATGGAAAAATATTTTTGGGGGTAACGGGAATACCCATGCGGTATACCGCTTTTGCAAACATGTTGTTGGCACTGGCAGAACCGGTGCCATTCACATTGGCAAAACGGATTACCAAGTCGTTTATTTTAATATCTTGATTCATAAACTGCAGGCTTTTGGGGCGTGATACAGGTATTTGTGCATATCCCAGGCTGAGGTGGGACAGCGTTCTGCACATAATCCACAATGCAGACAGACATCCTCGTCTTTGACCATTACCCGGCCGGTCGGTAAAATCCCTGAAATGTACAGGTCCTGATCCAAATTGAGCGCCGGAGCACTCAGTCGGGTACGGAGCGCTTCTTCTTCATCATTGGGGGTGAAAGTGATACAGGACGTGGGACAAATGTCCACACAGGCATCGCATTCGATGCACTTGCTATCAGTGAAAACGGTCTGCACATCGCAGTTCAGACATCTCTGGGCCTCGCGGTAAGCAGTCTCCTCGTTAAATCCCAGCTCCACTTCCAATAATCTGTCTGTTAGGGCCCGGGCTTTATCTGCATGGGGTACCTTGTATCTTTTGTCATTGGCCGTCTGATTGTCATAGGACCATTCGTGAATGCCCATCTTTTGTCTGGTCAGATTGGTCATAGGATGAGGTCTGTCCTTGATCAGGTCTTTGCCTTGACAGAAAAGATCAATCGAGATGGCGGCCTGATGTCCATGTGCCACAGCAGTGATGACATTTTTGGGTCCAAATGCGGCATCTCCTCCGAAAAAGACGGAGGGGATGCTGGATTGAAAGCTCAATGGGTCCACCACGGCCAATCCCCATTTATCGAATTCCATCCCAAGATTTCTTTCAATCCAGGGGAAGCTATTCTCCTGACCAATGGCCAGAATCACATCGTCAGCCTCCATGAATACTATTTCGCCCGTAGGGACAAGTTTTCGTTTTCCGTCTTCATACCGGGCCTCGACCAACTCAAATTCCATTCCCTTCAATTTTCCTCCTTCGGTAATGAAGGCTTTGGGGGAATGAAGTGGGTAAAAGGGTATGTCTTCGTGTTGGGCATCTTCTATTTCCCAGGGCGATGCTTTCAGCTCGTTCATTGGACTGCGCACCACCACCCGTACATCCTGTCCTCCGAGTCGACGGGAAGTACGACAGCAATCCATGGCCGTATTACCTCCTCCTATCACCAGGACTTTCTTGCCAATGGCTTTGGTATGCTCGAAAGCCACGTTCGCCAGCCAGTTGATTCCAATATGGATGTTGCCTTCGGAGTCCCAGCGCCCGGGCAGTTCGGGAAGATCTTTACCGCGGGGTGCTCCCGTGCCGACAAACACTGCATCGTAACCCTGGGTCATTAACTCTTTAAGACTGGATACATAATGGTTGAAATGTGTGTGAATGCCCATGTTCAAAATATATCCTACCTCTTCATTGAGCACTTCCTCAGGCAAGCGAAAGGAAGGAATCTGGCTTCTCATGAAGCCGCCTCCAGCCTTCTGATCGTCGTACAAATGGATTTCGTATCCCAATGGGGCCAGGTCCCGGGCTACTGTAAGGGAGGCAGGTCCCCCTCCGATCAGCGCAATTTTTTTGCCGTTGCTGGAGGCTGGTTTTCCGGGTATAAGTTGTGACACATCCTCTTTATAATCAGCTGCTACCCGCTTGAGACGGCAGATCGCAACAGGTTCTTCTTCAATCCGGCCTCGCCGGCAGGCTGGTTCACAGGGTCGGTCACAGGTTCTTCCAAGGACGCCTGGGAAGACATTGGACACCCAGTTGATCATATAAGCTTCTGTGTATTTGCCCTCAGCAATGAGTCTGATATACTCAGGTACAGGAGTATGCGCCGGGCAGGCGTACTGGCAATCCACTACTTTGTGGAAGTACTCCGGGTCTTTGATGTCGGTAGGATTCAAACTGTCTAAAATTGATTCGACAAAAATAGACGATTCCCCGGATTGGTGATATAATTTCGGCTTCCGGGAGCTAATTTTCTCCCGTCCCGGGTTATGGGCGCCTTCCAAAAGAATGTATAATCACTTTTGGATGGGTTTCCTTTTTTTATCGCTATGGATAAAAATTTCCGAATGCGATGTGGTTTTGAATGCATAAAATCAATATAAAAACCAATTTAAGTATCAGAAAAAATATTGGAATGCCTGAACACCACAAGTTTGTTAAATAAGTTTCAAAAATATGCAGTCGCCTACCTTCTGCTGAGATATATATGACAAGTTTGGGGTTTCCTTTGGCTAAATAACTTCCTATTGAATTATATGGGTAACTTATAGTTTGGGGCTGTGATTTCGTTTGCTTTTTAAGATAGTCTGCTAAAATTGTAGCATAATATTCTATGGCAACATTTCAAATCTGAACATAAGCCACTATAGCTATGATTCTTGATTTTAAAACTCGCCTATTTTAAAGTTTCAATTAATTTCATTTATTCGATTCCCGCAATTTTCCTTTGATTGTTTGTTCAATTAGTTCTGTCTTCGATAGTTTATAAATCATTACCTATACCCTTTAGACCTATCTTTTCAGTATTTCATTTTTTTAAACAATTATCCTAATGTTGAATTTTCTGTATTTTTACAGCGTATGGTACAGAGTATTTCGAAAGTTAGGATATTATTTATTCTGGTACTTTTTTCATGGGGTCTTTCTGCTGATATTTATTCACAGGAAACAAGGGCTGAAGTCAGATTTTCTGATTATCCTTTTCTACCTTTTTATGAATGGAAGAAGTTGAAACATCCGGAAATTTTTCAGGGGAACCGCAGGGAGGACAAGTACTTCGAAGGTTGGTATTTTAAAATGGTTTCCGGGGTGAATTCTGGCATTCTGAGTGTAATTCCGGGAATTTCAATTTCTGAAGATGGGGAAGAGCAGCATGCTTTTATTCAGTTGATAGATGGCAATACCACTGAAACCTGGTATTTCCGTTTTCCAATAGAGGATTTTTATTTTTCCACTGCTGATTTTGCTGTTCGAATAGGGCCGAATTACTTTTCCGCTGATCGTCTGTTTTTGGATCTGGATCAGGATGGCATGCAAGTCAAGGGAGAGGTGCTTATGGGCGATAAAGTTGCCTGGCCATCCGCCGGTGTGTTGAATCCTGGAATTATGGGTTGGTACCGCTATGTTCCTTTTATGCAATGCTATCATGGTGTAGTAAGCATGGATCATTCATTAAGTGGAAAAATTAATTTGGGGGGTAAAAATTATATTTTTGATAAGGGTAGAGGATATATTGAAAAAGATTGGGGGAGTTCAATGCCCTCCTCCTGGATTTGGATTCAGACCAATCATTTTGAAACGCCCGGTATATCTTTTATGCTCTCGGTCGCTGATGTTCCCTGGTTGGGCAAGTCATTCACCGGATTCTTAGGCTTTTTTTTGAAGGATGGTGAGGTTTATAATTTTGCAAGCTATACCGGGGCTAAATTGCTTTTTGATTCCACTTCGGAAAGTAAAATTAATTTACGAATCCTGGATAGTCAACACGAATACATCGTTGAGGCATATCGGGATGGTTCCGGAGTTTTGTTGGCCCCTTCTCTTGGATCTATGGACCGCAGGATCAGTGAAAGCATTCAGGCAAAGCTTGTTCTGACTATCAAGGATCTCAAAGGAAAAGAGCTCTATAAAGGTTCCTCTGCGGTCACTGGGCTTGAACTGGTGGGAGACCTGAGGGCTCTGAAAGACAATCTGAAATAGAAAATCCACTTTTCTTTTATTTCATTCGCTTGGTCGATGCAATGGCTCCATTCATCTGATTTTGTGAATCAAAAGGGAGGTTTTAACTATTTTTAAGCTTTCAAAATTAAAACGTTAAATTCCAAATGAAAAATTTCCTTTTACTCACATTTTGTTTCGGATTTTTCCTGAACGCAAATGCTCAGCAGGAGGCTCTGTGGCTCAGGTATCCTTCCATTTCACCGGATGGAAAATCAATTGTATTCAGTTATCAGGGAGATCTCTTTATGGTTTCAGCAGATGGGGGGATGGCAACACCCCTTACCGTTCATGAAGCCTATGATTTTATGCCGGTATGGTCTCGGGATGGCAAACAAATAGCATTTGCCAGTGATCGTTATGGGAATTTTGATGTTTTCGTGATGCCGGCCTCAGGAGGAACGGCACAAAGACTCACCTCACATTCTGCAGGGGAATACCCAAGCGATTTTACACCGGATAACAAAGAAGTACTTTTTACATCCAGCCAACTGGATGCTGCTTCCAATCAGCAATTTCCTTCAGGCGTCTTGCCGGAACTTTATAAGGTTCCTGTTTCAGGTGGAATGCCTCGACAGGTCATCAGTACAGTGGCAGAAGCTGCCCAGTTTAACGCGGATGGCTCCTTGCTTGTTTTTCACGATCGCAAAGGGTATGAAGACGAGTTCCGTAAACATCACCAAAGCAGCGTGACCCGGGATGTATGGAAGTATGAAGCGAAGTCGGGCAAATATACCCGGCTCACCAAATTTCAAGGTGAAGACAGACATCCGGTTTTTGCTCCTGATCAGAAACAATTATATTATCTCAGTGAGCAGAGTGGTACTTTCAATATCTGGAAAATGGGATTGGATGGAGCAAATCCCGTTCAAATCAGCTTTTTCAAGCGTCATCCTGTGCGCAGTCTGAGTATGAGCATGGATGGAAAACTTTGTTTCAGTTTTGATGGTAAGATCTATACTCAGAGAGAAGGAGCAGAACCCAGGGCATTGAATATCAAGGTGGCCAACGATAGCCGGTATAATCCTGCCAAGACGGTTGGCGTCAATAATGGAATTTCGGAGATGGCACTCGCTCCTAATGGCAAAGAGCTTGCATTTGTGCACAGAGGCGAAGTATTTGTTTCCTCGGTAAAAGAAGGAACAACGCGAAGGATCACCAATACCCCGGAACAGGAGCGGACGGTGAGTTTTAGTCCGGATGGACGCAGCATACTGTATGCCGGAGAGCGGGGAGGAAGTTGGAATATTTATCAGACATCCCTGGTGCGCGAGGAAGAAAAATTCTTCTTTAATTCAACCCTGCTCAAAGAATCTGTGGTAATCGGTACAGATGCAGAGGAGTTTCAACCCGCCTTTTCACCGGATGGGAAGGAAGTGGCATTCCTGGAGGAGCGCACTACTTTGCGCGTGGTCAATCTGGGCAGCAAGACAGTGCGGACAGTTTTACCTGGAGACCGTAACTATAGTTACTCAGATGGAGATCAGCATTACCAGTGGTCGCCTGATGGAAAATGGTTTTTGGTGGAATTCCTGCAGCCTAACCAATGGATCGGCCAGGCCGGATTGGTAGATGCAGCAGGTGGAAAAGAACCGGTCAACCTGACCAAAAGCGGCTATGGAAATTATCAGCCAAAATGGATGATGGAAGGTAAAATGATGCTGTGGTTCAGCGATCGAGATGGCATGAAAAATGATGCCAGCTGGGGGGGGCAGGCAGATGCATATGGGATGTTCTTTACGCAGGAAGCCTTTGACCGGTTTTCCATGAGCAAGGAAGATTTTGATATTTTGAAAGAGGAAGAAAAAGAGAAAGAGAAAAATAAAGAAAAAGATAAGGAAAAGGAATCATCCAAAGATACCGGGAAGTCTAAAGCAGCAGACAAAGAGAAAAAGGAGGAGGAGCCCAAACCTGTTGATCCCCTTAAATTTGAATTGGAGGGTATCGAATACCGCAAACAAAGGTTGACCATACATTCTTCTGATCTGGCCGATGCCCTACTTTCCAAGGATGGGGAAAAAATGTTTTATCTGGCGCGTTTTGAAAAGGGGTTTGACCTTTGGCAGACTGAACTACGGACGAAAGAAACCAAAATACTCCTAAAGTTGGGAGCCGGTGGAGCCGGTGCCATGACCCTGGACAAGGAAGGAAAAAATATTTTCCTGATTTCAGATGGCAAGATTCTTAAAGTGGAGGTCGAAGGGGGAAAACAGGAATCTGTGGGGATCAAGGGAGAGATGTCCCTGAATGAATCCATCGAACGCAGTTATCTCTTTGACCATGCCTGGAGACAAGCCAAAAAGAAATTCTATGTGAAGGATCTCCATGGGGTGGATTGGGATGGATACAGAAATGACTACAGTCGTTTCCTCCCCTATATCAACAACAATTACGATTTTGCCGAAATGCTGAGTGAGTTGTTGGGAGAGTTGAATGCCTCTCACACTGGAGCCCGTTACCGTTCCGGCTTGGCATTAGGAGATCAGACTGCTTCGCTGGGAGTTTTCTACGACTTTTCCTATTCGGGTAACGGCCTCAAAATTCAGGAGATCATGGCAAAAAGCCCATTGATCAGGAACGGATCAAAAATCAAAGCAGGAGTGATTATTGAAAAGATCGATGGTGCTGAGATCACTTCTGTGACCAATTACAACGATCTGCTTAATCGAAAAGCAGGCCGAAATACACTTCTTTCTCTCTATGACCCTGTAGCCAAATCGCGCTGGGAAGAAGTGGTCAAGCCAATCAGCCTGGGAGAAGAGGGCGAATTGCGCTATAAGCGTTGGGTGGAGCGTTGTCGTTTTATCGTGGACAGTTTAAGCGGTGGACGAATCGGTTATGTGCATGTAAGGGGTATGGATGACCGTAGTTTCAGGACAGTATATGAGGAAGCACTGGGAAAGAATGCCAATAAAGAGGCACTGGTTGTAGATACCCGATTCAATGGCGGAGGCTGGTTACATGACGATCTGGCTACCTTCCTGGATGGAAAGACCTATATGACCTTTATGCCCAGAGGGCAAAACATAGGTAATGAACCCCAGTTCAAATGGCGTAAACCTAGTGCTGTAGTCATGAGTGAAAGCAATTACTCGGATGCTCATATGTTTCCTTACACTTATCGGGCATTGGGTATAGGGAAGTTAATAGGAATGCCTGTGCCCGGTACAGGTACAGCCGTATGGTGGGAAGGTCTCCAGAATGGCGTTGTGTTTGGAATACCACAGGTCGGTATGGTAGGTAATGATGGCAAATACCTGGAAAATCAGCAACTGGAGCCTGATATATTGGTAAACAATGATCCGGCGGAGGTCAGCAAGGGACGCGATCAGCAATTGGAAGCTGCTGTTCTGGAGCTGAAAAAACAAATTGGAAAGTAAATTCCGGAATACTATCTCATCTGTTTTAGCCTGGGTCTGATCCGATGATTGGCCCGGGCTTTCTTTTGATCAGATGTTTTTATCCCTCCATTTTGAGACGATAGAGGCTTAATCCCTATTATTAGGTGGAAACTGTATAAATTTACAGATTGGAAATTATCATGCCATACTGGATGAATTCGAAGACTTATAAATGAAAGGTAGGGATTTCCTTTTTATTTTTCTATGTCTGAATGTGTTCCCTTGCTTTGGACAGTACTTTTCTGCTCATTACATTGCTCCGGCTCCCTGGCAATATTGGCACAATGCCTGTGAGTTTATCGTTGCTACGGATTCCGATAGCTTGGTCACTGTGGACGTTCGCAAAAGTGATGGTACCTTCATCGTTACTCTTACAGCATCTGCAGGTTCACCTGCTGTGTACAGACCGGTTGGTATTTTTCGCGATTTTCCTCGTCACCCACTTAATACAGTTCTGGATGGAGCAGGTATTCAATTCAAAGGAGAAAGGGAGTTTTCAGTAAACATTCGGAATGTAGCATCTGATCAACTGGGTACGGATGTCTACATAAAGGGGAATGCTTCCCTTACCGGATTGGGAGATCCGGGAGTGGGCGTTTCCTTCAGGCTCGGTTATTATCGGGATGGGCCATTGCCTTCAGAGCCACCCGTATATTCGGTAATGGCCTTGCAGGACAGCACAGAATTAAAAATCAATGGAGTAGGGGTAGCCCGATTGAATTCTGGTCAGAGTTATCTGTTTCGCGACCGAATAGGCACGCTTGTGGAAACTTCGAAACCCTGTGTGATGAATACCGGAGCCTTCCTGGATGCGCCGGGCGGCTGTGGGGATGGAACCTTTGATCAGATTCCCCCGGTCAGTGTTTTGGGAAAAAGGTATTTTGTTGTGCGGACCCAGGGTAACTGGATCAGCGAACAATCTACGCTGGTCACCACGGAAGATCTGACTAAAGTTTGGATCAAAAAATTCAATTCTTCGGGTACCTACCTCAATACAGATTCCTTGATTTTGCAGAAAGCAGGTGATTTTTTTACTTTCTCCAATGGAGATGGTGCAGTTGCTTTTTCAGTTGCTGAGATCATATCGGATAAAAGAATAGCTGTTTTTACAGGATCAGCCCAGTCTTGCGAGGTAGATGTTTCGACCAGTTTTCCCGTATCATCTCCCTGCAATGGGTCTAATTTCATCGAGACTACGCGCTTTAAAGCTTACAACCAGGCTGATTTGCCTTATTTTTGTTATGTTCTGCTGGAAGATCCCAATGCTCCCGTAGATTTCAATGGAATGCCCCTGGAGACACGTGCCGGCGCGCGCAGGCAAATTGGTGCCAGCGGAATGTATATTTTTACTTTCAACAGCAGCCAATTGGGCAATCCTCAGGTCATTTCATTGTCCAGTCCGGTTAGGTTGCATATTTCAATCATTCAGATTGGAGGAGGCTTTTCCATGTCAGCCACTTTTTCGAATCTCATCGAGCAACCTGTTTTGAAGGAACCCATATATGTTAAAAATGGACCTTGTCCGGTTTCATCTGCCATACTTTCCGTTCAAACCTCAATCCGGGATATACAGTGGTTTTACAATGGCGCGCCCATACCCGGAGCAGTCGACAGATCATTCGTCGCCACTCGTTCCGGCTTGTATCATGTACGAGGATTTATCCCATGCGGTGATTTTTCCGAATCCGTTCCGGTAGCAGTACTGCTCGATTCAATCCCGAAAGGTGTGCAGATGGTGAAATCATGCGAATATTACCAGTGGGAGGATTCGGTCTACCTTCAAAGCGGAACTTATACCAGGTTATTGCAAACAACAGATGGATGCGACAGTCTGGCCGTACTGGAGCTTGAGATAAACACAAGTACATCCTTCGTTCAGTTCGAATCACACTGTGAAAAATATACCTGGCCGATCAATGGAAATACTTACCGCTCAAGTGGAATCTACCTGGATACCCTGATGAATCATCGTGGATGTGACAGTGTGGTTAGCCTGAATTTAACCATTCATCCATCTCCCATTACAGTGCAGCAAGAAGCAGGATGCGAATCTTTTTATTGGAAACTGAACGGACAGACTCTTACTCAGGGCGGACTTTATTACGATACCTTGATCAGTCATCTGGGTTGTGACAGCATCTTGATGTTGGATCTGTCAATTTACCATCGGGTGATTGAGACCTCTGCCATCAAAGCCTGCCAAAGCTATACATGGCCTGTTAATGACAAGTCTTATTTGCAATCGGGAATATACCGCGATACGCTTATTTCACATTTGGGTTGCGACAGCATCCTGGTATTGGATCTGGAAATTTTCCAACCGGACAGGCAGGATGTATATGTGCAGGCCTGCCAAAGTTATAACTGGTCTGTAAATGGAATGTCTTATGATAAAACAGGTATATACTCCGCATTATTTCAAAATGAGCATGGTTGTGATTCAGTGGTTCAGCTTAACCTGACGATACTGAACAGCAGCGCCAGTACCACGCAAATTGCGGTTTGTGATCCGTATACCTGGTCTGTCAATGGGATTAAATATAATACATCCGGAATATTCCATTACATAATGCCCAATCATTTGGGATGTGATTCTGTACTGACCCTGGATCTTACCATCCTTCCACATTATTTCGCGAGAGATACACAGCGTAGTTGTGGTTCATTCACATGGTCGGTCAATGGTGTGGATTATACGCATAGCGGGGATTACAGGGTCAGGCTGCAAACTCGATTTGGCTGTGATTCGATCCTGGATCTTCATCTTCGGATAGATCCGGAATATCATATTACGGATACCATCAGCGCACTCAATCATTACTATTGGCCGGTGACAAGGTTATTCTACGATCAGGAAGGAATTTATACCCATTATGCCCAATCTTCGGATGGTTGTGACTCAGTGCGTGTTTTGATTCTGGAGATCCGAAAAAGAGGAGAAGTTTACATCCCCAATGCATTTACTCCAAACGGGGATGGTGTCAATGACAGATTTGTGGTCTATTCATCTCCGGAGATTAAAATGATCAGTAGACTTCAGATTTACGATCGGTGGGGAGAATTGGTATTTGAACAAAAGGATTTTCCACCCAATGTGGATTTGTATGGTTGGGATGGAAATTTCAGAGATCAACCTGCCAATCCGGCTGTATTTGCGTGTACTGTGGAATGGGTGGATACAGAGGGGGATCTGCATATTTTGGCCGGAGATGCAACCTTGATCAGATGAAATGCGACGCGTCAAGCCGGCCTGTTATGAGGGGTATTGATAACGTAAATACTTTTCCTGAATTTGGGAGCCTTTTGTTCACGAGAATCAGGCTGAGTGTTTTCTTAATTTTTTTTGGTTTAGGTTTTTTGCACGCACAAACAGATACGCTATTTTGGTTTGCTGCACCGGATGTTTCCTATGGATATGCCAATTTTGACAAGCCGATTCTGTTAAGAATCAGCTCCACAGGATTGGCAGCGGATTTGATGATTTCACAACCTGCCAATCCGGGTTTTGTGCCCATTTCCATTTCGCTGAATGCAGGAGCTTCAAGAACAGTGGACCTGAGCACGTGGTTGGATCAAATTGAAAACAAACCTGCCGACAGAATTCTGAATAATGGTCTGTTGATCCGTTCCACCCGGCCTGTAACGGTTTATTACGAAGTCCTGAGTAGCCAGTGTGCGTGTAATCCGGAGATCTTCGCTTTGAAGGGAAGCAATGCCCTGGGCAATGATTTTATCATACCCATGCAGACTTTTCTTGAGAACAATCCCGGATACGTTCCCCAGCCTTTTTCATCATTTGATCTGGTGGCTACGGAAGACTCTACGCTGGTCTCGATCACTCCCGCTTTTGCTATTATTGGACATTCTGCAGGATTACCTTTTAATATTTATTTGAACAAGGGTCAAACCTATTCTGCTACAGCTGCAGATTATCGGGCTGGGACCCATCTGCAGGGATCACGGGTTAAATCCGATAAACCCATTGCCATTACGATCAAAGATGATTTGTTAAGCGGGGTGCCTTACGGAGGAGGGTGCGCAGATTTGGGCGGAGATCAGATTGTACCGTTGAAAGTCTGGGGCTCAGAATACATCATGGTGCGGGGTTTTCTAAATCCTCCCTATGATCGTGCCTTTTTTCTGGCCACCCGGGACAGTACCTTGATTTGGGTAAACAACCAGCTCAGGGATACCCTGATGGCAGGTGAGACCTATGTTTGTGCCATTGGAAACAACAAATCTGCTTACATCCGGACGAGCGCACCGGTGGCAGCTCTCCAAATGTCAGGTTTCGGTTGTGAGGTTGGATTGAGCATCCTTCCTCCCATCCGCTGTACAGGTTCTCAAAGTGTTGCTTTTACCCGATCTCTTAACGAACCGATTTTTATTACATTATTGGTTAAATCAGGCGGCCAGGGTAATTTTCTGTTGAATGGATCATCAGCCATTGTCACAGCATCTCTTTTTGATACCGTGCCGGGTACCATGGGTGAATGGATGAGTGCTCAGATTTCCTTGAGCAATTTGGATGCGCCGGTGGCAGTGGCCAGCATTATTGAAAATTCAACGCACTTATTTCATATGGGCTTGATTCATGGTACCGCAGGAGGAGGGTGCAGGTTTGGGTATTTTTCCAATTTTAATAAAATTGATGCCAACTTTGGTATGGCAGATTCCGCTTGTGCGGGCAACGAGGTGCTATTGAGTTATGAAGGTCCTTTGGGATCAGGGGCAATGGTGGAGTGGGATTTTTTTCCGGCTGAATTGACCCAGAGGGTGGATGCCAGAAATGTATATGTTCGATGGGACACTCCGGGGACCTATGGGGTTCGATTGAATATCTCAGATGCGGAGTGTTCTGACTTTAAAGTGAAAGAAATTGTTGTACTGCCTCGTCGGGATACCATTTTCAAAATTTCAGCGTGTGATTCTTACTATTGGCCTCAGACAAGATTGAGTTATGACAGCAGTGGGGTGTATTATGATACCTTGACTGGATTTTTGGGTTGTGATTCCGTTGTCGCCTTGAACCTTACTATTCAGAGACCAGACCGGAATGTGCATCAGGTACTCTCCTGTGGTTCTTATTACTGGCCTACATCAGGTAGCGAATATAATTTATCGGGGACCTACACCATTACGCTGACGAACAGCAAGGGCTGCGATTCTGTATTGGTATTGGATCTTGAAATTTTAAAAGCCTCTGAGGAAAAACAATATGCCAGTTCATGTGACCAGTATCTGTGGCCTGTCAATGGCAGCTTGCTGACGGAAGGGGGAATTTATCGGGATACTTTGGTCAATCATCAGGGTTGTGACTCCATCATCACATTGGATTTGGAAATTAGTAAATCCATCATTGTGGGTACTTCGGTGAATTCCTGCAGAGAGTATGTGTGGCCAATTAACGGTGTAAGATATTTGAACAGTGGTCAATACAGGGATACACTCCAAACCCGGGATGGTTGCGATTCAGTTCTGATCCTGGACCTGACCATTTTAGCTGAAGACAAATTTTCCGACACCGTCAGTATTTGTGAATCTTATATCTGGCCAGTGACAAGTGATACCTTAATCCGGAGCGGTCACTATATTTCAACCTTCCAGAATAGTGCAGGTTGTGATTCGGTCCACAGTCTTGAATTGACGATTTTGGAAAGTAGCTCCTGGACAGATACCATCATTGCCTGCGGTAAGTATACCTGGTCCGTCACGGGTCTCAGTTATACTCAGAGCGGTACTTACAGGATAAACGAAATAAACCAGGTCGGATGCGATTCTCAACTCATACTTCACCTGGACATTTATCCTGAATATGCCTTTTCAGATACACAACGCCATTGCTCTTCTTTTTTTTGGAATGTAAATGGCCAGGCTTACCGTCAAAGCGGAGATTACCTGGCGGCTCTTCAATCCGTTCAGGGTTGTGACTCTATTCTTTCTCTGCACCTGCGCATCGATCCGGAATATCTCATCGCAGATACCATCAGTGCATTGGATCGTTTTTATTGGCCCCTGACCCGTGCAGTTTATGATCAGGCAGGAATATACAGCCATCAAATTCTTACACAGGATGGCTGTGACTCCATACATCTGTTGGTGCTTGAGATCAGAAAAAGAGGGAACGTCTATATTCCCAATGCTTTTACACCGAATGGGGATGGTGTCAATGATCGGTTTACGGTCTATGCATCCCCTGAAGTCAAATCAATCAAAAGACTCCGCATCTATGATCGCTGGGGAGAACTTGTTTTTGAGCAAAGTGATTTTCCGCCTAATGATCCTGTTTATGGCTGGGATGGGCACTTTAATGGACAGCCGGCTGGGCCAGCTGTATTTGCGTGCACAGTGGAATGGCTGGATGGGGAAGGGGATTCGCATATACTGGCCGGAGATGCGACTTTGGTCCGTTGAGGATGCGAATCATCTGCCCAAATTCTTTTCCGTTATATTTCCCCCAGGTGTCCATACCCTTAAACCTTGTTCCCCTTGATTGGTCTGTGTAGCTTACATTTGCATTTTAAAAGTCAATTTACCAGATATCTTTTTGAATGGGCAGAAATTGTGATAAATGAATTTTGATTGGTTGCCTCTTGACCGGCCCGTATTACTTGCATTTGGAGCCACCATGTTTACCTGGTTTGTCACTGCCTTAGGGGCTTCTCTTGTTTTCTTTTTTAGCTCTATCAATAAGAGGGTACTCAATCTCATGCTGGGTTTTGCCGCAGGGGTGATGATTGCAGCCAGCTTTTGGTCCCTGCTTAACCCGGCCATCCAGATGGAAGAAGAGCGAAATGCAGCGCATCCCTGGATTCCGGCAGTTGTTGGATTTTTATCAGGAGGCGCATTTTTGTATATTATTGATCAGATTCTTCCGCATTTGCACAGCCGGCTTTCCATCGAGCACTCAGAGGGAATCAGGACCTCCTGGAATAGAAGTGTGCTGCTAATACTGGCGATTACCCTCCACAATATTCCCGAAGGTCTGGCGGTAGGAGTAGCTTTTGGGGCCCTGGCAGGCAATCCCGATCCCGGAATACTGGCAGGGGCAATAACCCTGGCACTCGGGATTGGTCTGCAAAATTTTCCGGAAGGGGCTGCGGTTTCCATTCCCCTCAGAAGGGAAGGTTTTACCAGAACCCGTGCCTTTATGTATGGGCAGCTGTCAGCAGTGGTAGAGCCGGTGGCTGGGGTTTTGGGCGCACTCCTGGTGGTTTATATGCAACCTGTTTTACCTTATGCTCTTTCTTTTGCTGCTGGTGCCATGATCTTTGTGGTGGTGGAGGAATTGATTCCGGAATCCCAATCGGGACACGAGACGGATCTGTCGACCATTGGCGCAATGATTGGATTTGCTGTCATGATGCTGTTGGATGTCGCCTTGGGTTGATTCCATGCGTATCCCGCATTGGAAAATGGACGTACCACAGACGGATATCGGATACCGTGCCATTTTTCAAAAAAACAGGCAGACAGATGTTCATTATTTTTGAAAATACTTAGCCAGGGATTGATACATTTGCCTGAATAATTTAAGAAATAAATACAATGAAATTCACCTGTTCACTTATCGCTTTTTTTCTTCTTTGTCTGTTGAATAGCGGACCTCTTTTAGCACAAAATCCTGCTCCGACCAAAGATTCGCTTTGGATACTGGAGACCCGGGATGGTAATACCCACGTAGGTACCATCCAGAAAATTCGCGATACCACCCTGATCAATACTCAATTTGGTTTGCTCAGAATTCCCAATGCCAATATCATATCATTGGAACGTTCATCACAGGCAGGAAAAATGGTCCAGGGGGAATTCTGGCAGGCTAACAATTATGCCACACGTCATTTTTGGGGTCCTTCCGGATATGGTTTGAAAAAGGGACAGGGATATTATCAAAACACCTGGGTATTATTGAATCAGGTAAGTTATGGATTTACGGATCATTTCACCCTGGGATTAGGCCTGGTCCCGACTTTTCTGTTCGGGGCCCGAGAATACATTCCCTTTTGGCTTACGCCCAAATTCAGTTTTCCCTATAAAAATGGCAAAGGAGCCTTTGGGTTTGGCACTATTCTTTTTGGACTTTTGAGGAGCGATGTCAACGAAGGGATCGGGATTCTGTACGGTGCCAACACTTTCGGTACTCCGGACAGACAATTCACCATTGGTCTGGGTTATGGTTACAGTACGGATGGCGGATTGGCTGACTATCCCAGCATATCGCTCAGTGGACAACGCAGACTATCAAAGCGATGGGTTTTTCTTACAGAGAACTATATGCTGGCGGTGGGCAATGACGATGGTTTATTAGGATTTATTTCAGCGGGTGCCAGGTATATGGGAAAATCCATAGCCCTTGACTTTGGGGGTGTGATGCCCTATGGAGGTGGTATTGACTTTCTGATCGCTGTTCCATGGCTGGGCATTACCGTCCCTTTTAAATAGGGAGCTGCAGATTAAAAATTTAAATCCGCTGCAGAAGGACCATTTATCTGGATATGGATTTATTCTGAAATTTCCATGCCAAGCCAGCTTTCGGCAGTCCTGTAATTAAGCCAGGATTTTTCATCCAGGTCCAATCCTGACTCCGAGATCAGCTTACCTGGACTCAGCTCTCCCAGGGGAAAAGGATAGTCGCTTCCCAATGAGACGCGGTCAATCCCGAAAAGGCTGATAAGCTTCATGAGCATATCTTCGTCGTGGACCAGAGAATCCACCCAGAATTTACCGAGATACCGGTCAGGATGATGTGGATTGTCCACAGCCATCAGATCAGGCCTCACCTCAAATCCATGCCGTATTCTGCCGTAACTACCGGGAAATCCTCCACCACCATGGGCAAAGGCTACGCGCAAACTTGGAAACTTTTCGAATATACCTCCAAAGATCATACTGCAAATGGCCAAGGAGCTTTCTGCAGGCATTCCCACTAGCCAGGGGAGCCAGTACTTACCCATTTTTTCCTTTCCGACCATGTCCCAGGGATGTACAAACAGACAAGCGCCCAATTCCTCGGCAGCGGCATAAAAGTCGTGGAGGGCAGAATTTTCAAGATTCCATTCGTTTACGTGAGAGCCAATTTCAATGCCTGCCAGGCCCAGTTCACTTACACAACGTTCCATTTCCCGGATCGCAAGTTGCGGACTTTGCATCGGCACGGTTCCCAATCCAATAAATCGATCAGGGTACCTTCTTACCACATCCGAAATGTGGTCATTGAGAAATCTGCTTACATCATAGGCATCCTGCGCCTGGGCCCAATAACTGAAAAGCACGGGAATCGTGCTTAAAACCTGGATGCGGATCCCGTGCTGATCCATATCAGCGATCCGGTCTTTGGGTTCCCAGCAGTTGCTTTCAATCTCTCTGAAAAACTTGTCATCAATCATCATTCTGGCACGGCAATGGGCATGATGATCCAGGGAAACAAAACCATTGTAACCAAACTTTTCAGCCCATCGAGGCAACCTCTCGGGCAGAATATGGGTGTGGATGTCAATTTTCTTCATCTGTCCTTCTAGCCATGTTTGTAATAAAAACCAAGGCTGCGCTTCATTTCTTCAGGAAGTTCAGGTAATTCAGACCTTGGGATCAGCAAGGTGGAGATATTGTGGAAATCGAGAAAGATCTGGTGCTTTTTTACTGTATCCATCAGATATTCATATCCGGAAGATCCTCCCGTTCCCGATTTTTTACCCAACATCCGCATGACCATTTGTGCATGCCGGTATCTCCAGTTGGTTAATAGTTCATCCATTTCGGTGATCACGTTGATCAGACGACAAGGCAATTGCAGTATGGGTTCGTTGCCATAGAGCTGAATCAAAAGCGCAGCAATGGTGGCCTTGAAACTCAGCTTGACCTTGCCTTCTGCGATCAGAATGTTGTGATGTACCTCGTCGAAAACATTGATAAAAAAACTGTCCGTATCTCCATTCATTTTTAAGCGCATCTCCTTTTCGTGATCGGATAGGTAATCGGAATTTAAAATGGCGTCTCGCTCGCGCTGAAGCATATTCCGGACAGCCTGCATATATTTACTCTTGAAATCATACTCGCCCATGTCGAGGAAAGGCGTCCGCTCCAGCCAGGCCTGTACCAGGTCAAAGAGACTGGATTCGCTTTCTATTTTTTCAATCTCCTTTTGCTGAGCTTCGTCAAATTCGTGGTAATATTTATAGGGGGTGTAGCTGATTCGCTTTTCGATCTTCAGACCAAGGGTCACCTCCAGTTTTCTGAACTGAAAACTTTGAAATCCTGAGGCTGGAAAAAGATACCCTCTGAAATCAAGAAAGTCAAGTGGGGTCATGGTTTCCAGAACCTTGATTTGCTGGGTTAGCAATTTCAAAATCTCATTGACTCTTTCCAGCCTGAGCACAGCCACATCAATGTTCTTCTCATCGACGTTGTCGGTTTTGAAAAGGGATACCACGGAATCCACCTCGTGCAGTATTTGCTTAAACCAAAGTTCATAAACCTGGTGGATGATGATGAAAAGCATTTCCTCATGGGCCTCTTCTCCGAGTTCTTTGCTTCTGGGATGTTGCGCATCCAGAATTTTTTCCAGCCCTAAGTAGCTGCTATAATGAATGGAACTGTATTTCTTTTCTTTACTCATAAGGGTTTGTACGCTATTGCCTTTATTTCGATCAGTAAATGGGGGTGGGGGAGTTGGTGAACCGCGACGGTGGTCCTGGCGGGCCCATCGTAGCCAAAATAACTGTTGTAGACTTCGTTGTAAGCCTTGAAGTCGTTCATGCTTACCAGATAAGTGCAAATTTCCACTATGTCATTCAGGTCTGCTCCCACACTTTGCAGAATGTCGCGAATGTTGGTGATCACAGCATGGGTTTGTTCCCGGATGTCGAGAGTGACTGCTCCGAATTCATCGGCTTCAGCTCCTGCAAAACTATTGTCTGCCCTCCTGCTGCTGGTACCTGATACAAATAAAAAATCACCGGCTCTGCGCACATGCGGAAACTTTCCTCTGGGTACTGCCTTGCCTTCCACCACCTTGGCTTGTTTCTGATTTTCCATTGCCCAAAGATATCATTCCTCATTTAAATTGATATTTTTTCATTAGTCTTGCAATCCGGATCGGAGATCAGCTCAATATTAACCATATTGGTAAAATGAGAGTTGATATGGATGACTCGGGATAGTCAAATAAATCTTTCATGCAGACAAAGATGAATTCTGTTATTTTTGGAAATATGTTTTCCGGTCCGTTTGTTCACCCATTTTTTCTTGTGGTTTTAATGGTTTTGGCAGGCTCTGTTTTGCATGGTCAGAATCTGATCTCCAATCCGGGTTTTGAGAAATGTGAACGTTGTGGCATGTTTGGTAACTCGGGCGTGGAGCTTTCATTGGGAATCGGGGCCAATGATCCGGTGGACTGGTATGGTGTGACCTATGGTACTTCTGACTTCAGGCCTGATCAGCCCAATTCAGGTAAGTATCATGGCGGATTCTTCTCTTTTGGCAAATTCGAATATCTGGGTAATGTACTTTCAGCTCCTCTGGTGGCAGGTGCAGAATACGAGCTGACCTGCTTCATGGGGACCCGTTTTGATTCGGAATTCACACTGGATGAAGTCGGTTTCTGCTTTCAACAGGGATTGAATACCTATCCTGTCAGTGGACCTCTTACCCGACTTTCTCCACAAGTGACCACTCCGGATGGAGATTTTTTACCTTACAGGTCTTACAAAAAGTATGCTCTTCGTTTTATTGCTTGCGGAGGTGAAGATCACCTCATCGTTGGCCGATTTAAGGAGCTATCCAGCGGGGATACAGTATTTGTGGGTACCAAAAGGACGGGTCCTGCGATCACTTATACCATGATAGATGATCTGGAACTGAAAATAGTAAATCAGGCTCCGGACCTGATTCCGGATCTGGTCGAGATCTGCAGGGGCTTTTCCAGAAAAATAGGCTTAAAGACAGGCATCGTGGCTGAGCGGGTGATTTGGAGCAATGGTACTTCTGCAGACAGTATTATCCTAGATGGCAATGATTCCTTAGTTTGGGTCGAAGTGATTTTGTCTGATGGCTGCGCTCCGATTAGGGATACTGCCAGAATTGTAGTTTCAGATTTAAGCCCCAACCTGTTGCAGGATACAGTTTTCCTTTGTCCGGGTCAAGTTTTTTCTATTCTACCGGATTCATCGGGTTTTATGAACCCAATCTGGTCCCATGGTCCTGTTTCGTTTAAAACTGAACTACCGGGACCTGGACTTTTCTATCTGGAGGCAGATTCGCCCTGTGGATTGATCAGAGATTCTGTTTGGGCGCTCTCAGCCGATTTATTACCTGCGGAATTATTGAGTTTTGAGGACACATGTTACTTTGATGGATTGGTCTTATCGGCACCGGTTTTCGTTGGTGCACGGTACAGCTGGAGTGATGGGACCATGGAGGCCGAAATGAAGCCAAAGGGTCCTGGAGTTATTTACCTTGTAGCGACCGGAGCCTGCAACCAGGTCATCGATTCGATTTTGATCAGAGGAGGGCTCAAATTGGACAGTTTGTTTCTTATTCCCAATGTTTTTACGCCCAACGGGGACAGAGACAACGATAGTTTCAGACCTATCGTCCGATCCGGTCTGGAATCCTTATTGGTAGATTATCAGCTTAGGATATTCAATCGATGGGGAAAGATGCTTTTTGAAACCCAGGACCATGCCCAACCCTGGATTCCGGATCAAGATACAGGGACAGAAACCTACCTGTATCAGTTGAAGGCTAGGTATCGGGATTGTCCTATAGAACGCACATCCATCCTTTCCGGGGCAGTCAGTATTATCCGCTGATGGGTTGGACATATTTGTATTTTTCCTATCAGGGTCGGAAATTTTACGTTTTCTTTGTCTTTGATTAGTGCCAACCATCCATAAATGAAATACACCAGAACCAGCCTGAAAAAACTCGAGGACCTGTGCAAAGAGTTGGGGTATAAGGTTCGATACGAGCAAGGCCATTTTCAATCAGGATACTGCAGGGTCGAATCTCAAAAAGTGATCGTGATCAATAAATTTTTCGATGTAGAAGGGCGCATCAATTGCTTTCTGGACCTAATTCCCGATCTTCCTGTTGATGTGGAATCCCTGCCTGCCGATTCTTTGCGTTTCTATAAAAGCCTCCCGGGCAAATCGGACAAAGTCGAGCTTTGAGTGTTGAAAGCTTCCAATAAAATATTTTTCCTTGGGACAGGTACCTCACAGGGGATACCGGTAATCGGATGCTCTTGTAAGGTATGTAGTTCCCATGATACCAGGGACAGAAGGTTGAGGACATCCGCCCTGATAAATTTTGATGGAAAATCCCTGTTGATCGATATCGGGCCAGATTTCCGGCAACAGATGCTGGCAAACTCCCTGTCCAGGGTTGATGCTGTCCTTTTGACCCACCAACACGCAGATCACACTTCGGGAATCGATGACATACGACCCGTGAATTTTCTTCAGGATCAACCGATTCCATTTTATGGAACGAGACAGGTGTTGGAAGATTTGAAAAGAAGATTTGAATACATTTTTGGTCCTAATGATTATCCAGGTATCCCGCAGATCGACCTGATCGAATTTCTGCCTGGTCGAAAGTTTCATTTCCAGGGAATCGAAATCGAAGCTCTGCCGGTCATGCATGGCCAGCTTCCCGTCACAGGTTTCAGGATTGGTTCATTGGCTTATATAACTGATGCGAAGACCCTATCGGACGAGTTGGTGGAATCATTATATGGAATTGACTGCCTGGTACTCAATGCCTTGCATCACAGAGAACATCATGCCCATCTCAATTTGTCTCAGGCTCTGGATTATGTGCATAGAATAAATCCTAATCGAACCTTTTTGGTCCACCTCAGCCATCACATGGGCTTATTTTCTGAGATCTGTGAAACTTTACCCCAAGGGGTCAGTCTGGCCTATGATGGTTTGCAAATTGAATTGATATAAGGGATTAACTTCTTTTCCTTGTTTCGTTTCAGATTGAAATCCATTTCCATCCGTTTTTAAGTAGAACCAAGTCTCCTAAATGGGGTTATTTGGTTTCATACTGTCTGTAAATTTTTGATATGAATCAGTTGCACCAAAGCTCATCGCCCTACCTGCTTCAGCACAAGGACAATCCCGTCCACTGGCTGCCCTGGGGTGAGGAAGCTTTGTCTCAGGCACGTTTAAAAAATCTGCCCCTCCTGGTCAGTGTCGGTTATTCTACTTGTCACTGGTGTCACGTCATGGCCCATGAGTCGTTTGAGGATCCGGATATAGCGTCCATCATGAATGAGTTCTTTGTATGTGTCAAGGTAGACCGGGAGGAAAGGCCCGATATTGATCATTTTCTGATGAATGCAGTACAAGCGATGGGCGTGTCCGGAGGATGGCCGCTTCATTGCTTTCTGACACCTGACCTCAAGCCATTTTATGGGGGGACTTATTTTCCTCCGGTGAGAAAGTATGGACGCATGTCCTGGCCTGAATTGCTCATGGCCATTCACCAGGCCTGGCTTCGAAAAAGAAGTGAAATCACGGAGCAGGGAAATAAACTATTGGCCCACCTTCAGGAAAGCAGTAAGGTGTCAGGTTCCGGATCAGAAAGGTCGGTTCAAAGATCAGAAGTAGCTTCTTCCATCCATTCTTTGATGGATAAAGAAGAGGGCGGATTTGGGTATGGGCAGAAATTTCCCAATACCTTCCTTTTGGAGTATTTGTGGAAACACGGAGATGCGGACCAAAAAGAGTTCGTATTATTTACCTTGCGAAAAATGTGTCGCTCGGGAATCTACGATCATCTTGCAGGAGGCTTTTTTCGCTATACCGTGGATCGGTCATGGGCCATTCCTCATTTCGAAAAAATGGCTTATGACCATGCACTGATGATGGGAATATTGTCGCTCGTATTAAGAACTGTTCACGATGAAACTTTGCTGAGAGCCTTACATGGAGCCTGGAAGTTTTGGGAAGAGAATATGATATCCGAGGAAGGCCTATTTTTTGCAGCACTCGATGCCGATACAGAAGGAGAGGAAGGCAAGTATTACCTCTGGGGAAATGAGGAAATTCAGCTCGCCACCGGATCCCAAAAAGAAGATTTGAAAGATTTGGTTTGGTTTGAAATGCCCCATCAGCAATCCCCGGCCTGGCACCTGGGAATATCAAAAGATGCAACGGTCCCTTTGAGTCAGGGCACGGAAGGAATCCTGTCCCAATTGCTTCAATACCGAGGCCAGCGCAGCTCGCCAGGTGTGGACTACAAATGCATCCTCGGTTGGAATGCATTGATGGTCAAGGCCTATGCGGAATCTTACCGGGCAACCGGAAGAAACGATTACAAAGAAAAAGCTGTGTCCCTTTGTAAAAAACTTCAAGCATTTTTTGTTAATAATGACCATGGCTTTGTTCGGTACCGCACTCAGGGCAACGCTTTGGGAAACGCCTTTCTAGAGGATTATGCCTTTCTTCTGGAGGCATGCCTTTCGGTTTACCAATTGAATTTTGATGCAGAAATGCTGGTTTTTTGTCAGGATCTGATGCGCCAAATAGACCTGAGATTTCCCACGGATTCCGGATTATATCTGCCAGCTCCCCGGGATTTATCGGATTCATTGCCTTCTGGAGTGGATTTTTCAGATCACTCCATCCCCAATGCCAACAGCGTTCTGGCAGGTAACTTTTTGAAACTTGCTGTCATTTTGCAGGATTCTGAATGGGAGACCAGAGCCATGAAAATGCTTGAAAAAGCCTGTGCCTGTCCCTCAGAAATTGTCCCCTCGCGCATCAGCTGGTTTTCGCTGAGGGACACTGATCGGGATTTGCGCTGGGAAATCAAGTGCAAAGATCCGGAAACAGCCTACCTTTATATCCAAGGAATCTTGGATCATGATGTGTTGCTCGTTCAGGATGATCATTTGGATGAAAGAGAAATTCAACCTTGCACGGGTCAGGTCTGCTATCTGCCATTGGCCAGTAAAGAGGATTTCCATTCCTGGTACCAAAATAAATAGATCAGCTTTGAAAATTTTCCTTGTTTGGACTTTATATTGGCTATTGGGTTGGGGCATTACTCAAGCTCAGCAAAGTCCGTTGTCCGCACTCCAATTCATAGATCCCAGCAGAATGATCTTATCTGCCGCGGGACTTCAGGGTGAGAACAACCTGAGCGTCACCTACAGGGATCAGTGGACCGGGCTCCCCGGACGACCTGTCACAGCTGCAGCCGGATGTAGTGGCCCACTGAAATCTCTGGGCGGAGCGTGGTCTGGACTTGTGTCTCTCGATCAGTTGGGATTGCAACGGGCTATCTCCATGCGAACCGGCTATAACCAGGTTTTTCCCATGGAACAGATTCTGATATCTGCCGGTCTGGGATTGGGCTGGGATCATCGCAACTGGGATGGAAATGCAGTCAGAACACCCGAAGGCATCTATGGAACACAAGGCTTTGATCACCTGGATCCGGGTTTGGTGACAGGTACGTTTAATCATAATGCATTGGAAATCATTCCATCTGTGTATATTCAAACCCGGTGGGCTGAGACGGGAATCGAATTGGGAGTGCCGATTCTTCAACAATCTGCTCCGGTCAGACGAATTTTCTCAAAACATTTTTTACTAAAATATGCCTTGTTGAGAGAATTTAAATTCAATAAAGTTGAACTTTTAAGTCAGTTATTCCTGTATTCCGATTTTATCCGGACTCAGTCTGAATTATTTTTCAAAATGAGCTATAATGGCAATATTTTTGGAGGGATAAGCCTGAGGGGGTACGACCGGAAAAGTCTGGATGCGCTTGGAATGATGGCTGGAATCAGGTTGAGCAACCACCTGTTTCTCTATTTGGGAGTTGAAATGCCGCTCAATGCTCTTAGAAGTCAATTAAATGGCTGGAATCAGGATTTTGGCCTCAGTTATCGTTGGGGGGCAAGGGACGGAAGAAGGGGAATCCCCATCATTTACAACCCCAGATGGTAGTAAATTGCTCAGAGTAAGTATTTAACATATAGAATATTTGTCTCATACAAAAAAATTTATTATTTACCTAAATCAAATAATAAGTTTATTTTTGTGACGTTTTCTGACCGTAGATAGAGCCTTAGGCTCTGCCTGCGTTGAAATTTAGAAAATAAAATCTGTGCGATAAATGATAGAGTTTTTATCTTTACGCACTTTTTTTGAACTAATAGTAGGTAAAACAGAACCAAATGAGGAAATTGAATCTTTCTCTTTTTGCCCTGGCTGTCATTTTTGCAGTCTCATGTGGAAAAAAGACTCCGAGCGGAGAGCTCGTAGGTGTGCAGGAAAGGCCAAGGTGGAATGGAATTAACCCATTCGGCATGGTCTACGTTCCATCCGGTAGCACAAACCTTGGACAGGCTGATCAGGACTTCTTCAACACCAATGTTCAGCGGACCCAAACAGTTTCTATTTCAGGGTTTTACATGGATGACACCGAAATTACCAACAACGAATACAGACAATTTGTTTTTTGGGTCAGAGATTCTCTGGCTCATGCTGCATTGGGTCATTTTCAGGAAAGCGAAGATGGTACAACTGAGTTGATTGACTGGGAACAGGAGATCGACTGGGAAGACGAAACCCTGGCTGATCTGAACTTTGCCGGAGCAGATGCTTTTAAAGGGGTGACCGAATTGGATACCCGTAAGTTCGTTTACGAATGGGAATGGAAGGACTGGCAGATGGCGGCACACGCCAGAGGCATCAAAAGAAGCAACATCATCCACAAAGAAAAGACCAACGTCTATCCGGATACCCTTTGTTGGATTCGCGACTATACCTATTCTTATAATGAACCCCTGACCAGAAATTATTTTTCCCACCCGGCTTTTGATGACTACCCGGTTGTAGGGATTAACTGGAATCAAGCCAGGGCCTTCTGTTATTGGAGAACTCTCCTTTGGAATTCTTTCAAAGCAGAAGATGAGCCAAATTCTGAGGAATTCCGTCTGCCGCTTGAGTCAGAGTGGGAGTGGGCCGCCAGAGGCGGACAGGAGCTTTCAATGTATCCTTGGGGTTCCTACTATACTAGAAATGCAAAAGGTTGCCTTTTGGCTAACTTTAAGCCCGGAAGAGGTAACTATCCGGAGGATGGGGGCATGCATACCGTTAAGGCGGATGCCTATTTTCCTAATGAGTATGGACTATATAACATGGCAGGAAACGTAGCCGAGTGGACCGAAACAGCTTATCAGGACAATGCGAGAAACTTTGTCCATGACCTCAACCCTGATGTAAAATACGATGCAAGGCCGGAAGATCCCGAAGCATTCAAGCGCAAAGTCGTAAGAGGAGGTTCCTGGAAAGATATCGGTTATTACCTACAGTGCGGTACGCGCAACTGGGAGTTTCAGGACACTTCCAAGTCGTATATAGGTTTCAGGACAGTCCTTTCCTTCCTGGGTAGGTCTGCCAATGATTTCTAATTGAGTTGCAAATCATTTTTCATTCATAACTAACAAATTTCTTAATTGATTAAAATTTCAAGCAATGGCTATTTACAAAACTGGTTGGTTTAAGTACGGAAAGAACTTTCTTATTGGTGTGGGTGCCGCCATCGTCATGATTGGAGCCCTCTTCAAAATCCTTTCTTTGGAAGGTGGTGATGTAATGTTGACCGCAGGACTGGTTACAGAGGCTTTCCTCTTCCTTATTCTCGGTATCCTTCCTCCGGAAAAAGACTATTACTGGGAAAAACTCTATCCGGGTCTCGATGATTACAATGCAAGAATTAACCCTTTGACCGAAGGACCCACAAAAGCTTCCGGCCCAAGACCTATCAATGGAGAAGTGGTTGAAAACCAGTTGGGAGGAATGCTCGGCGAATTGCAGAACATGTCCAAGAGCCTGGGTTCACTGAAAGCTCTTCAGGAAGTAGACTTTAGCAAAACCGGTGATCAGATCAAAGCCATGGGTAATTTCTATCAGAAAATGAACGAGGCTATCACTGAAATGAGTGCTTCCGTGGAAGATACCAAGAAGTACAAAGATCAGGTGGCTGTTCTGAATAAGAACCTGTCAAGCCTGAACTCAGTTTATGGCAATATTCTGGGTGCTTACAAAAACATGGGAGGAGGAAACTGATTCTGAATTTTCAGCAGTCAATTTCATACTCAACTATCGAATCTGATTAAATAACCGTAAATAGAAAAAGATGTCAATACCTAAGCAGCCGCGCCAGTTGATGATCAATATCATGTATCTGGTTTTAACGGCTCTACTGGCACTGAACGTTTCTGCAGAGATATTCAACGCTTTTAAGTTGGTGAACAGCAGTCTCTTGGATTCAAACAAATCCCTGGATTTGGCCAACGAAAATCTAGTACCTTCCATCGAAAAGAGAGCCAAGGCAAAAGTTGAGTTTCAGCGTTTTGCAGACAGGGCTCCAGAAGTAGTGAAGTTGGGAAATGAATTCTCCGCTTATGTAAACGATATGGTTAATGACCTTATCGACAAATCCGGTAACAAAAACGGAACCGTCGATGATGGGGATTATATCATCAAAGGAGAGAAAAAGGAACTTAAAGGAAAGAAGGACAAGGATGTAACTACCCGTAACATGGTGAACGGTGGTAAAGGTCTTGAACTGAAAAACAAGATCCTTGAATACAGACAAAAATTCCTGGCCCTGGTCGATGATTCAGTACGCGCAAGCATGGAGTCAGAGATCGTACTCAACATCGATGATGAAACCTGGAAGCATTCCACTAAGAAGAGCTGGGAGGAATATACCTTTAAGCAAATGCCTCTTGGTGCCTGTATGCCTATCTTTACCAAGTTCATCAACGATGCCAAAGCTTCCGAAAATGCCATCCTCAACCATTTCAGTAAAAAACTGGGTGGTGAAGATGTGGTTTTGGATAAATTCACTGTTATTTCTTCTCCGAAGAAATCTTATATCATCAAAGGTGAGCCTTTTGAAACGGAGATTTCTTTGGCTGCATCTACCTCTAAGTCCTCGCAGACCAAGGTTTCCTTGTCCGTAAATGGATCCAACCTTGCAGTGAATGACGAAGGAGTGGCTGTATGGAAGACCGTTGGGTCTGATGTGGGAGTAAAGAAGTATTCAGCGGTTGCTTCAGTAACCAACCCGGTTACGGGTAAAACTGACACTTATAAGAAAGAATTTGAATTCGAAGTAGGAGAGCGTTCCGCAAACGTTTCCGCCAAGAAGATGAACGTCTTTTATATAGGTGTGGATAACCCGGTGGGTATTTCTGCTGCAGGTGTTGCTTCAGCTCAGCTGAAAGTAGATGCCAGTGGAGCAGGAATCAATATCACCAAATCCGGCGCCGGTGATTACAATGTGACCGTGGCTCAGCAGGGAGAAGCAACCATCACCCTTTCTGGTGGAGGTCTTACCCCGACCAGCTTCAAATTCAGAGCTAAGAGAATTCCGACTCCGATTCCTCAGTTGTCCGGTAAGACCGGTGGATCTATTCCAAACGGTACCTTTAAGGCCCAGCAGGGTATCATCCCCGTCCTGGAAGGCTTTGACTTTGATGCAAAATGTGCCATCGGCGGTTTCCGTCTGGTTCGCATCGCACCCAGACAGGATCCTGAATTTGCTGCCAACCAGGGTGGAAAATTCAGTGGTGAGGTGGCCAAGTTGATCGGAAAGGCAAAACCAGGTGACCGTTATATTTTTGAAGAAATCAAAGCTCGATGCCCGGGTGACCAGGCAGGTCGTGAGCTGAACGAAATGTCTTTTAAAATTCAATAATTAATATTCTTCCCATGAAAGTTTTCAGGATTTCATTTTTAGCCCTGATCCTCGGACTCAGCTATTCGTTCTCTTATGGACAGGTAGATGAAGAAGTGACGGAATCAAGTGAACTGGAAGATACATCTGCATACATGGATGATATCGTCCCCAGACAAATGGTACCCGAGCAAAGGGTCCTGGCTTATGAACCCATCAGGGAGGCTGACATAGTCTGGACTAAAAGGGTTTGGAGGGTGCTTGATACACGCGAGAAAATGAACATTGCGTTTATGGAGCCCAACAGATACTTCTTCCAGGTTTTGCTAGACCTTGCACGCAATGGAGACGTCAAGATTTTTGCAAAGGATGACTTCAAGCGCGTCGTATTAAATGACGAACTTGAAAAAATGCTTTACAAAATTGACACCCAGAGTGTTTGGGATCCTGAAACCTATATTGAAGAAATCAAGGTCATCAGAAATGACATCAACCCGGAGGATATCCAGAAATACCGGATCAAAGAAATGTGGTATTTCGACAAGGAATCGGCCAGATTGCAATGCAGAATCCTGGGCATTGCCCCAATCAAGGATGAGCGCGATTTGACTACCGGCGAGATCAAATATTCCGGTCCTATGTTCTGGGTTTACTATCCTGAAGTGAGAAAATACCTTACGAAAGAAAGGGTTTTCAACGATAAGAACGATAGTGCACCTATGACCTGGGCTGATATTTTTGATGGCAGGTTCTTCTCAAGCTACATCTTTAAGGAATCCAACGTATTGGATTACCGTTTGGAGGATTTCTTTGCAGGAGAGGACGAAAATGCCGGAGTGAAGATGCTTCTGGAATCCGAAAGGATAAAGAACGAGCTGCTCAATTTTGAGCATGATCTCTGGGTTTATTGATTTTTGATTAAAACATTCGAAAATATTCAAGCCGGATCCGTAAAGATCCGGCTTTTTTATTTCTGATCGGATGGCCTTATTCTTTTATAGTTCAAGGTTGGTTTTAGATCAATGGGCTCATTCTATCTTTTCCAATCTTTGGTAGATTTAGTCTAAACCGGGTTTAAGGTGAACTGGAACCCCCAATCTGATAAAGTTTTCATATTTCTGACTTAATTTTATCCTCCATATGGGTATTCAACAATTTCATTATCGGAGACTTGGGTTGATATTCAAGCTTTTCATTTTTTTTAGTTGCTATGGTGTTCATGCGCAGCAAAGTTGTCTGAATCTATTGCAAAAGGCCCCGCTCTTGCCTGAGTCTGTGGGAAAAGCATTCGTTTCTGTCAAACTGGAGATTAAGCCGGAAATTCTCGATGACGGCACTGAATTTAAAAGAGTAAGTGCCTGGTCTATGACCTTTGACCAAAAGCAATATGATGAGCAGTTGGCAAAATATGTGGAGCGATGGGATAAAAAGGCCGAGGAAAATAGTTTTGCTCTGAATTACATCCCGGATACGACCACTGAAACAGGCTTGGCTATGGCGTACCTTAAGGCAATCGCTGATTCCGTGGTTGCGATCTGGACACCGGTTTCTACAGAAGCAAGAAATCTGGATCCGGATTTTACAGTCCTGAGCGATATTGATTTTGGTTGTGATGAAATAAAGTCATCCGCCCAAAGACTGAATAAGATAGCCAAAAGACAGAATGAACTCCTTTCCTCGGCCAAGGCCGGAATGATGGGGCCCTTCGACCGATTTCAAAGATATTTCAACAAGCTGGTGCAGATCAACGACCCTCTTATGAACAATGAGGTGATCGGACAGATGTCCAGGATGTTGTCTGTTTTGGAGGACTGGAACCTGATATACAGTTCGACTTTAAGCAATATGGTCGAAACGGGCATTTCCCTGAATAATGGAATGTGCCGACCGGATCATAAATAATAGGTTAATTCCTTTTTTTGCCCCTGATTATGCAGACTTTTTTATATCCTGCTAACAGCAAGATTTCAAGATGTTTGGTCTTAAAACCAATGACTATTTCCAAATGCCCTTGATGGTCAAGCTTATTGTTTCTAAATCTTAGAATTTAAATCCAAGGGTAAGTTGAAAATTCCATCTTGTCTGGTTTTGAGTAACCAGGGTACTCACGGCATCTGCTACGCCGTCCCCGTCAAAATCTGAATTTCCAGTGGCAAAGGGGACATAACCAAAGTTATGTCTCAACTGGGATAGCCCTGCGTCCAGGAATACTCTTCTGAACCTCAATCCTGCTCCCAAACTGAAGCCCCCGCCGTATTCATTTGAGTTTTGATAAGGTGAACTGATTAACTGATAACCAGCTCTCAACCTGAGCAAATCAATAGCGTATTCTGCTCCTAACCTGTATTCAAAAGTTGTTTTATATTGTTTTTCAATCTCTGAATTCAACAGGATCTGGTATTCCCGGTCTGCATCATTATTAGATTCAGAAGTGAGATCAAAACTCGCATCCGATGGATCGTAAACATCGACATCCAAACTGATGAATCCTCGACTTCCGACCCAGGCAAGGGACCCGATCCACCTCATGGGAGTGATCAGGCGATAGTTAAAATAGCCATCCGGAGAGGCCGCTGAATAAGTGTTTAACTTATTATTTTCCAGGTAGCTATAAGTCATCTCTGTGTTGAAGCGGTCCGACATCCAATGATACCCGGGACTATGCCAAGATAAACCTATCCTCAATTGGTGAATGGGTCTGGCCATGATGCCCAGTTTAGCCACGACTCCGCTGTATTCTGTGGTGATATTCTCTGTAAACACCAACTTGTCAAATGGTTGGAGGGCTGCGCCCTGGTCGTTGATCTCGCGATAAGTTCTGTCCATTTGGTATTTTCCTAAGGGAACTTCTATGCTTCCACCCAGCATCAGATATTCCCTAAAATTACTGCCTATTCCGAAACTCAGATTCCTTGCAAAACCCCTTTGTCTGTAACTTTCTCTCTTTAAGGTCTGTAGATTCTTAATATCCTTCAGATCTGTGGTATAACGATAGAGACCGGAATCCGGGCTGATGTCAAACAAGGCTCCGGTTTCATAGGCAAGCCCTGCTTCGAAATCGTCCAGATTATCGGGATCGTATCCCCTTCCGTCCGGATAGGCCGGGTCCAGTGAAAGTTCATAATATCGATGTAATATGCTTCCAGGAGACTTGCCGGAGAAAAACACATTTTCGTCAAACGATCCTGTGCCAGTCATTCCAATACTAACATTTACCTGTTTCCAATTGCTTCCTATGGGCTTATGGGCAATCACCAGGCCTATTCCGGAAAGATTGAAATCAATGGTATTTTGATTGGTGCTGTTATTGGCAGAATTACCTTCTACGCGGGATTTGGTATCAGTACTTTGGGTCAGTAGGGATATGCTCAGGTCAGAACTTCTGAACAAGCCAAGCCCGGCAGGATTGATGCTGCTGTTGGTGAAATCGGCTCCGATCCCACCTATAGCTCCGCCAATGGCAGAGGACCTGGCTGTACTAAAGGCTCTTTGCTGAGTGTACCTTAGGGCATCAGAACTGACCTGGGCGGTTAGGCTTTTTGCTAAAAAAAGACTTATGATGGAGATTGAAAAAAGATTTTTAATCATAATGAATAAATTTGGAAAGAGAAATCTGTGAGCCGATCCAAAGCACAAACCTAAGAAATGGCATTTATCTCATATGAATAAGGATAAAGCTCTATCGAGGGTTTCTTCTGGATCCACCCTGACTGCTGGGGGCGCTGCGTGAATTGCCTCCAGAAGATCTGCCTCCGTTGTTAAATGACCTGGGAGAAGACTCAATCCGGGGCGCATCTCTTCTTGGGGTAGTTTCCCTTTGTGGCATGGAACGCTCAGGTTTGTAAGACCGTTCGGGTTCAGACCTGCTTCTGTCAGGATAGGTGTCATCGTAACGATTGGGTCGGTTTACCCTTTCATCCCGAGAAGGATCTTTGCGATCCGGCTTTCCCGGAATCCTGCCGGGTTTGACAGATTCTTCATTATTTGGCTTAAAGTTTTCACCTGGTGGCTCTTTTCTGATGCGATCGGGCTGACTTTGCTTGTCGTCGGTATTCTTATCACCCGGCAATCTTCTCGGTTTTCTGCTATTGGGATCCGTATCCCCCTGAGGTGGAAGATCATTAGGTCTGGATTCATCAGGATTGTTTGTTCTTTTATCGATCCTGCGATCCGTTCTTCTGTTCTGCTCAGGCACTTCTGATTCGGGACGGGTTCGGGTGGTTTCACCGGGTTGTCTTACTTTATCAGAATTTCTATCTGGATCGGAAAGTCGAATGGGCCCGGATCGGGATGTGGTCGTATGACCACTTCTTCGGCTCCCATAAAAAGTCCCTTTTGGATTGGATACGGTATGTCCTCCATTTCCACCTGGTCTCCATCCGCCATTGTTCCATCCCCCGCCATTGAAACCGCTGCCATACCATCCCCATGTATTCCACCCTGGCCCGTAATACCAGGGATCGTACCAGCCACCCCACGCTCTGTTGTAAATCCAGGGGTCGTAAAACGGCCAACGGTAAGCATAGGTGAAGGGACAATTACCATAAAACCAGTCGTAATAACCCCAATAAGGTGTTCTCCATGCGCCCCAGGTATTCCACCTGTTTACCCTCCAGGGGTAGTACCAGTTGTTATAGGAAAAAACAATGCTGTTGGACCATAAGAAAGGGTCGTTCAGAAACGGATCGTAGAAACCCGGACTGGTATAAAAAGGATCATAAAAATCCCTTGTGTAATAGTTCCTGTGAAATCGCCTGATTCGACTGGAATAGTAATACTCCTGATCGTCATACTCTGAAAGATCTCCTTCGTAAGGAGCTTCCTGGGAGTCTAAATCGTCCCGTTCAGGCTCATAAGGATCAGTATAATCCCTCCGGTCTCTGTCATTGGTTTTCCTGATGCGGTTCGCATCGATTCTGGAAGGATCGTAATAAACGTCGTCGTACTGTGAAAACAAATCACCCGATACAATCAGACTGCCGATCAACATAATAAAGATACTGTAATGCGATTTCATATGCTTTGGTATGAGTGTGACTACTTTGAAGTTCATTTCGAGTGCAATTTATTACTTTTGCGTCCCGGATCCAGTTAAAATCCTTTTAAATAAATCAAGCCGAATAGTTAAATAAATTCACGGTTATCCTGATATATTTATTGGACACTTGATTTACGCAGGAGTTTATTTCGGCTTCGTTAAAATCAATTTAAAATGGCAAAAGTTATTACATCCAGAGCTGAGGATTATTCTCAATGGTACAATGACCTGGTCTATCGTTCTGGTCTGGCAGACCAGTCTGCAGTCAGAGGTTGCATGGTCATAAAGCCTCACGGCTATGCTTTGTGGGAGAACATGAGGGATGTTTTGGACAGGATGTTCAAGGAGACAGGGCATGTCAATGCCTACTTCCCTTTATTTGTGCCAAAAAGCCTTTTCGAGGCGGAAGAAAAAAATGCCGAGGGTTTTGCCAAGGAGTGTGCGGTCGTGACCCATTACCGCTTGAAAACAGATCCTGCAGATAAATCCAAACTCATGGTGGATCCAGAGGCTCGCCTGGAGGAAGAGCTGATCGTCAGGCCAACCAGTGAAGCCATCATCTGGAACACCTACCGCGATTGGATACAGTCCTACCGGGATCTTCCTATCCTGATCAACCAGTGGGCCAACGTGGTTCGTTGGGAAATGAGGACACGCCCTTTCCTTCGCACTGCCGAGTTTCTTTGGCAGGAAGGCCATACGGCACATTCATCCGAGAAGGAGGCGGTAGAGGAAGCGCTCCGCATGCATGAAGTTTATACACGCTTTGCAGAAGATTATATGGCCATGCCGGTGATAAAGGGGGCCAAAACCGCCAACGAAAGGTTTGCAGGTGCAGAAGAAACTTTCACTATTGAAGCCATGATGCAGGATGGAAAAGCATTGCAGGCGGGAACTTCTCACTATCTGGGTCAGAATTTTGCCAAAGCTTTTAATGTAAAATTTCTGTCAGACCAGAATCGGGAAGAGTATGTTTATGCCACGTCCTGGGGAGTCTCCACCCGTTTGATCGGTGCCCTGGTAATGACCCATTCTGATGATGACGGCCTCGTCTTGCCTCCCAGATTGGCTCCGGTGCAGGTCGTGATCGTCCCTATCCCCAAACCCAGCGAACAACTGGATCAGGTGGCCAGGGGACTCATGGACTCGCTCAGAAGAGAAGGTATCAGGGTCAGTTATGACCAGGATGAAAAAAACAGACCAGGATTCAAATTTGCAGAACACGAACTTAAAGGCGTCCCGGTCCGTATCGGGATCGGAGCAAGAGATCTGGAGCAGGGTGTAGCAGAAGTGGCGAGAAGGGATACCAAAGAAAAGGAATCAATTCCCTTGGAGAACTTACCGCAAAGAATCAAATCACTGCTGGAGGAAATACAGGCCAATTTATTCCGCCGGGCTCAGGAGTTTCGGGATCTGAATACCCACTACGTGGATAATCGGAGCCGATTTGAAGAGATCATCAGCGGTCCCGGAGGCTTTGTATATGCTCATTGGGATGGGACTTCAGAGACGGAGGAGGCAATCAAGGAGGCAACCAAAGCCACCATTAGATGTATACCCATGGAAGCTGCTGATGAAGATGGTAAATGTATCTGGACTGGTGCTCCTTCCAGAAAAAGAGTTTTGTTCGCCAAAGCTTATTAACCAGGAAAAATTATAAAAAATCATCATGATGACAATCAGACTTTTGTTCCTTGCCACGATCACCCTTCTCGCACTGGCATGTAAACCCAAATCAGAGGCAGCTCCAGAAAGGCCCCTGATGGAAAAAACGGATAACACCGGGCCTGAATTCACCTCCCGTTATATTTGCCCTATGAACTGCAAAGGAAGTGGTGCAGATACGATGGGTGTTTGTCCTGTCTGCGGCATGGATTATGAATTGAATCCTAATTTCAAGGCGCAATAAAGAGCAGTTTGTCAATCCTTTTTTGACTGGATCAGCTGAACGCTTGAGATCAGCCTGTATCCTTATGATTCAGGAATTCCATGTTTATTCCGATATTTGGCATTCAATTACCAAATAAATGAGGATTCAGTACTTAGTGATTTTAATTTTTGGGGGAATGACGAGCCTTTGGTCTCAACCCGAAGCCTTACAGGAATATTGTCATCATGCCCATCAGACCCTCCAATGGAGGGACCCTACTCAGGAAGAACTCCTCATGATGGAGAACTCCAATAAAAGGAGTGATTCCATAGATGTATTGAACTATACCATCAGGATCGATGTAACGGATTTTAAGAACAGGTTGATCACCGCTCACACCACGGTTGATTTTCGCACCAAAATGGATAGCCTGGAGTGGATCACGCTCGATTTAAGAAATTTGACCATTGACTCTGTCTTATTCGAAGGGAAACAGGTATCCTTTGCTTACGATGGTGAAATGATTCAGGCAAATTTTGGGATCAAGCTTCCTCTGGGTCAGACATCGTCTGTCGATATTTTTTATCGAGGTAGCCCTTCCCGTGACCCGGTTTGGGGTGGTTTTTATTTTGCCGATCCCTATATCTACAACCTGGGCATCGGACTTTCTTCCACTCCTCCTAATTTTGGAAAGGTATGGTATCCTTGTTTTGACAACTTTGTCGAAAGAACCACCTATGAATATATTGTCACCTCTCTCTCTCCGGCACGGGCACACTGTGTGGGGACCTTGATTGGCGAGGATTCACTTTCTGATCAAAGGATCAGAAGGCATTATATGATGACAGATCCGATTCCCACTTATCTTTCCTCCATCGCGGTTTCCGACTATCAAACCTATCGCTATGAACACAAAGGTTCCTACGACCAGGTGCCGGTTGAACTGATTTCACGAAGTCCTGATCTGGAAAGAATGAAAACCCAGTTTGCAAACTTGCCCGGAGCCATCGATGCGTTTGAATTCTGGTATGGTCCCTATCGGTTTGAACGGGTGGGGTTTGTCACCACTACGGTCGGTGCCATGGAGCATCCAACCAATACTGCATATCCTGTGAGCTCAATTAACTCAGGTACACTTGCGCAAAACGAAAGGCTGATGGCTCATGAGTTTGGTCACCAGTGGTGGGGTAATCTGACTACATTGGATGATGCTCGCGATATGTGGATCAAGGAAGGCACTGCAGAATACAGCAGCCATTTGTTTTTCGAATACGTATATGGCAGAAAAAGATTTCTCGAAGTAGTAAAGGATAATCTGGGATTCATTTTGTTCAATGCGCACGTCAACGACAGTGCGTTTCTGCCACTTTCTCCGATGCCATACAGCAAGACCTATGGCACACATACCTACCGGAAAGGTGCAGCTATGATTCATAATTTACGCGCCTATCTGGGAGATTCCATGTACCGCAAAGCCTGTCACATGATATTCGATAGTCTGACGGGTACGTCCATGAATGCTTTTCAGTTTAGAGATTTTCTCAATCGCAATACAGGCATGGATCTGACGCATTATTTCAATGACCATATTTTTAATCCCGGTTATTGCACATTTTATCCAGACAGCTTCCAGTTAGTTGAGGAGGGTATGAAACATTATGCAGAATTATCTGTGATACAAAAGGATTACCATGCGGATCATCTTTTTACAGAGGCTCCGGTTTTTATCAGTTTTTATGATAAAAATTTCGTCCGGTATAGCAAGAAGTTAAATCTGACAGGGCCCTCAAATCGCCTTAAAATTGAACTGCCGGATACTTATTTACCAGAACTGGTACTGATCAATGAGGGGCAGGAATTGAATCTGGCCAGCCTTCAGGACAATGCATGGGTGACGAAGACCGGCAACCCTGCACTAATAGGTACTGGTATGACGCCATCAGTGACTGAATTGTCCGATAGTGCTTTTGTCAATATCGTTCATCACTTAGTGCCCCCTTCTGAGGGTCAGAACTTGCAAAATGTACTTAGGCTGAATCCCAGACATTTTTGGCAGGTGAGTGCCTTGACCAAGGGTAATCTGGTCATGACCGCACGCGTGGATTATAATGGGGCTAAAGGTGGGCTGGATGAAGATCTGGAAATCTTGTCTGAAGACAGTGTTATCCTGGTATATCGCAAGGATTGGACAGAACCCTGGAGGGAATTCAGCTTTTATACCCGGCAGAAACTGACACCCTCCGATAAACGGGGTTTTCTGCGCATCGACCGACTCTTGCCTGGTGAGTATTGCATTGCCTATGGTGCCTCTTCACCAGTAAGCACCCGAGATGGATTGGCCACCAGACTCAGCGTTTATCCCAATCCAGCCGTTTCGACTATTTGCGTTGATTTGCCGCCAACCAGTGGCTCTGGTCATCTGTTCCTCACCGACCTGGAAGGCAAGAGAGTAATCCATCAATGCCTGGATGCCGGTGTGGAAAATTATAAACTGGATGTGGGAAGCCTTCCATGCGGTTCCTACGAATTATGCCTGGCCAATGAAGACGGTGCTGTCATAAGCTGTGAAGTTTTGCAATTGATACATTGATCTTTTCGAGTCTGTAGGGAATTGTATCCATACATTTTAAATTGGGTCTCCTATCTGAGCTAAAGGATTTGAAGCACATATATTAGCATTCTTTTAAGTGACTAAGGCATATTAAGAGATTTTTAGGAGTAGACAAATCCCCAATCTCGCGGCAGATTATATTTTGAATGGAAATAGAAATACGCGTAAATCTGTTGGCAATCTTCTATCTTTGTGTATAATAATGAAATTATTGTAATACATAATTTATGAAAAAACTACTCCTTTTTTCCTTGTTTGTCCTCCTGACAGGAGGTATTTCAGGTCAAGTCCGGTATAAAGAATTTAAGATTTACGGATCTGTCTTCAATACGGACAAAAATCCGGTTGCGGGCTGGGATGTCTTTATTTCCGGTTCTGGTGCGGCTGGGAATCCTGCTTCTGTAAAAACAGGAAGAGACGGTTCCTATGAAGCTGTGATTCGCGTCCCTGCCGAACCTGTACAGACCCTTACGGTTTCAGTCAAGGATCCCTGTGTCAACATTCCGGCTGTTCAGAAATTCACAACAGAAGGTTCGTCCTCTCAGCACGATTTCATCATTTGTGCTCAGAATCCACCCAATCCGTGTAAACCCAGCTTTAAGTTTTCCCAGCTCAAAAATGAATTGGTGCTTGAATTTTCAGCCAATCCGGCCATCCGGGATGCAAAATACTATTGGAGCTTTGGAGACGGGAATACCGCTGAGGGCAATCCGGTTCGTCATGAATTTTCCAAAGCAGGACGCTACAAAGTAAGTCTGCGAGTAGTGTCACCCTCTTGCACAGGCTCAATTGAGTTGGAAGTGGAGGTCAAATTGACTGTTGCCCCTCCACCACCTCCTCCTCCGAGCAGGAGTATAGAAGCTCGGTGCTGTGGATCCATCCAGATATTGTCTGTTCCAGTGACCAATGCAAGCGCTCCCAACACCTTTCGTTTCATTGCAAAAGGGGATTTTAAAGTAAATGAGGTCCGCTGGGATTTCGGAGACGGGGAGTTGGGTACGGGTGCTGAAGTAACGCATACCTATAAAACAGAAGGAAAATACCGGGTCACAGCCTGGCTGGCAGGAGAGGATTGCAAAGTTGAGTTGGGTGCTTATGTTCATGTAGGAAAAAATTCTGCTGATCCATGCAAAGTAGACATCCTGTCAAAAGCAAATGGACTGAATGTTTCTTTTGGTCTGAATACTCCTCAGGCTCCCGATAAAATATTCTGGAATTTTGGCGATGGCAACAGTTCCAGCGATTTGAATCCTACTCACAGTTATAAAGCTCCCGGTACGTATAAAGTGGTCGTCGAGTTCTCTGTCAACGGACAGTATTGCAGGGTGGAGCGTGAAATAAAAGTGGAGGATCCTGTACGTGACCGTTGTCCGTTTTCCATTCAATTTCGCCAGAAAGGTCTGGATGTATCTTTCTCCATCCTTTCCACCATCAAATACGACAAAGTCCTCTGGATGTTTGGCGATGGAGCGGAATCAACATTGGATGCACCCGGCCATACCTATGCAAAGCCCGGCACCTATCAGGTAGTATTGGTGATCAGTTATAATGGCATTACCTGCAAAATTACTCAGGAGGTCAAAATAAACTCTTTGACTGGACCCGGAACAGTTTCCATCTTGGATATCAGTCCTAATCCTGTGGATCAGGAAATGACCTTGAGACTGAAAAGTTCTGACAAATTAACTGTTGTTCTGGTGATAGTAGACGTTACAGGTCAAAGTCTCAAGAAAAAACAGGTGGATCTGGAGCCCGGTGAAAACATTGTTCCCTGGGATGTACAGGACCTAAAATCTGGAGTGTACTTTATAACTGTTTACCAGGGGCAGGATGTGGTGGCGAGATCCAGATTTCAGAAATCTTAAGCCCTAAAAGGCATTTAGATACAAGGCCGCGGAACTTCTGCGGCCTTTTTTATTTACTATTGATTTGTAATCAGGACGAATCATTTCTGATCCTGCTTGAAAAATGTATTTGGATTATTAGTGTCTAGGAACAATTTCTTTTTTGATCCTGATCCCTCGTTTCGTTTTGGTTTTTTAAATTTATCCGGTCTTATTCTGCGGATTCGTGATGCATTTGAAATGGTCCGGCGGCCTGATTCAGATAAAATAAAATTGAACAAGCTTGGTCCTGAAACCCTTTCTGTGTTTGCTTGTTCCTTTTCGCATGGCAGACCGTCCGAAGATCAGCAAGGCAGGAGTACTTAAAGCTTATCGCATACTTCGATTTATCAAACCGTATAGAGGGGCATTCATCATGGGGATGATTTGTCTGATTATTTCTTCATCTATGTTTATGATTTTTCCCGCAGCAGCAGGAGAAATGGCTAATACTGCAATTGGGAAAGGCAAGTGGAATATCAGTGTCACCCAGTTTGGTTTGTTATTTCTTGTAATTCTCATTATCCAGGGCCTGCTCTCTTATTTCAGGACCTTGTTTTTTGCCAGGGTTTCAGAGTATGGCATCGCAGATGTTCGTAAAGCCCTTTACCAAAAGCTTATCACACAGGACCTGAGTTATTTTGAAAGTCAAAGGGTAGGGGAGTTGACGAGCCGGCTAACAGCCGATGTGGAACAGTTACAGAGTGCATTTTCCATCACCCTTGCTGAGTTTATTCGTCAAATTGTGGTCCTCGTCCTGGGACTGGTTATCATAGCCTGGCTGGCACCTCATCTTTCTCTGATCATGTTGCTCACTTTTCCGGTGATTGTGATCAGTTCTATGTTTTTTGGCCGTTACATCAGAAAATTATCCAGAAAAAGGCAGGATGCCCTTGCCAATACAAACATCATCGTTGAAGAAAGCTTTCAGGCTTTTCCCATCGTCAAGGCCTTTACAAATGAAAAATTTGAGATTGCTCGTTTTGTGCAATCGATTACCAGCATGGTAAGCATCTCCATGAATTATGCCAAAATGAGGGGGCTGTTTTTTATTTTTATCATCACAGTCTTGTTTGGAGGGCTTTTTTTTATTCTCTGGCGTGGCGCCCTTATGGTTCAGGCAGGAGAAATGCAGGCCGGTGACCTTTTTTCTTTCATCATTTATACAGGGATCATAGGAGGGGCCATTGCAGGGATTGGTAATCTGTATTCTACGCTGGCTGGTTCAATCGGGGCAACAGAACGGATTCAGGATATTCTGGATAGAGGGGAAGAGATATCGGACACACAGTTGCATGCAGAGTCAAATTTAAAGTTGAATGGTGAAATAGTTTTTGATCAGGTTTCATTCTCGTATCCAAGTAGAACGGACGTGACCGTTCTTAAAAATATTTACCTGAATGTCAAAAAAGGAGAAAGAATCGCACTTGTGGGACAAAGCGGGGCAGGCAAATCGACCATTGCCCAACTGGTCATGAGATTTTATCATCCCTTGAGCGGATCAATCCTCATCGATGGCCGCGATATTGATTCCTACGATCTACTTTCATTTCGAAAAAATCTGGCTATTGTACCACAGGATGTGCTTCTTTTTGGAGGAACGATCCGGGAAAATATTCTATATGGAAAGCCGGGTGCGACCGAAAGTGAATTGAATGCTGCCGCGGAACAATCCAATTGTATGGAGTTTATTTCCGGATTTCCTGATGGTTTTGACACTGTAGTGGGAGAGCGCGGCATTAAACTAAGTGGGGGACAAAAACAGCGCATCGCAATAGCAAGGTCTATCCTTCGGGATCCTTCCATACTGATCCTGGATGAGGCAACCTCTTCTTTGGATTCTGAATCAGAAAAAATAGTCCAGGATGCTCTGGACAAATTGATGAAAAACAGGACGTCCATCATCATCGCACATAGATTATCCACCATTCGGGATGCGGACAGAATATACGTGCTCAAGGATGGACAGATTGCTGAATCCGGCACCCACGCAGATCTGATTGCCAGAGAAGGGGGCATCTACAAGAGTTTGGTTAGCCTCCAGATGGAAAAAGAATCCTTCTGATTAAAAACCCATTGCGAATCCCGGGATTGATTTACTTTTGGAAATGATTCGGTTTCGTTTTTTAAGTCGATTTATCATTTTATTCCCCATAATGCTGGCTGGAATTTCGACTTCTTATGCGCAATTCAGAACCGCATTGGTTTTTGGGTATGATGTTTTTCAAAGGTATCGCAATCCTGAGGACTCAGGACCGTCTGATCTGGGGAGGTCTTCGGGTGCCATTTTAGCCGGAATTCCTTTGGGTATTGAGGTTTCAGCAGGCAGGCCGGATTTGAGTTTCGGGATCGAAGCTTCCGCTAATTTCTCTCCCCTGGCATTGGACCTCCAGAATTACAAAGGATTAGGTGCTATTTCATTTCCTTTGATCGCAAGGTTGAATTTTGGTGCCCTGACAGGAATGAGTAAAGATAAACTGCTGGGCTTTTCATTTGGAGGAGGGGTGCAGTACAATCGGACAGAATTATTTGGGCTGCGTGATGGGAATGAAAGGGTGACCCGGATTTTTTTTCCCAGCTATATGGGGGAGCTGATTATTGGGGGAGGCATTGGCGGATTTACAGCTGGCCTTTACTTTCGAATGGGGGCAGGAGAAGGCAGGTCATTCAGTCTGAATACAGGAATCCATACGAGAACATCATTGTTCAAAAAAAATAAGACCCAAGTAAAACCCCAATTCCAAACCTGATTTTATAATCTATGTCTTTACCGGTTTCCCTTAAATCGTCAAATAGCTTTTCAATAGATTCTCATTGTCCGGCTATCTATTACATCCGCCACGAAAATGATCTCTTGCCCTTTTATGGCAGGAAACCTGAGGATTATTACATTTTGGGTGGTGGCACCAACATTCTGCTCATGTCCGAAATATCTCGTCCGGTCATAAAAGTGGAAATAAAAGGTCGGGAAGTGATCCACGATGAGGGTGATCAAATTGTCATCAGAGTGGGTGGAGGAGAAAACTGGCACGCAATAGTTGAATGGACGCTTCAGCAAGGTTTCTATGGTCTTGAAAATTTGAGCCTCATTCCGGGTACGGTAGGGGCTGCTCCCGTTCAGAATATCGGTGCTTATGGCGTGGAATTGCAAGAGGTATTTGTACGGTGTGAGGCAGTCCACATTCCAGATGGCAAGATGATCAGCATCAACAAAGAAGGAGCCAAAATGGCTTATCGGGATAGTATCTTCAAGCATGAACTAAGGGGCAAGGTGCTCATCACCTATGTACACCTCAAGCTTTCCAAAAAGCCTAATATACGAGTATCTTACGGGGATATATCCAAGGTCCTGGAAAGTAAAAAGATCCTGAATCCATCACCTGCTGAAGTTTCTGAGGCAGTTATATCCATCAGACGCAGCAAACTTCCCGATCCGGCGGTACTGGGCAACGCAGGAAGCTTTTTCAAAAACATATTGACAGATTCCCTTACGCATCAGAAACTATTGGAAAAGTTTCCAGACCTTCCTTCCTTTCCTGCGGATCATGGGAAAGTCAAAATTCCATCAGCCTGGTTGATTGAGAAATTGGGCTGGAAAGGATTTCGCGAAGGCGATGCGGGCTGCCATAAAGACCAGGCCTTGGTATTGGTGAATTATGGTAATGCGACTGGCATTGAAATTTGGAATCTCGCTCAACGGATCATGCGCTCGGTGCATGAACATTTCGGTCTGAAATTGGAATGTGAGGTGAATATCTGGAATTAGGTCTATAAAATAGTGTATTACATATTGTTATTATTATTAATTTGATTGTCTTGCAATTAAATTTATAAGATCTTCCTTGTTTTTTCTACTGGGATTTTCCCATCTTCCGGTATTGATCGAGCATTGTTTAGGACTTTTGCGTATTTTTGAAAGATTAAAGTCTCGGTATGCACTTTTGGATTCTGTTATTTGCCTTATGGACGGCCTCCAACAGCAAGCCTGCAGTTGATCGTGTTTCCTTCACCTGCAGCAGGCAATCCGATTCACTAGCCCTGGTCAGTTTTTACCAAAGTACCAACGGGCAGGATTGGGTGGTGCCTTGGAATCTGAACCAGACCATGAATAACTGGTATGGTGTGGAATTGGATGGTTCAGGTTGCGTGATTGCTTTGCGTTTGGCTTCTCTCAATATAACTGGTACCATTCCTAATGAATTGGGTCTGTTGGAAAATCTCAGGGTATTATACCTGGTAGATAACAAGATCAATGGGACATTACCTTCCTCAATCGGCTTGTTGAGGCAACTTGAGGAGATCAATCTGGAAGGAAATAATCTTTCTGGCAATATCCCCGCTTCCTTGGGCAACCTTTCGGTTTTAAGGGCTTTGAATTTGTCAAAAAATCAGTTTTCAGGTCCATTTCCTGTTTCCCTTACCTCTCTTACATTTTTACAGGAGCTAAATCTTTCTGACAATCGGATCAATGGTCCTATCCCTTCTCAGATTTCAGCCATGACCGGATTGCGACTGCTCAATCTGAACAACAATCTACTCCAAGGAGAGCTTCCTTCAGCCATAGCTGTATTGCGCAATCTCAGAGAGCTTTATCTGGGAGGTAATCAGCTTTCAGGATCTTTGCCACCTGCTATGGTGCTTCTCAATTCTTTGCAGAGCGTCTGGTTGAATGACAATAATTTTTCAGGTGAGGTGCCGGATCTTACGACTGCGCCTTTGGTTAGCCTTAGACTCGAAAACAACCATTTTAACTCCATTCCTGATTACAGTTTGGTCAGATCCTGGGGTACCATTCCGCCTCTGGGTCTGATCATTCACCATAACGATTTTACATTTGAAGACCTGATTCCTCTTCAGAAAATGCCGAGGAATAGTCACTTTGATTTCAAACCTCAAAATCCCATTTATCTGGATTCGCTGATCTATGTTTCTTCAGGAAATAATTATGCCATCCGCCTGAACATTGATCCATCCATTCCGGACAATAACTATAAATGGTTGAAGGATTCATCGGAATTGCTCATTTCCAATCAGAATTTTTTCCAGATCATCAATGCGTCGGAATCTGATGAAGGATATTACTCAGGCTCTGTGCGCAACAATGCCGTTGATGATTTTGAGCTGCAGATCAGCAGAGCGAGGGTGATCGTATTTACGCCCGGCCGATGCAATGATCCGGTTCCATCTTCTACCTGCTTTCAGGCACCTGTTTTGTGCAGCACGCAGGAGTTTCACGATTATTGTGGATTTCTTTTAGGCAGAAATCCAGGTGATGAAACCGGCTACTACTGCGATTCTGCCTTGACGACTCAGAACCAATCCTTTGTTCAGTTTGTAGCTTCAGACGATACCATCGTTTTTGAAATATTTCCCAGATCCTGCAGTGTGGTCAGCGACTCTCTAAACTCTTATGATGGAATCCAGGCAGCCGTATTTGAGGCCTGCGACACAAATTCAGCTCCCTTGTATTGTCAAAGTGAATGCAAGAACATCCCTTTTTTTATGGGAGGAGGTGGGTTCAAAATTGGCGCGACCTATACTATGTTGATTGATGGATGTCTTGGAAATAATTGTGAATACCTGATAAAAGTTGTCAAAGGGAGATCCAATATTGATTTGGTCCCAGGCGCAACGATCAAGGGAGACCGCTCCTTTTGTCCGGATGATGGCGACCACTTTTTCGCGGTAGATCCCGTTTCTGGTGCGGACATTTATCTCTGGTATATAAACGACACCTTGTTCAGCGCCACCAGGGATACATTTGTCAACATCAGGGACTTTAATTCAGGCGTGTACAAATTAGCCATCAAGGCTGCAAACAATTGCGATACGACCAATGAGATTGCCACTACATTTCGCGTACTGCCTGAAATGTTTGCCGACAGCATCTTCATCAATACAATAGGTAATGATTCTGCTTTTTCCATCAGCATGAAAGTAAAAGGGGGGACACCACCTTTTCGGATCAAGAGTGGCAAAGGGACGCTGGATTCTCTTTCAGGCGAGTTTCATTCCGCTTTTCAGAATTGCAATTCTGCCTATTTTCTGGAATTTGAGGATCGTCTGGGTTGTCTTCTGGTTTATACAGGGTTTGAAACCTGCGGATGCGGTTCTATAGCTGCTTCCATGCCTCCTGATACCCTTAGAGTTTGTGAAGGTCAGAATTTTGAAGCCAGAGGATTGGGAAATGAGAAACTGGATCCGGGGGACGTATTGCTGTATATCATTTACACAAATCCATCTGATCCGGTGGGCAGTTCTTTGCGAACCAGCAACAACGGGATCTTTCCTTTCGATCCAGCCAGATTTCGATTTAATACGCCTTTCTATGTATCTCAGCTGACTACAAAACTGAATTCAAGAGGTCAGCCCAATTTGTTGCATCCGTGCATTTCCATTTCCAATCCACAGGTAGTTTACTTTTATCCAAGACCCATATTGTCTGGTGGAGGAAATCCCACTTTTTGTGGAAAGGAGGGTGTGCTGAATGCCTCAGGCAATGTGAATTCTGTGAGCTGGCGAAAAATATCAGGGCCTGGTAACCTTCAGTTTTCCAACCCTGACAGTATTTGGACTCGCGTGATGGCAGATAGTCTGGGTACCTTTATCGTGGAGCTTAAGGGCAGAACTCAATTTTGTGAAAGAAATATTCAATTGACGGTCCGCTTTCAGGATCAGCTGAAACCTGAGATCGATGGATTTTGGTTCTATTGTCCCGGTCAGACCACCCGTCTGGATGCCGGCCCGGGTTTCACTTCTTACAATTGGAGCAGCGGGCAGACTGGCCGTATCATCGAGGTGGACAGGCCTGGCACCTATTGCGTTACTGTAACCGATGCCAATTTTTGTTCTGGTTCTTCTTGTGCGGATGTTGTATTGTCTGATGCGCCTGTCTTGAGTCTGGAAGGACCGGACAGCCTTTGCACAGGCATCAATATTGAGATCGGACCGAGGGAAAGCTTCGCAAATTATGTGTGGTCCGGAGGACAAATGACAAAAAATATTTCGATCGATACGGGTGGGACTTATTGCCTGATCGTGCAGGCAGATAATGGCTGCAGAGATACGGCGTGTTTGGACATTGTGCCACTGCCCCGCAGCTATAAAAGTTTGAGCGATTCTGCTTGTTTGGGCACAGATTATGTTTTTGGAGGAAAAGCGTACCGCGTGCCTGGTGTGTATGATATTGTCTTTCCGGGTGCCAACCGTTGGTCTTGCGACAGCATTGTCAGACTTACCCTAAATCAATATCCAGTGATGTTTGTATCTGACACGACCATCACGCCTGATAATGGATCTTCCAATGGTTCTATACAGGTAGTCATAAAGGGAGGCAAGCAACCCTACCGGTACATCTGGTCCAATGGTGCTACCACACCCAATATCAATAATTTACCAGGTGGCAATTATACTTTGACCGTGCGGGATGCGGCAAATTGTGTAAGGATGTTCAGCTTTACTGTCAAAATGAATGTTTCCGTAGCTGACCCAACTGCAGAAGGATCGTTTGTAGTTTATCCCAATCCGGGCAGGGCAGGTAGCGCATTATTTTGGACTTCAAGTCAGGATGCGGCTTACGTAAAGTTGAGCTTATTGGATTTGCGTGGACAAAGTATTTTTGATAAAAATTTTGGCCCCGTGGTCGGTGGAGAACATTATGAATGCGAGTTTTCACTTGCTCCGGGAATTTATTTGCTTCGATTTGAGGACAACTTGGGTTTTTCTCAGATACTAAGATATGTAGTATTCTAAAATAAATAAAACACACAAATCAGCATATTATGAATCGCGTTTTCTTTTGGGTTACATTGTTATCTTTAAACCTCTCTTTGCAGGCTCAGGAAGCCATCCGATTGAACCTGGTGACCAGGGGACTCTCTATCCCTGTTTATTTGACTCACGCTGGCGATGATCGCCTGTTTGTCATTGAAAAACAGGGTAGGATCCGGATCATCCGAAATGGAATCTTGTCGGCCACACCCTATCTGAATATTGTGAGCAAAGTTAACAGCCGGGGCAATGAGCAGGGTCTATTGGGACTGGCATTTCACCCGGATTATAAAAAGAATGGGTTGTTTTACGTAAACTATTCTGCTCAGGGAGCTGGAAATACCATCGTAGCAGAATACAAAGTCCGTCCTAATGATTCAGAAAGAGCAGACAGTCTGAGTGAGCGAATCTTGTTGAATATACCCCAACCCTTTACCAACCACAACGGAGGATGTATGCACTTCGGTATGGATGGATATTTGTATATCGGGATGGGAGATGGAGGTAGTGGAGGGGATCCGCAAAATCTCAGCCAGAATCCCAGAAGCTTGCTAGGTAAGATGCTTCGTATCGATGTTGACACCAGTTCTTCATACCGCATTCCTGACAGCAATCCTTATAAATCCTCTGCTACTTATTTACCTGAAATCTGGGCTTCGGGCTTGCGCAATCCATGGAGATTTTCATTTGATCGCTTGACGGGTGATATGTGGATCGGGGACGTAGGTCAGGGAGAGTGGGAAGAAATAGATTTCCAGAGCGGTGATTCCAAAGGAGGAGAAAATTACGGATGGCGCTGTTATGAAGGAAATGCGGCTTACAATACTGCAGGCTGTTCTCCCAGGAATACTTACGATTTTCCAATATACGATTATCGCAGCGACGATGCACAATTGGGCTGTTCGGTGACAGGAGGATACGTGTACCGGGAAAAACCTGAGTCTTACCTGTATGGTACATACATCTATGGCGATTATTGCAGCGGTTACATATGGGGCATGACACGGGATAGCTCAGGTATGGTGACGAACCGGACTTTGATCCGTACCGGAAGAAACCAAGTTTCCTCTTTTGGTGAAGATTTTTCAGGAGCCTTATATGTGGTGGCAATTGCCGAGGGAGCAGTATACCGGATCTCCGATACCTGTCAACTCAGAGTACAGCAAGCAGTCTGGAATCCAAGTTGTTCCAGCAAAGAAGATGGGGTGATTGAATTGATTAGCAATGCGACGGAATCATCTTATTCCTGGAGCACTGGAGATACCAGCTCCAGACTCGAAGGTCTGGGTGCCGGAGCATATACTGTTACAGTGACATCCGGTTCCTGCCGGGTGGTACAGAATTTCAATCTCGTCAATCCTCCGGTTAAGACGGCCTGTATCGTTCCCGTTTTGAGAAGCGAAATTTGTGAATCGGATTCTTTGCTCTTGCAGGCTTGTCCCGATTCTGCAGCCTCTTTGTACTTCTGGTATCGAGACAGTATTTTGATTTCCGGAATCACAGAAAGCAAGATATACCTCAGAGAACCGGGACGATATTCTTTGAGGTTTGAGGATAGTCTGGGATGTCTTTCAGAAAGTTCAGCAGAGGTAGATCTGATCGTTAACCCTATACCGGATAAACCGTCAATCATTCGCTCAGGAGACAGTCTTCTGACAATCGCGGGTTTTCAATTGTACCGATGGTATCGGGATGGGCAGCTCGTTTCAGAAGGGCCTGAAAATTTTTATCTGCTGGATGTGAAAGGCAGCTACGAACTTGTTGTTTCTGATTCCAATGGATGCGAAAGTCTCAGATCCGATCCCTTTTTAGCGGTGCCCTCATCGACAGAACAAACCAGGAAAAATCAATTGGAGATTTATCCCAATCCCGGATCGGGAATTTTTTCCATCGAAGGATTGGATCACATGCAGCCACCTTTCCAGTTGAAACTGAGCACAGCTGCCGGAGAGTTAGTATTGTCCAAAACCATAGACGATATACTTGCTTTGCGCCGGCTGGATCTTGGATTTCTTCCCCGGGGCACCTATTTATTGACAATATCCGTTAGACAGCAAGAAATGAACCCTGTCTTGCTGGTCAAGGAATGACCATTGGCAGAACGCGAAGGGATTTTTCTCAAATGGAATGTTGTGGTCTGGGATTTTATGGCGGGATTCAAGATATCCTCTAAGGATTTATTTTTTAATTCGTAACATAAATGGTCTAATCAAGATACCCTTTCACAGGATCTCATCGGCCAGATTTCTTGCAATACTTAATGAGGAGGTAGCAGCCGGAGAGGGTGCATTCAGTACATGAGTAATTAAGGAATCGTGGATTATGACAAAATCATCCATCACTTGGCCGGTTTGATCCACCATCAGTGCGCGTATCCCCATTTTGCCTTTCTTCAGATCATTTGATTGAATCTTCCATCCAAAACGCGAACCTTGAACAGCAAAAAAATCAGCGCTACCACTTTTCATTAATTCAGTAAAGCCCTGTTTCCTGTAACGCCAGGCCATTTTCCAAAATGCCGCTTTGGTTATAAAATTCAAGACATCCATTCGGGATCCTGAGTTGCTCAAACTCATGGCAGGCGTCGCATTGGGTCCAAGACTGATACTGCCATCCAAATGTCTGGTCCAGTGCACACCCAGAAAAGGAAAGGCCGGATTGGGTACTGGATAGATCAGGGGGCCAATTGGGAATTTTTCTGCTTGCTTCAGATCGTAATACCTTCCCTGGAATGGAATAATCGTAAGCCCTTTTTGATTCGTAAGGGTATGCGCCAATTGACCTGCCCATAATCCTGCGCATACGATGGCTTTTCGGGTGAAAAAAGAAACTTTCTTTCTGTCTGTAAGTATAGCGATGTCGTGATTCTGCAAGACTTGACTAACCTCAATTTGAAATCTGATTTCTCCTCCCAGCTGGCGGATATCTCTGACCAGTGATTCACACACAAGCTTGTAGTCCGTGATAGCAGTATAAGGTACCCAGATGCCAGACAAGGCCTTAATTCCGGGTTGAATGGTTTTGCATTGTTCTTCATTCAGCCATTCTATTTTATCCAGACCCAGGTCCAGTCCATTTTGATAGAGACGACGGAGAGCCGGGAGTTCGTCCTCTGCCACAGCGGCAATGATTTTACCACATACTTCAAAGGGAAGGTTATTTTCTCTCAGATATTCCAGCATGAGCCGATATCCGGCCAGGCAATTCAGGGCTTTTTGAGATCCCGGTTTGTAGTATATTCCTGAATGGATAACACCGCTGTTGTTTCCACTCTGATGTGCAGCGATTCTGTTTTCACGTTCCAGCACACACAATTTTATTCCTGGTCTGCGAATCAAAATTTCTCTTGCCAGTGCCAGTCCTACAATTCCAGCTCCGATGATGATAAAATCAAATTCATTTCCGGATTTTAAGGCCATGCGAGGGGTTTAGCTTCCTACTGCCTTCATGCTGAGCTGAATTCTACCCAGTCCCGGGTCCAGCCCGATGACACGCACCTTCACTTTTTGCTTTAGTTTGAGTATTGAGCCGGCATCCCGCACGAATTCCTGCCGGATCTCGGATACGTGGATCAGCCCGGATTCCTTGATTCCGATGTCCGCAAAAGCGCCGAACTGAGTGATGTTTTTGATGATAGCGGGCAATTCCATTCCAATCTGGAGGTCCTGGATGGATTTGATTCTGTGATCAAAATGGAAGGCCTCAAGCTGACCTCTGGGATCCAGTCCGGGCCTCTTGATTTCTGAAAGGATGTCTTTCAGGCTCTCCAGACTGCAATCCTCTGAAACAAATTCTGTCAATTTAATCTGGTCGAGTACGGCCGGATTCCGGACCAGACTTTCTGTATCAAGCTTTAAGGAACGGGCTATTTTTTCCACCAGATTGTATCTTTCAGGATGCACTCCGGTATTGTCCAAAGGATGTTTCCCGTCTCTGATTCTCACAAATCCCGCGCATTGTTCGAATGCCTTGGCACCAAGCCTGGGCACGTTCATCAATTCGTTCTTGCTTTTAAAAAATCCATTTTCTGCGCGATAACGGACAATGGCCTGAGCAAGCGCTGGTCCAATGCCGCTGATATATCCCAGTAATTCAGGCGATGCTGTGTTCAGTTGCACTCCGACCTGATGGACACAGGAGCTTACTTCAAAATCGAGTCGGTCCTGCAACCATTTCTGATTTACATCATGTTGGTACTGACCCAGGCCAATGGATTTAGGATCGATCTTGATCAATTCGGCAAGTGGGTCCTGCAGCCTTCGTCCTATACTGACGGCACCCCGAAAAACTATATCGAGATCAGGAAATTCCTTTCTGGCCAGTTCTGATGCAGAATAAACAGAGGCGCCGCTTTCATCCACGGAAAATATTTCAACTTCAAAAGGCCCTGTCCAGGATTCAAGCCAGCTCAGGAGTTCTTTTCCGGCTGTGCCGTCTCCAATGGCAAAGCTTTTAATTTGGTAAAGTTCAAGTTTGTGCCTCAAAATGCGCTCTGATTCCACGGTTGCATTTTTTGGCTCCACCGGATAGATGGTAAAATGATCCATCAAGGAACCCGACTCATCCAGTATCACGCATTTACAACCCGTCCTGAATCCTGGATCAATGGCCAATATGGATTTTTGACCCAATGGGGGTTCCAGCAATGCCTGTCGCAGATTCCGTCCAAATACCTCAATGGAACTTTTATCGGCTTGCTCTTTTAATTCCTGCCTGATTTGAGCTTCGAGCAAGGGAAGGATCAGCCGCTCCAATGCGTCTTCTATGGCCATGGCAACCTGTTGTGAGAGCTCCGCGGAATGCCTATAACTGTATTTGTATCGGATTTGATCCAATAGAGGGGAATGGTCTGTATCAATTGAAACGCGCAGCATTTTTTCATTCTCAGCTCGACAGATGGCCAGATAGCGGTGTGGCATTACCTTGTGCAGGGATTCCTGATAATTGAAATAATCGCGGTACTTGGCGGCTTCTTGTTCCTTACTCTTGACCAAGCGAGCTGTGAGGGTGCCATTGCGATACATCATTTTGCGAAGCCGGGCCCTTAGCTCATCGTTTTTATGGATCTGATCTGAAATGATGTGCCTGGTTCCTTCCAATACAGAGGAGACATCCGGAAATTTCTCGCAGATCAATTTGCCGGCTTCCTGTTTCAGCGGAAAGATATAATGAGAAAGGATCTTCAAGGCGAGGGGCTCGAGTCCGCTTTCTCTTGCAAGATCTGCTTTGGTTTTTTTCTTTTGTTTGTAAGGAGCGTAAAGATCTTCGAGCATCTGGATTTCCTGACAGTTCAGGAGCTTTTTCTCGAGATCTGGATGCAGAACGCCCGATTCTGCGAGAGTTTTCAGGATGTATTCTTTTCTTGCGATCAGTTCTTCGTGGTTTCGAAGCGTTTGGCTGATCTGAAATAATTCTTGTTCCAGAAGCCCTCCGGTGATTTCTTTTCTGTATCGGGCGATGAAGGGAATGCTGGCCCCTGCCTCTAACAGGCGGAGGGTATTCTGAATCTGAGTGCGTGAGATTGCAGTTCTTTCTGAAATATAGTGAATCGAGTCTGAATTGCTCATGTCATGCTTAAATTCAAATGATTCTTTTGACCTGTGCTTTGGAATCCAGAATGAATCCATTGGGTTGCTTGCTGAATTCCTGGATCCATAATATTCCGGGCTTTTTGCCGGGTTCAAAACTTCCAGCCCAGGCTTCCATGCCAAGTGCTTCCGCTCCGTTGAGGCAGGCCCATTGGAAAACTTCCTCGACTGGAATGCTGGCCTGATATTTCAGAACGGTTTTAATTTCCTCCAGGATAGACAATCTCCAGTTGGAAGTAAGTGAATCAGTTCCCAGACAGACTTTGGCTTTTTCATTTCTGAAATCCTCATATCGTGGCAAACGGTTTTCAATATACAGATTGGCATTGGGGCAGCTCACAAAATAAGATCTGGGATTCCAGTTCAGGACAGAACGGATATCCTCCCGGGCCATCAGCGTATTGTGGACAAAAAGCATTTGATGTTTTGGCTCGAGATGAGCCATGGCATAATACACCGAGTTACGCCCGGTGGGTTTGAAGTGATCCATGCTAAATCCAAATCCCTGGATGAAATCCTTGAATCCACCTGAACCATCCAGAAAGAGCAGATTTTCGTCGCTCACTTCCTGGTTGTGGATGGATAAAATGGAAGCCTGTGGGTTTGCCATTTTGATTTTTTCAAACAGGGTGGGACTGACTGAATAGGGAGCATGCGGCGACAGGGATTTAGGAAGATCACCATAGGCTTCATATACCTCCTGATATCCTTTATAGAACGTTTCAGCCATGGTGTCTTGCCAGAGGTCAAATGCTTCAATGAAAGTAAAATACCGGATGGGACTTTTACTTTTTACAGGTATGGTATCCCGTTTGTTGGAAATGTCACCAGCTGCTACAATTCCTTCCCGCCACATTTCCTCATCCGCAGCGATGATGGCACGCTCGATTTCTGCAGGATCCACTTCCCTGAGGGATACTACAGCCTTGAGAAAAGGAATCAGGCCGGTTCCAGCGTTCACCCTGCCTTTCATGTGGCTTAGCTCCAGATGTCCATGGGCATTGACAAAACCGGGACAGATCAGTCCGGGTAAGTATTCCGCATCCGATTTTTGAAATTGATCTCCGGAAAGAAGCTCGATGATTTGTCCCTGCGTGTCAAAGACCAGGGCATGTCCTTCCAGCAGGTTTCTGCCGTCAAATATATGATCGCTGCATAGGATTCTATTAGGATTCGGTATGGCCATACTGGGAGAGGTTAATATGAAGGGCAAAAATAGTCTTTTGAAAACAAAGCTTTGACCTATGTACCCGGATGTCTCTCGCTGAATCTGCGGTCAGGACTTTTGAATATACTGTAGCACCAATTGCAGCTGTTCTTCAAATCCTAGATGGCTGGTGTCGATCAGGATCGCTTCCTTTGTTTGGACCAGAGGGCTGTCTGACCGTGTTGAATCTAGATGATCGCGGTGCAGAAGGTTGCTCAATATTTCGTCGTAGTCCACCTGGATACCTTTCTCCTGGAGTTCTCTGTATCTGCGACGGGCGCGGATTTCGGGTTCTGCTGTGACAAAGAACTTAAAGTCTGCCTCCGGAAACACGACGGACCCAATATCGCGGCCATCCATGACCAGGGAGTTGTTATGGCCGAATTCTCTTTGTAATCTTACCATCTCACGTCTGACCTCACTGATGGCCGCTACCTCACTGACCCATTTTGACACCTCCGGATTTCGGATCTCATCGGTGACGTCTTCGCCATTCAATTCGATTCGAACCGGCAGGGAAGGCAAGATTTTTAAATGAATCCCGGGCAGGGCTTGCACTACATGAACTGGATCCATGGGGTCAATCCCTTTTTTAAGACAAAACAAAGCAACAGCCCGGTACATGGCGCCGCTGTCCACGTAGCTGATGTTCAGCCGTCTTGCCAGTGCCCTGGCGATCGTGCTCTTGCCACAGGATGAATGGCCGTCGATGGCTATGATCATGAAATGATGTGCGTTTGTATCCACAAAGGTAATCAGTGAATTCCTGCTTAGGGCATAGTGGCTTCATAACCCATGGACAAAAAAAATCCCGCCCTGAATGTCGGGGCAGGATAATTTTTAATGAAATGTCTCTGTTGGGTCGAAGACTAAAATTCGTCCTCGTTAAAGAGGAAGTCGTCCTTTCTGGGATAATCCGGCCAGATATCCTCCATGGATTCGTAAATTTCTTCATCGTCTTCCAGCTCTTGCAGGTTTTCAATCACCTCGATAGGGACTCCGCTGCGTATGCCGTAGTCGATCAGTTCGTCTCTGGTGGCAGGCCATGGAGCTTCTTCCAAGTGATGAGCCAGTTCTAATGTCCAATACATATCAGAAGTTTTTGATCAGTTTGTATCTAATAATTCCTTAAAAAGAAAAAAGTTTCAAAATGTCTTAGAGAATAAGCATCGCATCTCCATAACTGTAGAAGCGGTATTTCTCATTGACGGCCATTTGATAGGCGTCCATGAGGAGTTCATGTCCGGCAAAAGCAGATACCATGATCAACAGGCTCGATTTGGGTAAATGAAAGTTGGTCACCATCCGGTTGGCTATCCTGAAGTCAAAAGGTGGATAAATAAAAAGATTGGTCCAGCCCTCAGAGGCTTTCAGGTAATTCGAGGCAGTGACGGCGGATTCCAAAGTGCGCATGGTGGTCGTACCGATGGCAAAGACGTTCTTGTTCAGATCCTTGGCCTGGTTCACCAGGTTTGCAGTTTCCTCGGGGATACGATAGTATTCAGCCTCCATTTTGTGCTTGGAGAGATCCTCCACTTCAATGGACCGGAAGGTTCCCATTCCAACGTGCAGGGTTACTTCCCCAAAGTTAACACCCTTTATTTCCAGCATTTTATACAACTCCTTGCTGAAGTGCAATCCGGCAGTTGGTGCCGCTACTGCGCCAACCTCCTTGGCATATATGGTCTGGTAACGCTCGACATCACTTGGTTCTGCTGGTCTGCTGATGTATTTGGGGAGGGGAGTGTGGCCCAGTATTTTTAAGATATTTTGAAAGGATGCTTCATCTCCGTCATAAAGAAAACGGATGGTGCGTCCTCTGGAGGTGGTATTGTCCACAACTTCGGCTACCAGGACTTCTTTGTTGTTTTTATCGTAGAAATAGAGCTTGTTGCCAACGCGTATTTTGCGGGCAGGGTCTACGAGGACATCCCAAAGACCCACCTTTCGGTTGAGTTCGCGCAGCAGAAATACTTCGATCTTGGCACCGGTCTTTTCCTTACGCCCAAACATGCGGGCTGGAAATACTTTGGTATTGTTGATGATCATGGCATCCTTGTCCTGGACATAATCCATGATATCTTTGAAGAGCTTATGTTCAATCTTGCCGGAATCCCGGTGCACCACCATCATCCTGGATTCGGATCTTTCTGGTGAAGGATATTGGGCAATTAAGTTTTTAGGAAGGTTAAAGTTAAATTGTGATAATTTTGTACGCATGAAGTGAGGTAGTCTAAATTTCTGGCAAAAATAAAGAATTCAAGTAGGGAATGTCAAATCGGCTATTTTGTTTCGTTAATATTTTATTAATGATAAAAAATTTATTTTATTTTCTTTCCCAGGCCCTGTTTTGTGGAATAATTGCATTATTTGCCGACATTCCACTCCTTAAAACCTGCTTATTGTGATTTTCCTCAGGGTTCTTAGTGAAAGTTTTTCCCAGGCCATCCAGCAGTTGACTGGTAACCGCCTTAGGAGTTTTCTGACCCTTCTGGGTATCACCATTGGCATTTTCTGCGTCATTTCTGTGCTGGCCGCGGTAGATTCATTGGAAGACAACATAGTAAACAGTTTTGAAAAACTGGGGACCGATGTGATCTATATATCGAAAGAACCCTGGACAGAAGATCCGGGACAAAATTACTGGAAGTATATATCCAGGCCAGCTCCCGGGATTGAGGACCTGAAAGCCATCGAACGCAAATCCAGGATGGCCGAGTATGCATCTTTGGCGGTCTTTTTACCTGGCAGTATGATCAAAGCCGAAAGAAATTATGTCGAAGGGGCTTATTTTGCTGGTATCTCACAGGATTACGACAAGATCGTCAAACTGGATTTTGAAGAGGGAAGATATTTTTCCCCGAATGAGATGCAGGATGGTAGCGAGCAGATCATTTTGGGTTATAAACTTGCGGAAAGTCTGTTCGAAGGCAAAAGCGGGGTAGGGACCCGTATCAAGGCATTTGGAAAATATTTTACCGTGTGCGGGATACTTAAGAAAGAAGGCAAATCATTGATCGACATGATGCCCACGGATGAAGCAGCCTTCTTACCCTGGAATACGATGGCCAAGATCATTTCCATCCACAAAAATGCAAACTGGGGCACCATGCTCAATGTGAAGGCTTTCAGAGGCGTTGATCTCGAAGAGCTCAAACTGGAAATTGCCAGCATACTGAGGCCTGTCAGGGGGTTGAAACCCAGTAATCCGGATAATTTTGCGATCAACCAGATAACCATGTTGACCAATATCATATCTAAGGTGTTTGGCGTGATGAATACCGCTGGCTTTATCATAGGTATGTTTGCCATGCTGGTAGGAGCTTTTGGTGTCGCAAACATCATGTTTGTATCTGTCAAAGAGCGTACACCGTTGATCGGTATCAAAATGGCACTAGGAGCCCGAAGGGTTTACATCCTGCAGGAATACCTGCTTGAAGCGATCATTCTGTGTCTGGTAGGTGGCATCGCCGGGTTGGGTTTGGTGCAGGCCGTCATGTTTGTATTGACCCATGCCATGGGGATTGAAATGTTCGTTTCCTGGTCCAATATTCTGGCTGGCCTGATTCTGGCCATCATCATTGGCTTGATTGCGGGAATTGCTCCTGCCTTACAGGCATCCAGAATGGATCCGGTTGAAGCAATACGTAAGAACTAATCAGGGTTAAAAAAGATAATGATCAGGCAGATTCTGCCTGGCGAAGAAGCTCACCCCTTTTAAAAATTAAGTTCAAGAAGCTTAGACCCAACTAATCAGAAGGGAAAAGAGTAAACCGATACCTGTAGTGAAATGGATCAGGAGTGTACCTTGTCCACAATAGCCTTGAAACTATCGGGATTGTGGAGCGCCAGATCTGCCAATACCTTCCTGTTCAGGATGATATTGTTTTTGTTGAGCTTGTCAATAAATCTGGAATAGTTGATACCAAATGGCCTTACAGCTGCATTGATCCTGGCGATCCAAAGCCTGCGAAAGGCGCGTTTCTTTTGTCTCCTGTGAATGAAAGCATACTTCATGGCACGCTCCACGGCGTTTTTGGCCACTGTATACACTTTTGATCTGCCGCTGAAATATCCTCTGGCGGCTTTCATGATCTTTTTTCTCCTGGCTCTGGATGCTACTGAGTTTACGGAACGAGGCATGTGATATTGATTTTATGGCTTGCGGGGGATCCGCTTGGGCGGATGCTTAACCTCCGTTTGCCGGTTATACAATTCGATCAGAATATTCCCAAAAGTGCTTTAAGCCTGCTCTGTTCAGAAGGATGGGCTACCACGCTTGAACGATGGCGTCTTTTGGATTTTTTGCTTTTGTTTCTCATCAGGTGAGAGGTATTGGCCTGATAACGCTTTACTTTACCGGTACCGGTAAGCTTGAACCTCTTCTTAGAACCTGAATGTGTCTTAACCTTTGGCATGGCTTTAAATTTGAGCCTGCAAAGGTAAGAAAATTACTTGTTTGAACTAATTTCGTAAAATTAATTTTTTGGAGCCATCTTTTTGGGTGAAATGATGACGTACATCCTCTTTCCTTCCAGTCTGGGAAGTTCTTCCGCGGCACCATAATTCACCAGCTCATTGATGAACCTGAGAAGGATGAGCTCCCCCCGGTCCTTGAAGGCAATCGCCCTGCCCCGAAACTGAACATAGGCTTTGACCTTGCAGTTTTCTTCAAGAAACTTGGTGGCATGTTTGACCTTGAATTCGAAGTCGTGGTCATCGGTATTGGGACCGAAACGAATCTCCTTGATGACGACCTTGACCGTCTTTGCCTTGATTTCCTTATCCTTCTTTTTCTTGAGATACAGGAACTTATTAAAATCTATGATCTTACAAACGGGGGGATCGGCCTTGGCGGTGATTTCTACCAGGTCGATGCCCAGGTCATAAGCCCATTTCAGGGCAGTGGAGGTGTTTTGTACCCCTGCTTCAACGGGTTTTCCTGCGATTTTGGATATTTCGTCGAAATCTTCTCCCACCAGTCGGATAGCGGGGCTTTTGATTTGTTCGTTGACTCGGTATTGGCTTCTTAGTTCGTCAAGTGCGGAAGGCTTCTTTCTGAGATTCAAATTAATGGTTTTATGATTCGTTTCACAAAATTAATCCTGCTGGATGAATTTTATTGTGATTTTTTTGATGTACTGGCTTTGGAAGAAACAGAAATCGTTACGGCATCCTTTTCTTTGTTCATGACTGCCTTCAGCTTGGTACCAGGCTCGGGGCTTTCACTCAGGATAAATTCTGCCAGAGGATCTTCAAGATATTTTTGAACGGCACGGTGCAAAGGTCTGGCTCCAAACTGAGGGTCATAACCTTTTTCTGCCAGGAATTCCATAGTGTCCGGGCTGATGCTCAGCTCAAGCTTCATTTGCTCGATGCGTTTCATCAGGGAACTGACCACCAGATTGATGATCTGGAATATTTGCTCTTTTTCTAATCCATTGAATATCAAAACATCATCGATCCTGTTCAGGAATTCTGGGCTGAAGGTCTTCTTCAAAGCATTTTTAATAACGCCTTTTGAATGTTCTTCAGCATGTTCTACCCTGGATTTGGTAGCGAATCCAACTCCCTGGCCGAAGTCCTTCAGTTGCCGGACTCCGATATTGGAGGTCATGATGATGATGGTATTTTTAAAATCTACTTTCCGACCCAAGCCGTCCGTCAGCTGACCTTCATCCAGGACCTGGAGTAAAATATTGTACACATCGGGATGGGCTTTTTCAATTTCGTCCAGCAACACCACGGCATAGGGTTTCCTCCTTACTTTTTCGGTTAATTGTCCGCCTTCTTCATATCCTACGTATCCCGGAGGAGCACCTATCAGCCTGGAAACCGTGAATTTTTCCATGTATTCGCTCATGTCCAGGCGAACCAGGGCTTCTTCTGAGTCAAAAAGGAATCTGGCCAGTGCCTTGGCCATTTCTGTTTTCCCCACACCTGTTGGCCCCAGGAATATGAAACTACCAATGGGTTTTTTCGGATCTTTCAGTCCCACCCGGTTTCGCTGGATGGCCTTTACGATCTTTTGGACTGCCTCATCCTGTCCGATAATGGCCTGTTTTAAGGTTTCGGCCATGTTGACGAGCTTCTTACTTTCGCTTTGAGCTACCTTTTTGACAGGGATCCCTGTCATCATGGCCACAACTTCAGCTATATCGTCTTCCGTAACGGGAAATCTTTTGGTTTTGGATTCCTCTTCCCAGTTTTGCTTGGCACTTTCCAGCTTTTTCTGCAACTTGGACTCAAGGTCTCTCAGATCGGCTGCCTTTTCGTATTGCTGGCTTTTAACCGATAAATTTTTCTGCTCGCGTATGGTATCTATTTGAGCTTCAATTTCTTCTATATGCTTGGGGACAAATATGTTCTTCAAATGGACCCGTGCACCTACCTCATCCAGGACATCGATGGCTTTATCAGGCAGGAATCGGTCTGTGATGTATCGGTCACTGAGTCTGACACAGGCCAAAACAGCTTCATCATTATAGGATACGGAATGAAATTCTTCGTATTTGGGCCGGATGTTTTGCAGGATCTGGTAGGCTTCTTCTGCAGAAGGAGGGTCTACCATAACCTTTTGAAACCTCCTGTCCAGAGCACCATCTTTTTCTATGTGCTGTCTGTATTCGTCGAGCGTGGAAGCACCTATGCACTGCAGTTCACCACGCGCCAGGGCAGGCTTGAAAATATTGGAGGCATCCAGGGAACCTGTAGCACCACCCGCACCGATGATGGTGTGGATTTCATCTATGAACAGGATCACGTCCCTCGTTTTTTCGAGTTCGCCCATGATGGCCTTGATGCGTTCTTCAAACTGCCCGCGGTATTTCGTTCCGGCAACAAGGGCAGCCAGATCCAGCATGACAATCCTTTTATTGAAAAGGGTCCGGGAAACTTTCTTTTGCATGATCCGAAGGGCGAGTCCTTCCACTATGGCGGTTTTACCTACCCCGGGCTCACCGATAAGGATCGGATTATTCTTTTTTCTGCGGCTTAGGATCTGAGATACCCGCTCAATCTCTCTTTCCCGTCCTACAATAGGATCCAGCTTTCCTTCTTCGGCAAGCTTGGTGATGTCTCTTCCGTAGTTGTCCAGCACAGGGGTTTGGGATTTGGATCCTGCCTTTCGGGAAAACGAAGAAGAAGCCGGCTCGTCTTCATAGGAATCCGGATCGTTGGCGGAAGCAGAGATTTCAGGAATGTCCTCAGCGGAGGCATCATGAGAACTGATATAATCCAACTCCGAACGGTATAACTCGTAATCGATATTGAAATCCTTCAATATGGAACATGCCAGATTGTCCTGATGCTTCAGGATACTGAGCATCAGATGCTCAGGATAAATTTCATCCTCATGATTGCTTTTGGCTTCCAGGTAGGTGAATTTTAAAACCTTTTCTGCTTGTTTGTTTAGAGGAAGATTGCCAACCTGAAAACTGGTTTCTTCCCCCTTTCTCACCGGTATGGCTTCGATAATCTGTTCTTTCAGTTCAGAAAGATCGATTTTAAGAGACTTCAGGACCTGAATGGCCATGTTATCCTTCTCCGATAAAATCCCGAGAAGAATGTGTTCAGTCCCAATATAATCATGGCCCAGCTTGAGAGCTTCTTCCCTGCTGTTTGCCAGTACTTTTTTTACTTTTTCAGAAAATCTTTTGTTCATTGATGATATTCGGTTGCTTACTTGAACGATTGTATTAAGAAAATAGTCTGATGTCCTGAAAACACCTGGTGGTAAACTTTTGTTCCGTTTACCTGGTATGCATATGAGGATATCCGTTCCGGAGTGAATATCAAAGTTTATTTACATTTGCAGTCCCAAAAGTATTGATTTTATTCTGTTTTATAAAAGATATTTATTGTTTTAATGTATAAATATTTGATTATAAAATAATTACGTTTATTAATAATTTATAATATCTAGATGAAATATCAGGTTGACAAACAGGACAGATACGTGATCTTTACATTGGAGGAAGCCAACCTCAATTCCGTCATTGCGCCTTTGCTGAAATCGGAATTTGTATTCCTGCGAAACGAAGGGGTTCGCAATCTGATCTTTGACCTGAAGGATGTGGACTATATTGATTCAAGTGGTTTGAGCTCCATTCTGACAGCTAATCGTCTCTGGAAAGATTATGGTTGTTTTGTTTTGACCAACATAAATTCAGATGGGGTCAAGAAGCTCATTGAGATTTCTAAACTGGACACCATTCTGACCATCATTCCTACACTGGATGAGTCTATTGAATATGTATTTATGGAAGACATCGAGCGGGATCTGAATGACGAGGAGGAGTAACACCGCTTTTGAACTCCTGATACTGGGAAGTTCCTCTGCCATTCCCTCGGACAGCAGGCATCCCAGTGCCCAGATCCTTAATATCAGAGACCGGCTTTTTTTGATTGATTGTGGCGAAGGTACCCAAAACCGTTTGTGGGCACACCGGGTCCGGTGGAATCGCATGAGCCACATTCTGATTTCTCACCTGCATGGTGATCATGTTTTTGGTCTGCCAGGTTTGCTGACCAGTCTGAGTCATTTGCAGCGGACACAACCCCTGACCATAGCAGGGCCTCTGGGGATTAAAAATTTTGTTGATAATATCTTCTCTCACAGTCGAACCCATTTAAGCTATAATTTGACATTCATGGAATTGGATTCCGAAGTCGAAGGGATGGTATGGGATGACGGATTGATCCGCGTGCGCTGGTTTCCTCTCAACCACAGGATACCCACAGTGGGTTATCGATTTGATGTGGAAGAAACCTATCGGAAACTGAAAATTGAAAAAGTAAGTTCTTTTCCGATTCCGGTCAATCGCTACAGGGATATTCAGGAAGGGAAACCGGTAAGCGATTCAGGAGGAAATATCTATCAGGCTGATGAACTTTCGGATTTGATCCACTATCATAAATCCTACGCTTATTGTTCTGATACACGTTATTTTGAATCTGTTCTGGAAAACATCAAGGGCGTTTCTGTTTTATACCACGAAACCACCTATCTGGAGGAATTATCTTTGAAAGCCAATGAAACCGGTCACAGCACAGCCTTGCAGGCAGCGATGATTGCCAAAAAGGCAGGTGTGGGCAAGTTGATTACAGGACATTATTCTTCCCGCTACGATGACCTGATGCCCATTTTACAAGAATGCCATTCTGTCTTTCCAGAAACCATCCTGGGTACCGAAGGGCTTCGTTTGGAAATTTAATATCTATTATCTGTTTTATTTTCTGTCCCATATTCGAGGCCGTTTGCATATTCCAGTGATCCTAATCTGAATGCAAACTTAATTTTTGAAGTCTTCAGATATTGGTCTTCCAGTCTGCAGAAAAAAGCTTGTTGCAGCTTGTAGGCTGAACCAGGAGGTACAGGGGGGGATGGTCTGGCAGAAAAGGAAAAGCTGGGTTTTTCAATAGCTTTGATGCGGGCTTCAAACAGGGCATGATGTGCCGTGGGCGTTGGGGGTAATTCATTTACCTGTGCCATCAATGCTCTGCATGAAAGACACAACCCAAGAATTAATGTTCCCCATTTCATTTTACCGATTGATTTTTAATCTTCCTAGCAGTCGAGAGATATAGTGACGGAAGAAAGGAAACTGTCCAAAAGGTATACTTACGATCAGTACCATGACAGGCCAAATGATCGTCACCAGGAACAGGTAAACAACTGTCCATAAAATACTATTGCTGATCCCTAAGAGGGGCATCAGAATTTTACCTATATATCCTGTGAAGCTTCCCCCAATGGCAAACACACAAAGGATCAGGATAAGTTGGGGAAGATTGACATTCCACTTTTTTCTGAGTTTTTCAAACATGTCGTTGGATCAGGTTTGTATGACGCCTACGTTAAATTTTTTGACTGGTGCACAGGAAGAGGCTTTTATGCCCATGCTCAGCCATTCGCGGGTCTGGCGGGGATCAATGATGGCATCCACCCATAGCCGGGCTGCAGCATAGTAGGGGGTAGTTTGTTCTTCGTAGCGTTGGCTGATTTTGTCGAATAATTTTTTTTCTTCTTCCGCATCCGGTTCCTTCCCCTTCGACTTCAGGGCGGAAACCTGAATTTGAGTCAACACTTTGGCCGCTTGTCCACCTCCCATGACAGCTATTTTTGCCGTAGGCCAGGCGAGGATTAGTCGTGGGTCGTATGCTTTTCCGCACATGGCGTAGTTGCCGGCGCCATAGGAGTTGCCTACAATAATGGTAAATTTTGGTACTGTACTGTTGGCAACGGCATTCACCATCTTGGCACCATCCTTGATAATGCCTCCATGCTCAGAACGTGTGCCAACCATAAATCCCGTTACGTCTTGGATGAAGACAAGAGGGATCTTTTTCTGATTGCAATTCATAATAAAACGGCTGGCCTTGTCTGCGGAGTCAGAATAAATGACACCGCCCATTTGCATTTCGCCCTTGGCAGATTTGATGACCTGTCTGTCATTCGCCACGATACCTACCGCCCATCCGTCAATGCGTGCATAGGCACAAATGATGCTTTTTCCATAATGTTCTTTGTAAAGAGTCATCGAAGAATCATCCACGATACATTCCAGGATATTCATCATATTATAGGGTTTGATCCCTCCGGCCGGATAGAATTTCAACAGTTGGTCTGCTCCGAACTTAGGCAGTTTGGATTCTTCGCGACTGAATCCGGCATCAGGTCCTTTTCCAAATTTGTCCACCAGGTTTTTGATGGTGTCCAGGCATTCCCGGTCGTTCTTCATTTTATAATCGGTCACCCCAGAAATTTCAGATTGGGTTCTGGCTCCACCCAGGGTTTCCTGGTCGGTGATTTCACCAATGGCTGCTTTGACCAGATAAGGTCCGGCTAAAAAGATAGATCCTGTGCCTTCTACGATGAGCGCTTCATCTGACATGATGGGCAGATAAGCTCCACCTGCGACGCAACTTCCCATGATGGCTGCTATTTGAGGTATGCCCATGCTGGATATGACAGCATTGTTTCGGAAGATACGTCCGAAGTGTTCTTTATCCGGAAAAATCTCATCCTGCATGGGAAGGTAAACACCCGCACTGTCTACCAGGTAGATCAAGGGTAATCTGTTTTCCATGGCAATTTCCTGAGCCCTTAGATTCTTTTTACCAGTGATGGGAAACCAGGCTCCCGCCTTGACTGTAGCATCATTTGCTATGATCATGCACAAACGACCACGGACAGATCCAATGACTACTACCACGCCGGCAGCAGGACATCCACCGTCTTCTTCGTACATGCCATATCCGGCAAAAGCACCTATTTCCCAGGATGGGGTATCCGGATCGAGCAAATATTCCACCCTTTCTCGGGCTGTCATTTTTCCCTGGCTCCGCTGGGCTTCCAGTTTTTTAGGACCGCCGCCCATTCGGATCCGATCCAGTTCACGGGTGACCTTACCTATCGCAATTTTTAGCTCGTCTTCGTTTTTGTTTTGTTCAAGATCCATGGAACCACAGATTTTACGGTATTGAATGTATTACAACGTTCAGAACGGACAAGTGTTTGAAAACAGGTTTGATTCCTTCATTGCATGAATCGGTTCCTTGGCTGGTATCGGGCTGAAACGTCCTCTCAGAACTGCAATTCTGTGTATCTTGAATCATATTTTTCTCGCTCTGGCGGGCCTTAATTCTTGATTTCGTTCCATTTGCATCCGCCAAAACCTGAATGAAACACCTTTACAGTGAAATAGGGTACTCCCTCTTGGTTGCTTACAAAATGTCTGATCATCATGAAATGATTGAGCGGAGATGAAGCATCCAAAGTAAAATTACTGGCTAAACATTTATGTTCGATTCAGTCATCTACGTTTTTGCAGATGAAGAATACCGGTCAGTCTTTATTAAAGCTATAAGGATATCTTCCACGGTATTCTTCATAGAATCCATCCAAAGAAATTTTGCCTTGGGCGGCTTCAAACTCCCGGATCATCTCATCCACATTAGCGATTTTTTTACCGTTGACATGGGTGATGATGTAGTTCGGGATCATGTTGGTATTCCATATCTTGCTTTCCCGGTAAATGCTCAGCACACGCACCCCTTTGGATTTAATAGTGGCGATTTCCCGTTCGCTCAGGTCGCGCACCTCAAATCCGAATTCAATCAGAATCGGATCGCGACGGGTACTGATGAGCTCGGTCGAATTGATCTGATTCTTGAGTATGGCTTTGGCAGTCAGCTTTTGACCATTCCTCCAATAGGAAAGACGGACCTCGGTACCGGGTCGATACCTGCCGATAATTTCCTGTAACTCGGATACGGAGTTGACAATTCTGTTGTTGACCTCCAGAATGATATCATCCGGTTTCAGACCAGCCTCATCAGCTGCTCCATTTTTAGAAATATTGGAAATATAAACTCCTGCGACTCGCTCCAGTCCAAATTGCTTGGCTCTTTGATTGTCTACATTTTCAATTGTGACACCGAGCAGGCCTCGCTGCACTGTGCCGAACTCCTGCAGATCGTAGATCACTTTCCGGACCAGGTTGGAAGGTATAGAGAATGAATAGCCCTCGTATCTTCCGGTAAAAGTCATAATGGCCGTGTTGATCCCGATCAGTTCTCCCGCGGTGTTAACCAGGGCTCCACCTGAATTTCCGGGATTGACAGCAGCATCAGTTTGAATAAATGATTCGATCCGGTATTGCTGATTGTTGAGGATGTTGATGTTTCTTGCCTTGGCAGAAATGATGCCCGCAGTGACAGTAGACTGAAGCCTGAAGGGGTTGCCGACAGCCAGGACCCATTCTCCTATTTGAGCGGAATCCGAATTCCCAAAAATCAAATAAGGCAGGCCGGTGGCCTCTATTTTTAAAAGGGCCAGGTCAGTGTTGGGATCAGTTCCGATCAGCTTGGCTTGATATTCGTGGTTGTCATTGAGCATGATCTGGATGCTTTTGGCTTTTTCGATCACGTGGTTATTGGTTACGATGTAGCCATCCGGGGATACGATGACACCTGATCCGGTAGACATGCCTTTGTTGACCACAGGCATCAGATCCTGTCCATCCTGAATGCATTCGATGAATACTACGGCTGGTGTGGCAATTTTAGAAGCAGTCATGAAATCGGTAGGGGCGCTGGAATGAAGATTGGAATGGATCCGGTCAGATTTAATGAGTCTTTCCAGCACCTGTTGGTTTTCCTGCTGATTGCGCTTGAAAAGGGATTCTCTGGCTGCAAACTTATGGTAAAAAATATAGAAAGTAGCAAAGGTCAATAAGGCTGTCAAAAGTGCGGTGACACCAATCGAAATCCATAATTGCTTGTTCATAAATAGTTTATGTATACGCTAAAATTGCAATGCATTATTTGCAAAAACCATGCCCGAAAATTCAGAACCGGCTTTTACCATCAACAAACAAATATTTTCCTCGTCAAGTTATCGGATCAGGTTTAAAGTTGTCTTAAGATCTAATTGTCTCATGGATCCGCACAAATCGAGTACGGCTTTGAATTGCACTATGTAGGTTTCCACTGGTGCAGGTTCTCCCCTGAAATTCCCATTCCAGGTCTCGGTGGGGTCATCCGATTCAAATACGATTTGACCCCATCGATTGAAAATCCTAAGTTTGTAGCCTTCCGGTTCAAATATTGTCCCAGGCTCTATGACCGGCTTGTAATCATCATTTTCCATATCCCCGTTGGGTGTAAAAACATTGGGCAGTTGAATCTTCTGCCTGGCGAGGCTTGGGTCTTGCGTGATGGTGTAGAAAATGTCAATCTGATCACAGCCATTTCTATTCATAATACTCAAGGTGTAATTACCGGGCTTATCAAAATATTGACTGGTGTCCTTTCCAATCTGACTATTGCCCAGCCGCCATATGAAGCTGGCGGAATCCGGAGGAAACTGGAATGCACGCAGCAGTTCAGCTGCATGGATGACCGTATCCTTGCAAATCTCAAAGCTGTCCCGGAAGCCATTGAGTCCCAGAGGGAGGCCCAGAAGTGACCGGATGGTCACGACCGTATCTTTCTGACAATCCAGGGCATCGTATATGCGGATGATGTAAACATCAGGGGGAAGGTTTCCATAAAAACTAGTGGTGTCCTTCGCACTTCCGTTGATGCTGTACCGGACCGGCCCAATCGGAGATCGTGCAAAAATTTTGATACTTCCACTGGGCGTGCTGGCACAAGAAGGTTTAATTTCAAGCTTATCCAATATCAAAGTAGAATATGGGAGAACTCTTATTTTTCCACTTACCGAACATCCGTTTTTCGGATAAGTGATATAGCTGTATTCTCCTTCGAAGAGAAAGGTTCCGGTTCTGCCTGAGTCGGGTGTCGGGAGTCTTCTGTCAAAAACATCCTTCCAGGAAACGGAATCAAAGCGTGCAAAATCCGGTACCGTGAATTGATAGAATCTGTCTTCACAGGAAAACCAGACTGTATCCGGAATGCCCACCTTGTGGTGCATTGTGTCAATCCGAACGAGCAGGGTATCCGTAGAAATGCATTCGGGATTAGGAGTAGTGATGCGGGTATAATAAATACCGGGTATGCGTATGATCTGTCTCGGATTTCTTTCCTGAATGCCACTGATACCGGGACCTTTAAACTCAAAATTGTAGGATGGTTTATAATTGCGCAGATCAGCAGTGATGTCAATGGTGTCCTGATTACAATCGAGGGTACGATCCATCCCGAGTAAGCCTGTCGGTATGGCCAGATTTTTTTCCACCCGCACAGTATCGGTCGCTTCGCAGCCATTATTCCGGTTGCGTACATTCAGGACGTACAAACCCGGTTGGTCTACGACGGGTTTCCTCAGGGTGCCGTTATTCCCGTTTATGCCCGGCCCGGTCCAGATAATTTGTGAAATTGAGTCAGCCAGATCCGTATTTCCATCCAGGAAAACGCTGACAAAATCACAGGTAATGGCCCGGTCAGGACCCGCATTGGCCAGTGGGAGTCCGGCCTCATTTTTGACAATGATGGAGTCCAGAGATTCGCAATTCAACACTGTATCCCGGATCAATAAATAATATTTCCCTGCATTTCTGACCACGATTTTTTCAAGATTTCGATCACCCGCTCCGATTCCGGGACCGGCCCAGAAGTACTTCAGATTTCGACCTGCCGACTGGCTGCCATCCAGCACTGCGGTGTCGTGCAGGCAACTGATGTCCCAGTTTTTGATGAGTCTGACCATGGGCAGACTGTCAGGTTCGCTGACCAACACCGTATCCGCTGCCTCGCAACCTGATATCTGATGCCAAACGCGCAATACGTATGTGCCGGGCAGGGATACCTTTGTACTGAAACCTTCCCGATTTGTGCTGTCTATACCGGAACCCGTCCATTGGCCATTGAATAAATTTGAACTCGTGCTCTGATTGCCACCCAGACTGATGGATGCGGAATCGCAGGGCAAAGTCCGGTCCGGTCCGGCATCGGCCAATGCCTTTGTTGTATCCAATCGCACCTGTACCGTGTCAAATGATAAACAATCGTTGCCTAGATTTTGAATTTTTAAAATATAGAGTCCTGGAAGAGCCACCTCCGGAGAGGGGTCAAATTTGTTTGAGGATTGAATACCGGGTCCGCTCCATTCCAGGGAGAATCCCGGGGCCCTGTCTGAACTGTCAGAACTCAGAATGACTGTGGAGTCCAGACAATTGATCAAGAGGTCCGCTCCGGCAAAAGCTCTTGGTTTTAAGGTGTCTATAACAACCACAACTGTGTCGCTTCCGGTACATCCGCTGATGCTGTCGAGGACTGTGAAAATATAGATACCGGGTTCGGATACGACCGGATTGAGTTCGGTTTTATTGACAAAGTCAATCCCGGGGCCAGCCCAGAAATATCCTCTTCTTGCCGAAGTGTCAGGCCTGGAAACCCTAAGTGTGACAGATGTTTGGCTGCAGGTGAGCTGGTCTGTATTGCCAATCAGGGGATCCGGGGCAGAAAAAACCTGAACCCTGATCAGAGTATCTCGGCTGCAGCCTCCTTCATTGATGGCACGTGCGCGATAGGTAGTGGTCACATTGGGGCATAACTGCAACATGGTGGTGGTATCGCGGTTGTCCCAAACAAGGATGTTTCCAGGTTCGGATCCCAATGTCACCTGGGTGCATTCTCCACGACAAAGAATGGGTTTATTGATATCTACACTCAGCGACGGCTGGGGCAATTCCAATACTTCCATTGTATCACTGCCGTAGCAGCCTCTTTGGTCTTCAACCTGTAGGATCACGGTACCCGGGCTGGTGACATAGGTGATGGTGTCCGTCGTGCCATCACTCCACTGATAGGTTCTGAAACCCGATCGGGCAGTCAGCTCAGCAAAATCTCCTTTGCAGTAGCTGCTGTCACCCATGATGGTGGCATCTACCTCAGGTGCAAAGATGAGCCGAACGTCCGGGCAGAAAAAATTGGGGATAGGAGGAAAATCTATGTCGCCACCCAGAATGGTAGTCCCCTGACAGGGGCAGTTTACATCAGAAATTTCTCTGTAGATGTAATACTCGATGGTATCGTATTTCCATTCCTCTCTCCATTGCAGATGGATGCGCTGAACAGAGTTCAATGGAATGGGATTTTGGTTGCCGTCCGTGCTGAATAATTCAAAAATAATGGGCTCCGGACCATAGTGGACATTTCCATTGGGAAGATACAGGATGAATTCCTCCCCATTTATATCGATCAAACTCAGGTCTGAAAGCCTTTGTGACTGAGTGCCATTGAGATAATACCACGATCCGCCCAAATGAACGGGGATGAGTTTTTGTACGGTATCGATGAGGATACTGTCCAGACAGGAGGAGGGCTCGTTAAAACATTTTTGGAGCGGACATTTTTGGTTTAATTCATCCAGCAATGCGCCGGTGAGAAAACCTACAAAGCGATTGATGTCGTTTTTGATCAGATTCCCATTTTCATCCAGATCAATGAAGGCAGGCTGGCTGGTTGTCCAGTTCAGTCTGGCAGTATCACGGGTGACCATGATGTCTTGTGTAATGCTGTCTACACTGCAGTTTGCTGAATCTACGCCTCCCAGGCTCTGTGTGATTTCGTAAGATTCACAATCACCTCGGATGGAAAACCTCCACAAAGGAGTGACGGGTAGAAAACCATTTAAAACCCTGACCGGGCCACAGGAATCTTTAGGGTCGGTGTGGCAGGGATTATTGGGATATCCCAGGCTGATCTCGTATTGAGTTTGCTGAATCCTGAAATTCCTGTTTTCAAAACGTATCTCGACCGTATCCTCACTGATGCAGGGTGCTTGATCGATATGGTAAATGAAATGGTAGCTTCCGCATCCGGTGACGCGGATCCTGATCCCACCTGGAAACATACTGTCAATCTTGACCAATTGTCCTCCGGGATCACAGAGGTGGGTCCAATATCCACCGGGAGGATTGCCTACGAGGTCCAGGTCAAATCCGCAAATCGTACTGTCTGGACCGGCATCAGCGCAATCCTGTGCATACAAAACGGGATAAGTAAGTAAAGGGAGCAGAAGGAGTAGAAAAACAGTTCTTGACATATATGTCTGAATGAATTGGCTGAAAAATAGGAAGAAAAGTCTAATCAGAGGTGAAAACTATAGAAATCAGCGGCAATTATTTTAACATTATACCAACACACCAGGATTGGCATGTATTATCATTTTCGTATCACCAGTCCGGGGTGAATTTCACTTATTTTGCAGCAGCCTGTTAACTTCATCGTGATCTCCAGTTCAGCCAATAGATTTCCCATCCACTCGACTACACCTGCCTTTCCTTTCAAAGCCATTGCGTAGACATAGGGCCTTCCCACCAAAACGGCATTGGCACCTAATGCAAGTGCCGTAAAAATATCCGAGCCGGTTCTGATGCCGCTGTCCAGCAGGAGAGGGAAGTCTGTCGGGAGTTGCTTTCGAATGACAGGCAATGCATCGAGGCTGCTGATCACCCTGTCTACCTGGCGACCTCCATGATTGGAAACTACAATGGCATCGGCACCGGCATCCAAACCCCGAAGTGCATCATCTGGTCTGAGGATTCCTTTGAGGATTAATGGAAGCCTGGTCCTGGATTTGAGCCAGCAGACATCTTCCCATGATAGTTCGGGTCTGCTGTATATTTCAATGAATTTGCGTACTGCCCGTATCGGGTCTTTGGTTCTCCAGTTATTCCAGTATGCTCCTGGATAATTTTTCATGAGATCATGGGCCAGCATCAGTTTTTTTATGGAAAATCCACCTGAATCCTGATTGGAGAGGTCTATGTCGGCCATCAGATCTTTGAATACCGGGTCTGAAGTGTATTGAGCGATACCAAGTCCGCGGATAAAGGGAAGATAACCATGGTTGAGATCTTGTACCCTCCAGCCCAGGGTCGTGGTATCCAGCGTAAGCACCAGGGCTGAGCAACCACAGGATTCTGCTCTGTGGACCAGGCTATCCACCAGATCTTTTGATTTACTGAAGTAAAGCTGAAACCAATAGGGGCCTGAATGAATCTCTTTTGCCGTTTCTTCCATGGGATAAGAAGCCTGGTTAGAGAAGATCATAGGGACGCGGGTTTCATCGGAAGCAGAAGCCAGTTCCAGGTCGCCACGCGGATGAGCCAGACTTAGGACGCCGATCGGAGCAAACAGCACGGGAAATGGTAAGGATTTTCCTAAAAGCTCAATTCCTGTGTCCACCGATGAAAGGCCTGAAGCCATGCTTGGTATGAGGCTGTAGGAGGAAAAGGCTTTCAGATTGTTTCGGATCCCATCTTCCTGGCCCGCACCACAGGCTATATAGCCAAAAGCATCCCTGCTGAGTTTTTTCTTTGCCTTTTCTTCCAAGGTACGGAAATCAACAGGAAGCTCAGGTTTGATTCCCCTCGATCCTCGGATGTAAATGTCCCTTTGGCGATCGGATGGCAGGAATGCGCTCATGTCAGTATCATTCGCAAATAAGCATGTTTTTGTTCTTTTTTCCGTTTTCCACCATCATAAAATGCCCATGCAGTAAGTCTTCCTTGTTGATCAGATGATCAGGCTGGCTGATTTTGATTTTATTAATGGTCAAAGCATTGTTTTGTATAGCCCTTCTTACTTCACTTTTCGAAGGGAAAATCTGACAATGTTCGGTCAAAAGGCTGGCGACTTCGACAGGCTGTTCGAGAACAGATCTCGGAATAGTAAATTTTGGAATTTCGTGGCCCACCTGAACCAGTTCATCGGGTTTCATTTCCTTCAGGAATTCTGCTGTGCAATCCTTGCTGAACAACAGTTCGGATACCCGTTCTACGCTTCTCAGTACCTCGGTACCATGAATGCGTTCTGTGATTTCAGCGGCCAGCAATTGTTTCAGAAATCTGGCATCGGAAGAGTAGCTGTTTTCCAAAGATTCAATTTCATCACAAGACCTGAAGCTGAAATATCGCAGCAGTTTGGGAAGATCGGCATCGTCGCAGTTGAGCCAAAATTGATAAAACTTATAAGGACTGGTCATGCTGGGGTCCAGCCAAATATTGCCTTCTTCAGATTTGCCGAATTTTTTACCATCCGACTTGGTGAGCAACGGGGTGGTCACAGCATAAGCTTTTGCTCCGGGAATGGTTTTTGAAATGAAATCCGTTCCGGCGATGATGTTGCCCCATTGATCGGACCCCCCCATTTGTAAACGGCAATCAAAGTCCTTATACAGGCAGTGAAAATCATACGCCTGCAAAAGCTGATAGGTGAATTCCGTGTAGGAAATTCCTGTCTCCAGTCTCTTCTTTACAGATTCTTTGGACAGCATGTAATTGATGGTGGTATGCTTGCCTACATTCCTTAGAAAATCCAGGACGTTCATCTCCTTGTAGAAGTCAAAATTATTCACCAGGATGGCTGCATTGGGACCGGAATCAAAATTGAGCAACTTCCTGAACTGATTGATCTGGGCCTGTATGTTCTTCTCGAGTTCTTCAATGGTTTTTAACTCGCGTTCCTTGTCTTTGCCGGATGGGTCGCCGATTCTGCCTGTCGCTCCTCCCATCACCACCAAAGGCTTATGGCCGGATCGTTGAAAGAGACTGAGCAGCATGATCTGCACATAATTACCCAATCCGAGGGAGGGCGCCGTAGGGTCAAATCCGATATAGCCGGTCACCATTCCGCTTTTTAAATGCTCATCAAGGCCTGGGGTATGGTCTTGCAGCATATTTCTTCTTTTCAGTTCTTCTAAAAAATCAAGTGCGGCCATACGGGAAATTGTAATTTGTAATACGCAGCAAAGATACATCCAGTTTTGCAAGCTGTTTATCTTTACAGCTTCTCCGTAATGAATGTAAGCAAATTCATAGCATCCAGAACGTATGGTTCCTTCAGATCCTCCCTGATACGCAACATTATCAGAATCAGTATTATATCCACGTCTTTGAGCGTGTGTGTGATGATTGTGGCGGGCTCGGTTTTTGAAGGGTTCAAATCCCAGATCGCAGCCAAGGTTTTTGGATTCTGGGGGCACATCCATGTGACCGACCTTCAGGTGAGCCGGAGTATTGAGCCCTTTCAGATCAGAAATGCCGACAGTGTGCTGCAACTCATTAAAACGGCTGACTTTTCCCGGATCGGACTGTCTCAGGATTGTATCACTAAAATGGAACCCTTTGTGGTGTTACCGGCTATTTTGAGCGGCAACAGGGGCAATGAGGGGGTCTTTTTAAAAGGCATACCGGAGCATTTTGACCCTGGATTTATGATGAGCGCTCTTAAATCGGGCTCCTGGCTGGATTTCAAAGACAGCCTCTTTTCCCGAGGGGTTCTGATTTCTGAACAAACAACCCGGAAGGCTGATTTGAAAGCGGGAGATCCTTTGATCGGCCATTTTGTGCTGGATGGACGAATTGTTAAACGGAAACTGACTGTGGCGGGCACTTATCGAACGGGGTTGGAGGAATACGACAGAAAATTTGCCCTTGTGGATATCCGATTGCTGCAGAATCTACTGGGTTGGAAGGCGGATGAAGTGACGGGCATTGAGCTTTTTGTGAAAAATATCGGAGATGCCGGTAGGATCAATACCTTCCTCTATGAGGAAATCTTACCTTCCAATCTGTATTCTGAAACCATACGCGACAAGTTTCCCAATATTTTTGAATGGCTGGCTTTGCAGGACATCAACAGAAGTTTTATCCTCGGCCTGATTCTGCTTGTTTGTATCATCAATATGGTGACCACCCTGCTGATCCTTATTCTGGAACGCACCCACATGATCGGACTTTTGAGTGCATTGGGGATGGATACCTGGTCGCAGCGGAAGATTTTTATACGGTATGGAGTCCGCATACTTTTTCAGGGAATTTTAATTGGAAATTTAGCGGGTATAGGACTTTGCCTCATTCAGTGGAAATGGAAAATAATCAAATTGAGCGAGGCAGATTATTATTTGGATCACGCACCAGTGGCCCTGAATCCCTTTGTCTGGCTGGTCTTGAGTCTGATCTTTTTTCTTGTGATTTCTATTAGCCTGCTCGTGCCTTCCTGGTTGGTCTCGAGGCTCAAACCAGTAAATGCATTAAAATTCAGATAAAAAGGTATGAATTCCTAATAGGAATAAAAGCGGAAATCTGGATTTCTACTTCCAATTTTCATCCCACTCATTTTGCTGGGAACCTTCTTCACGCATTTGATTTTGGAACTCGTCGAAATCGTAATCGGGCATCAATTCACTCTTTAGAAAATCCCTTGTTTCAAGCAGAGATTGTATGAATCGGTTGAGGTCTTCTTTGTAGATGTACACTGTATGCCTTTCAAAACGATCTTCCTCTTGTTTCCTGACACTTTCCGTGATTGTCAGATAATAATCCTGATTTTTTGTCTGACGGATGTCAAAAAAGTAAGTTCTTCTTTTTCCGGCTTTTTGCTTGATGCTCCTGACGAGGTCCTTGTCTCTTTCCATAAGTTAGGCTGGTATTGTCAGGTAAAGTTAGGAAATTGTTAGTCAGTCAATGTACTTTTTTAACAGCACTGTCCAGCATATGCATTTTATAGAAGAGACCTTTTTTTTCTATCAAGGAGGAAAAGTCTCCTTCCTCAGCTTTGCGTCCATGGTCAAAGACCAGAATCCTGTCCATTTCCCTGGTTTGACTGATCCGGTGTGTGATCAGGATCAGTGTTTTACCTTTTAATCGATTTTTAAGCATGGCCAGTATCCGCTCCTCGGTGTGTGCGTCAACGGCTGATAAGCTGTCGTCCAGAATATATATCGGGGTTTCCCGGATCAGAGTCCGTGCGATTCCCACTCTTTGTCTCTGGCCACCGGACAATGTAATTCCTCTTTCCCCCAGAATGGTGTCCATGCCTTGGGGAAATTTGGAGATCTCTTGGTCCAGAGCTGAGTCTTGAATGATTTGATCCAGTTCCGATTCAGAAATTTCTGCACCTCCCTCTTTCCCAAACAGGATATTGGCCCGGATGGTGTCTGAAAAGAGGAATACATCCTGAGGTACATAGGAAATGGCGGACCTTAAGATACTTGTATCCAGATTCGCAATGTTGATGTTTCCAAGAGTGATGGAACCTTCTCCGGGGTCGTACATCCTAAGCATCAGTTCTGCCACGGATGATTTTCCAGATCCCGTCCTTCCTACTATGGCGATGTGCTCACCCTCCTTGATTTCGAAATCAACGCGATCGAGAGCAGGTTCAGAGTCAGGGGTGTACTGAAAGCTTAAGTTGTGGAAAGCCAGATCCATGCTTTCGGGAAATCGGGCAGGTAGTTCAGGATTACTGAGTGTGGGTTGGGTTTCCAAAAATTCATTGATCCGCTTCTGCGAAACTTCTGCCTGCTGGATAATGGAGGCGCACCATCCAATGGCCGAAACAGGCCAGGTAAGCATATTGATGTAGATGACGAATTCTGCTATGTTGCCAGGGGTGACCGTCCCTTTGAATACATCCAGCCCACCTACATAAATCGTAATCAGGGTACTCAGACCAATAAGCAGAAACATAGAAGGAAAAAACATGGAGTCCACTTTTGCCAGATTCATGGACAATTCTGAATATTTTCTGCTTTCTCCGTGAAACTTGTTCTCCCAATCTTTTTCCCGGTTAAAAGATTTTATGATCCTGATCCCACTGAACCCTTCCTGAGCGATACTGGTTATGGTGCTCAGTTGAGCCTGAATGCGGGCAGATCTCTGATGGATCAGATTGCTGACCCTGTAGATGATAAAGCTCAGAAATGGGAGGGGCAAAAGCGTATACACGGAAAGCCAGAAATTTACCTGAAACATGGTAAAGATCACGATCACAAACAAGGTGATCAGATTAAATCCATATAAGAAGGCAGGTCCCAGGTACATGCGTACTTTGTTCACATCTTCGCTGATGCGGGACATGATATCACCTGTCTTGTTGTTTTTGTAAAAGGACGAATCCAGGATCAGGTAATGATTAAATATTTTTTTTCTCAGGTCGTATTCCACCAGGCGGGACATCACAATGATGGTCTGTCTCATGAAATACATGAATATTCCCATCAGCATGGCACAACCCAAAACAAGAATACCAAAATACATTAAGTCTTTTGTGAGCTCATCGGCAGATTGCTGGCCAGGCTTGTTTTTGATAAATTCGACAATTTCGTCCAGTGCATCCCGAATCAATTGGGGCTGCAGGATTCTGAAAATATTACTAAGGGTGATGAACAATATCCCGAGCAGAAGTTTGTCCTTGTACTTAAGAATCAATGAATTGAGAGTGAGAAGATGCTTCACGGCCGGTTTTGCTGGTGGCAAAGTTAAGAAAGATAACAGGGCCGGGTTTTATTTGTTTTTTCATGGATCTTTGCCGCCGGCACAACAGTCAAAATTACCTTACCTTTGCAGCATTTCAATTATTTTCCCTTTAAGCAAAGCTGATGTCGAGGAGAATTACTTTGGACGAATTCATAGTCAGTAAACAGAAATCATATTCTGAATCATCCGGTGAGTTTTCCGGATTGTTGCGCCACCTTGGGATTGCTGCCAAAATCATCAACCGGGTAGTAAACAAGGCTGGGCTGATGGATATACTGGGTTCTGAGGAAATGATGAATTCATCAGGAGATGCAGTGCAAAAGCTGGATAATTACTCTAATCAGCTGATGATGGAGTATATGGCCAATTCCGGAATCTGTGCAGGTATTGCGTCTGAAGAGCTGGACGACTTTATTGCATTTGCTGATCCCATCTCTTCACGGTCTTCCTATGTGGTGGTTACGGATCCGCTGGATGGTTCTTCCAACATTGATGTGAATATATCAGTGGGCACCATTTTTGGCATTTACAGAAGACTTTCTCCGGAGGATAGTCCACTTCAGTTGAGTGATTTCTGTCAAAAGGGCAAGGATTTGGTAGCGGCCGGTTACGTATTATACGGGACCTCAACCATGCTGGTATACACCTATGGCGATGGGGTCAACGGATTTACTTATGACAGGGGGATTGGTGAGTTTTGTTTGAGTCATCCGAATATGGTGATTCCGGATCATGGCAAGATCTATTCCCTTAATCAGGGAAATGCCAATGAATTCAGCGATCAGATAAGATCATATATTGATCATGTAAGCAATAAAAACTATTCTCTGCGCTATGTGGGCAGTATGGTGGCCGACGTTCACCGTACCTTGTGTAAAGGTGGTGTCTTCCTTTATCCCGGCACAGTGAAAAATCCTCAGGGAAAGCTGAGGCTGTTGTACGAGGGTAATCCCATGAGTATGATCGTGGAGCAGGCCGGAGGCATGAGTATTGATGAAGGTTCAAACAGGATACTCGAACTTCCCGTGACCAGTCTTCATCAAAGAAGCTCCATCATCATGGGCGCCAGGAAAAATGTGGAGGAGGTGATGTCCTTCCTCTGATTGTTTAATCAAAGTCCAGATAAGGGCTGATCTTTTCCATCCATACCGTATCAAAATATCCCGTTTCCATCAATTGTTCCAGTCCGGAAATTCTACTGAGATTTCGCCTGAGCTTTACGATGAAATCCGATTGTCTTTTACTTAAATATGGGTGCACATCCAGTTCATCCGAGTCCATGCTGTTGATCTTCATTTTACGCGGGCTGCCAGATAGGCTGATTCTGGGGATCAATCGGGTACAAATGCTGTCTTTTATTCCATACACTTCGCAGATTTGCTCGATCCGCGTAAAACCGCCAAGTGCTTCTCTGAATCGCAGAATGCGTTCTGCCAGTTTCAGTCCAATACCGGGAAGCTTGTCTAATTCCTCTATACCTGCGGTGTTTATATCCGTAAGTGGGATCATTTTTAGACTGTCCGGCTTTATACTGTTCTCTCTTACATTCTGACTGTCTTTGGGAGTCCTGACTATTGAGATGTAAGGTTCAAGTCTGTGGAAATCCTCCTGGGTGATTCCATAGATATTTTTTAATTGTTCCGGTCGGTGGATTTTTCCTCCCTTGTCCAGGTATTTCTTCAGGTTATTAAAGGCCCTCATGGGGAATCCTACTTTCCGGGCCGTGTGCTCGTCCAACGAATTGGGATCAAAATTTTGGGGTTCCGTTTTGAGATGTGCTTTCTGGCGTTCTACTCTTTCTTCTTTACTATACTGCTTGTTCTTTTTCGCAATGGGGATTTCCGATCGATCAGATTCTTTTATTAGGATGTTGTTTTCCAGTTTGTCCGCGCTTTGCTTCAAAGCCAATGGCCACAAAACGGAACAACTTAAAATGAGGAATAGAAGAAGTATTCCAAAGCGTTCTTTCCGGGTGAGGTATAATTCATCTGTTATCGAACGTCCCATATTTAGAATTTTGTGGTGCATGTTCCCTCTTCCAAAAGCACCGTCTGTATCTTCATTTCGTGGAAATACAGAAAGGCTTTTTTTCTGAATGTTTTGCTGTTTTTGTTGGAAAGAATGATCAGATCCCATTCACCGCAGTCATAGACATTGGGGTTAAAATATTTTTGATTTTCCAGATACAGAATGTCGAAAAATTTTGATTGTCCTGGTTCAGGCGTATTGTACAGGATTCTCACTTTTCTTCCCTTGGGTGTCGTAAGCTCGCTTAACCAGGCTTTTGTTTCAGGCACTTTTATGTTTTGGATTTGGGCTACAGATTGATGTGCAGCATAGAGGCTGGGGGCAGTGGATCTGGCTATGGGCTTCATTATAGAATACAGTATCCTGCCGGACTTGATCTCCAGAATGCGGTTGGCATTATTTTTATAGATCACGATCTCGTTAGAATTAGCTGTCAGGTAAGAGCGTAAGGGATAGATCAAACCCGTGAGGGAGAAAAGGATCAAGCCTGCCTTGAGATATTTCTTGAATCCCTGTTGGATCCAGGCCAATATTAAAGTCAGGGAGAGCATGAATAAAAATACCTGCTCCGGAAATATATATAAGTTCTGAAGATTAGAGAAGGGGAGTCTGAGGATAAAATCAAAGAATTGGAGTCCCCCATCGCACAACGCCACCGTCAGGCTGGAAATCATTCTCAGGATTTCCTGAGGACAAGGAAGCAGCAGCAACATCGCCATGCAGCTTGTCATCAGAATGAAGGACAGCGGGATCCAAACCAGATTGGAAAGAATGAAATAGACCGGAAAACTCCTGAAATAGTACATCGAAACCGGAGTGATCAGGATCTGAACAGCCAGACTGACGGATACAATTTTAATGAAGTAATCCTGCCATCCCGATCCGGCCCTGATTTGGCGGTAAATAGCAGGTTCAAACAGGATGATGCTCCCTACAGCCACAACGGATAGTTGAAAGCCCACATCGAATAGAATACAGGGATTGAAAAACATCATAAAGAAGGCGCTGCAGCCCAGAAGATTGATGGGGTCGCTGTCTCTTTTCAACTGCCTGCCCAGTTCTAGAGTGGTAAACATCAACGCAGCTCTGACCACAGCTGAGGATAATCCCGTCACTGCCGCAAACGACCAGATTACAATCAGAGTGATCAGACTTTGGGAACTTTTCAGTAAAGTGAATTTGGATGTAAGAAGCTGAAGAAGAGTTCTGATGATCGAATAAAGGATTCCCAGATGAAGCCCGGATACAGCAAGTATATGGGCTGTACCGGTATTCATAAACTGGTCTCGAATGGTGTGATCCACCTTGCCCTTGTCTCCCAACAATAGAGCCAGCAAAACACCCGATATTCTTTCGTCCCGGATCATTTTGATTATTTTTTCTTCGAGGACTGATTTTGAACGGCAGGCCCAGTTTTGGAATGTCAATCTACCTTGTTTATGATGTGCTTCAATTTCAACCGGTCCCAAGTTTTTGTATTGATAATGGCGGTCCAGAAGGTAATTGTCATACTGATATTCATCATAAGGCGAACAGGCCTGGATTTTTGCAAGCATTCCGCTAATAAGAATTTGGTCACCGGGTTCGTATTGCTCCGGCAGGCTTTCTTTTGCTGTTTGGATCAAAGTCTTGTAATTCCTGCCCTGATGGTGGAAATGGATGGTCAGTTTCAAGCGTTCCTGGCTATTTTCTGAATTCAGTACGGTTGCCATAACTGAACACAATTCCATTTTTTCTTTCAAATCCGAGCGATGGTTCCGGTTGAAGTGAAATTGGGATCGCAAGCCAAGCAGAATCAGTATAGGGGGGAGGATCAAAAGGGCCCAGGCCTTGTTCCTTCTAAGCCAATGGATCAGGATAAAGCCGGCGAGCGATAGAAGCGAAAGAAGCATCGCTATATGCCAAAAAAGGGAATCCGCGCGAAAGGAAAAAATCAGAGCCTCAAGGAAGGCCAATACCAGAAAAGGCTTAGACAGGGAGGCTCTGAGCATAGGGTGGGTGTTCTAATCGAAAGCAAAATTGCAAGCTTTTATACTAGCTGATCAGTTGATTTGGATTCTAACACATAGAAAATTATCTAATATGTATAAAATTCTGTTTTGTGCACCAGTTGGCAAATTTGATATTATATTAAAAAAATAATAATACGTAAAATACAGATTAATAATTGTAAATGTTTTGTTATTCCGACACCTTTCAGGCTGATGACCCGCTTGAAACCGGTATTTTTGTACTTTATTTAGTTTACAGATACATGAGCCAAATCAGAAACATTGCCATCATTGCACACGTTGACCACGGTAAAACCACTCTGGTCGATAAAATTCTTCACCAGACCAAGCTGTTCAGGGACAATCAGGATACCGGTGAATTGATCCTGGACAACAACGAACTGGAGAGAGAAAGAGGCATTACCATTCTGGCCAAGAATGTATCTGTGCGATACAAGGATGTAAAAATCAACATCATCGATACACCGGGACACGCAGATTTTGGAGGGGAAGTGGAGCGCGTGCTCAACATGGCGGATGGTGTTTTGCTCCTGGTCGATGCATTCGAGGGACCCATGCCCCAAACACGTTTTGTGCTACAAAAAGCACTTGCCATGGGTAAGAAAGCCATCGTGGTGATCAACAAGGTGGACAAACCCAATTGCAGACCGGATGAAGTGCACGATGCAGTTTTTGAGCTTTTCTTTAACCTGGATGCCACAGAGGAGCAGCTCGATTTTCCAACGGCATATGGTTCTTCCAAGCACGGATGGATGTCGGGCGATTATAAAAAGCCCACTGAGGATATCTCATTTTTGCTCGACATGATCATTGAGCATATCCCGGCACCCAAATGTCCGGAAGGAAATTTGCAATTGATGATTTCCTCTCTTGACTACTCTTCCTTCATCGGAAGAATTGCCATCGGCAGGGTGTCCCGGGGCAACATCCGGATCAATCAGCCGGTCTCCCTGGTCAAGAGGGATGGCAGCATTCAGAAGTCAAGGGTCAAGGAATTGTACACCTTTGAGGGTTTGGGAAAATCCAAAGTGGAGGAGGTCAATGCAGGGGATATCTGCGGGGTCTTTGGAATTGAGAATTTTGAAATCGGCGACACGGTGGCAGATTTTGAAACTCCGGAAGGACTCGTTCCCATCCAGGTGGATGAGCCCACTATGTGCATGTTGTTTACGATCAACAACTCTCCGTTTTTTGGAAAAGAAGGAAAATTTGTCACGAGCCGCCATCTTAGGGAAAGATTGGAAAAAGAGCTCGAAAAAAATCTGGCCATGCGCCTGGAGGATACCGAGAGTCCCGATGCCATACTGGTTTATGGACGTGGAATCTTGCACCTGAGTATTTTGATCGAGACCATGCGTCGCGAAGGATATGAACTGCAAGTCGGTCAGCCCAGGGTAATCATCAAGGAAATCAACGGAGTTAAGTGCGAACCGGTGGAATTGTTGAGCATTGACGTGCCGGAGGAGTTCAGTGGAAAAGTGATCGAGCTGGTCAGCCAGAGAAAAGGGGAAATGACCCTCATGGAACAGAAGGGCGATCTCACCCATATAGAATTCAACATACCTTCCAGAGGACTGATTGGTCTGAGGAATCTGCTTCTGACCGCATCGGCCGGAGAAGCCATCATAGCCCATCGGTTCAAGGATTTTGAACCCTGGAAAGGCAATATTCCATCCAGAACAATGGGCGTATTTGTGTCCAAGGAGCAAGGTGCATCTACGGCATATTCCATCGGATATTTACAGGATCGCGGATCTTTCTTCATCGATCCGGGCGATCAGATCTACATCGGTCAGATCATAGGAGAGCACATCAGGCCAGGTGATCTGGTAGTGAACGTGATCACTGGAAAAAAATTGACGAACATGCGAGCGTCAGGTAGCGACGGTACCACGCATATTACTCCCAAGCGCAACTTCTCACTCGAAGAAGCCCTGGAATACATTCAGGAAGACGAGTACGTCGAATTGACTCCCAAGTCCATTCGTCTCAGAAAAGTCCTTCTGGATGAAAACGACCGGAAGAAAGCGGCCAAACAATTGGAAATAGCCGAGTAAATTAATCGGCTATTTATATCAAAGATTCCCTGAGGCAACGATCTGAAATTTCTTTTTTAAATTTTCTCAATTACAATAGCTGAGGATCCACCTCCTCCATTGCAAATGGCAGCCACTCCATATTTGGCTTCATTTTGAATGAGGATCTGTGTCAATGCTGCCGTGATCCTCGCTCCCGAAGCGCCCAATGGATGACCCAGAGAAATGGCTCCACCATTTACGTTGAGGCGGGCAGGGTCGATGTCCATAATTTTTCTGAAGACCAGTGGAACTACCGCAAAAGCTTCATTGACCTCCCAGAAGTCGATCTGCTGTTTGCTCAATCCGGCTCTTTGAATGGCCAGAGGGGCCGATTGGGTGGGCGCCGTAGTAAACCAAGCTGGTTCCTGCTCTGCATCGGCATACCCCGCAATACGGGCGATGGGGGTCAACCCAAGCTCTTTCATTTTTCTCTCGCTGATCAGCACCAGGGCTACGGCCCCGTCATTGAGGGTAGATGAGTTGGCAGCAGTCACGGTACCATCTGCCGAGAAAGCTGGCTTCAGGCCGGGTATTTTGGAGAAGTCCACCTTCAGGAATTCTTCATCGTCTTTAATGATGACCGGATCTCCTTTTCTCTGCGGAATCTGAATGGGTTCTATTTCTGCGGAGAGCCTTCCGGTTTTCGTGGCGTCTGCTGATCTTTGGTAGGATTGTATCGCAAATTCGTCTTGTTCTTCCCTGCTTATTTCGTACTTCCTGGCGGTTGCGTCGCCACAAACTCCCATGGCCACTTTGTCATATACATCCAGAAGTCCATCGTGGTGCAAACCATCTACCAGTTCGGCATTGCCATATTTGTATCCCCATCTGGCTTTAGGCAGATAATAGGGTACATTGCTGAGGCTTTCCATTCCGCCTGCTACAATGATGTCGGCCTGACCCAGACTGATCGTTTGGGCGGCGATCATAATGGACTTCATGCCGGAGGCACAAACTTTATTGATGGTCGTACAATTGGTGTCAAATGAGAGACCCGCTCCCAGGGCGGCCTGTCTGGCGGGAGCCTGTCCGAGGTTAGCAGACAATACGTTGCCCATAAAAACTTCCTGAATCTGGTCCGGACTGAGCCCCGATCTCTGGACTGCAGCTTTGATGGCATGAGATCCCAGAGCAGTGGCAGAAAAACCGGCAAGGGCTGATCCGTATGAGCCTATCGGCGTGCGGGCAACAGAAAGAATGAATACTTTTTCCATGGATTGTAATTTCGATATATGAATAAGATCTGATAAAACAACCGCAAAAGGCTTGTGGTTGCGGCCGCAAAGGAACTACTTTTTTAAAAATAGCATCCCAATTTGTCGGAAATTGAAATTTTTGTGCCTTCAGGCTGGTTTATTTCCTTAGGAATCAAATAAATACCAAAATTGACTGAGTTGCCTTGTCTTCTGTATCCGGAAAGGGTTTTCAGAGGTTCTTTTCCGATTTCTGATTGTCCCGGACTCAGGCCCGTCATGATACAGCGTTCGCATTTTTTAACGGAAACCAATTCCAGATCCCCCAGTCGGATGGAGCGAATACGGTCTTCTTCATAGGGTTCGAGTTCGTCCAGGACCAGGTTGGCCCTAAACTGGTCCGGATGAATGAAGGTTCCGATGCGTTTGGATAAATCCCTTATGGAGGCCAGATTGATCAGGTGAATGGGGTAGGCATCTGAAAAGTTTAAGGGGAATGCCCTGGGCCAATAATTGTTTTTTTTCATACGGGCTCCCGGTTTGACCTCTACAAGTTCCAGTTCCTTATTTAAAAAACGGGAGAACCATTCAGATGCCTCCGGATAGGAGCGGTTGGCAGAAAATCCGCTGTTCCATACTTGGACAGGAATAGGCTTGCCGGATTGAACCAACTGAAAAGGCAGAAAAAGATCCTCTATAACGCGATCTGAGGTTTGAAAGACGAGGCCATTAGGGGATTGGCTGACCCTGATGGTGTTGAGCCGGGGCTCCTGTCTTTGGGTGATAAAATGGCCATTTGGGTCCACCAGCATCCATTGACGATCCCAAAGCAACCCGGTTTCATGCACGAAATGTGCACTCAGGCTGATCCCGGGCAATGATTTTACAGGATAGACTCTTATTTCTTTCAAACTGGCCATCGACCAGACAAAGGTATAAGAATGAAGCAAAATGAATCCAATGTGCCTTTAGTCACAGTTGGAGATCCGGAACAGGAATGGATGAACCAATGTATGGCTTACATTGTCTGAATTTTACCAACTTTGCGATTTATCAGCTAATTTAAATATGGCCTCCCGGATGAACCAGACGATATTGAAGAAAGCTTTTATGCTGATGGCACAGGCAAAGGCAATGACGGATCTTTATGAGGCCAATTTTAAATTTGTTTCCAAATACGTACATGCCACATCCAGGGGACATGAGGCTATACAGATTGCGGTAGGACTGCAGCTCAGAGCCCAGGATTATCTTTCTGCCTATTACAGGGATGACGCTTTATTGCTCTCCATAGGGATGAAACCCTACGATTTGATGCTCCAGTTGATGGCTAAAAGAGACGATCCTTTTTCAGGAGGGAGGACTTACTATTCTCACCCCAGCCTCAAGGATCCGGACAAACCCAAAATCCCTCATCAGTCTTCTGCTACGGGAATGCAGGCAATTCCTACCACCGGGATAGCCATGGGACTTCAGTACAGGGAAAAAATGAATTTACCCAATCTTCAGGCAGAAAGGCCGGTTGTGGTTTGTTCACTGGGCGATGCGTCTATAACGGAAGGCGAGGTTTCCGAAGCCTTTCACATGGCATCGTTGAAATCACTGCCGATACTTTATCTTGTTCAGGATAATGACTGGGATATATCTGCCCACAGTTCGGAAATCAGGAAAGGAAATGCCGTTGATTATGCAAAGGGATTTCCCGGACTCGAAGCTGTGTCCATTGACGGAACAGATTTTAAAACTTGCTGGGAAACCGCAACACAGATTATTCAGGAAATACGTCAGAATCCAAGACCTTTTCTATTGCATGCCCGAGTTCCACTTTTGAATCATCATACTTCGGGCGTCAGAAAGGAATGGTATCGGGATGATCTGGAATTGCAGCAAACCAGAGATCCTTATCCCAGAATGATTGATTTGCTGAAAAATGAAGGATTCAGCCAGTCGGAAATAAGTGAATTAGAAAGTGAAGCTGCGGATATCGTTGCCAGGGATTTTGAGACAGCAAGGGCAGCAGATGATCCCATTCCGTCCGATTTGTATTTACATGCTTTTGCGGAGACTCCTGTTCTGACAGAGCAGGGTGACCGCAGTCCGGCAGGAGGTGAAGAAAAAGTGATGGTCGATTGTGCATTGTTTGCCATTGAAGAACTGATGCGCAAACATCCCGAATGTCTTTTGTATGGCCAGGATGTAGGAAAAAGGTTGGGAGGCGTATTTCGCGAGGCAGCCACCCTGGCGGAAAAGTTCGGAGACCACAGGGTGTTCAACACGCCCATCCAGGAGGCATTCATCGTGGGAAGTACGGTAGGTATGTCTGCTGCCGGATTGAAGCCGATTGTAGAAGTGCAGTTTGCGGATTACATATGGCCCGGACTGAATCAGCTGTTTACGGAGGTGGCCCGATCCAGCTATCTGACCATGGGAAAATATCCGGTCAGTATGCTGTTGCGCGTACCGATCGGTGCTTATGGAAGCGGAGGACCCTATCACTCTTCCAGTGTGGAATCCGTAGTCTGCAACATCAAAGGGTTAAAAGTAGTTTACCCATCCAATGGGGCCGATTTAAAGGGCTTGATCAAGGCAGCCTATTACGATTCCAATCCGGTGGTGATCTTTGAACACAAAGGTTTGTACTGGTCTAAAGTGCCGGGCACCGATGCAGCAAAGGTCATTATGCCCTCCGAAGATTATATACTGCCACTTGGCAAAGCTGCATTGGTCAGGCAGGCAGATGAGCGAATGGTACAGGAAGGACAGGCCGTGTGTGTCGTGACTTATGGAATGGGGGTGCACTGGGCGCTCAATGCAGCAGAGAAGCTTCCTGGGAGGGTCAGTATCATAGACCTCAGGACCCTGGTGCCTCTGGATACCGAATTGATCTACGAACAGGTCCGGAAACACCATCGTTGTCTGGTCGTGACCGAAGAAACCATAGAGAACAGTTTTGCCCAAACCCTCGCCGGAAGAATTTCCGAGCATTGCTTCGAATATCTGGATGCGCCGGTCAAAGCCATCGGATCGGTGAACATGCCAGCGATCCCTCTGAATGCCACGCTTGAAAAAGAAATGATCCTGAGCGCTGAAAAAGTCCTGGTTCATCTGGAGCAACTTTTAAATTATTAAGTCATGGATAGTCCAGATTTTATTGAAATCATCCTTTCCTCCTACACGGGTTACTGGAATTATTTGAAGTCTGAAATTCTACTTCAGCCGCAGGGAAAACCCTGGTACGAAAACTATTTTTATGCGCTCATTCTCATTTCTTTACTGATCTGGGCGGTAGAGATTTTGTTTCCATGGCGCAAAGGGCAGGCGATATTCCGCAAGGATTTCTGGCTCGATGCTTTTTACATGTTTTTTAATTTTTTCCTTTTCTCTTTGATCGCCTACAATGCTTTGTCCAACATAGGCGTGGAATTATTCAATTCACTGCTTGGAACAGTGGGGATACAAAATCTGGTGGCTTTGGAGCTTTCATCCTGGCCCCGCTGGTCTCAATTTCTGATCATGTTTGTGGTCGCGGATTTTGTTCAATGGAATGTCCACAGGATGCTGCACAAAGTCCCCTGGATGTGGGAGTTTCACAAAGTCCATCACAGCGTCGAGCAGATGGGTTTTGCAGCACATCTCAGGTTTCACTTTATGGAGACCATCATCTACAAAACTGTGCAATATATACCGCTTGCCATGCTGGGATTTGGGATTCAGGATTTTTTCATCATCCACATGATCGCCTTGCTGATCGGACACATCAATCATGCCAATTTGAATGTAAGCTATGGTCCTCTCAAGTATATTTTAAATAATCCCGTCATGCACATTTGGCATCATGCAAAGGATCTTCCCAAAGGTTCCTATGGCGTGAATTTTGGTCTGAGCCTAAGCATATGGGATTATCTTTTTGGAACCAGTTACATTCCATCTGACGGCAGGGATATTGCATTGGGTTTTGAAAAAATTGAGAAATATCCCTCCGGATTTTGGAACCATCTCCTGGCACCTTTTCGCAACAGATCATGAAGGAAAAACCGGATTATCTCGTATGGGCGATTGTGGCCAGCCTCACACTGGGACTAGCTCCCTGGTATCCGGAACCCCATTTGTTTGGAAAGATCCGCTGGGTGATGGGAGGTGCGGTCGGAATGGAACCCATGGATTGGTTTGATTTGTTTTGGCATGGTGCACCCTTTATTTTTCTGATCGTAGTTTTGTTGGGGAGGCTAAAGAAATTCACCCAGAAATAAGGCAAAGAAAAATTATTCACAGCTCTCTAAAATTGAAGAACATAAATCCTTCCTGACATGATCGCACACAAAGTAAGAGAGGGTTTGGCTTGTAAGGGGATCTGGCTTAATTTGCCTTCTGAATATTCGGCCCGCTGGCTTTCACGCTTTGATCTGGATTTTATCACCATAGACTCGGAACACGCAGCGGTCGATCCCAATACCCTGTATCGGATGATTTCTTCTATATTATGCTCAGGCAGGGTTTCTCCCCTGGTCCGCATTGCCGGCGCGAATGAGCCGGAAATCAAAAGGGCTTTGGATGCCGGCGCACATGGCATCATAGTCCCAATGGTGAATACGGTGGATCAGGCAATGGATATTGTCAGATGGTCCAGATATCCTCCTCTCGGATCCAGAAGTTTTGGAAATGCGATGGCAGGATTGGCTTTTGGACAGACCATGAAGGAATATCTCCTTACGGCAAACGATCAGACCCTGCTGGCTATTCAGATCGAACACCAAGATGCGCTGGCCCAACTGGATGATATTTTTTCAGTGAATGGGATTGACCTGGCATTCGTAGGTCCTTCTGATCTTTCATTGTCCCTGGGCCTGGAGCCGGCTCCTGAAAATGCCCATCCCTTATTTCTGGATGCATTGGATAAAATAAAGAATGCCGCTACCAGACATAAGATTCCTTTGGGGATTTATTGCTCCGGTCCCGAAGCAGCAAAAAAGAGATTGGAGGAGGGATTCAGCTTTGTGGTACTGGGCAGTGATATGCAGCTTTTGGATCAGGCTATGAATACAATGCTGAAAAAGTTCATCTGAATTAGCTACGCGAAGCAAAATGACCTAAATGGGGAATGATCCGTTCGGGATTCAATCAGGAAAGGTATTTTGAAGCTTCTCTGACGGTTAAGGGATGAAGTCTGGTTTCTGACAGAAAATCAGAGACTGCTTCATGATTGGTTTTAGAGTATTGTCGCAGTGCCCAACCTGCGGCCTTGTTCAGGAAGAACTCCCTGGAGTCCCTGGTCATCAGGATGAGCTTCTTAAGTAGCTTAAAATCCGTTTGATCGCGAAAGAACAGCTGTAGAATCACCGCAGATCTGGGATACCAGAAGGGTTCCATTTTAATCCACTTCATGGCCGTAGGGCCGACAAGTTCCGGGTAGCGGAGCAGTGTCTTGCCTGCCAGGCCGGCCGAAATCATGTCCACGGTGTCCCACCAGGGCTGGTCCCCGATTATTTGTTCAAAAAAAGGGATTTGGTCCGGCGTGTATTTTTTTTGAAACAAAGCCGCGTAATCCATTGCTGCATATTTGTACTCTCTGGCGTCCTGAGCCCAACACTCTGACATAAAATCCTCAATTTGAGGCCAGTCGTATTTTTTGTATTGAGCAAAAATGTCTTTTTGGAGTACTCGGCGAGTGGGAGCAGCCAACCCTAAAAACACAAATTGGTCTCTCATATATGCCTGCATGGCGTCGGCCCTTGCAGGATTTTGATTTTTTTCGAAAACGGATTTTACGGATTGGAAGATTTTACCCATTTTTGCGCTTCGTTTTTGCCGGAGTGGTGAAATTGGTAGACACGCACGTTTCAGGGGCGTGTGCTCGTGAGGGCATGTGGGTTCGAGTCCCACCTCCGGCACTTACTTTTAAAAAGCTCATCTGATCAAAGTGAGCAACTTTCTTTCCCTGACCACCTCCCTGTTTGCTGCTTTGAATTCCAGATCATAGGTATACACGCCTGGGATGGCATCCTGACCGTCGTTTTGAAACTTACCATTCCAGCCCTGGCCGGGATCTTCGGATTCAAAGATGATTCCTCCCCAGCGATCATATATTTTAAGCCGGAAATATTCCAGATCCTTCATTTTGCCGACAGGTCCAAATACCTCATTGACCCCATCTCCGTTAGGGGTAAAGGCATTGGGCATAAACAAGGTGAAATCCCGGAAGACAAATACACGGAACTCCAAAGTATCCGTACATAGAAAGCGATCGGATGCGATCATCTTGATGCTATGCCAACCGGTATCGAGGAAATTATAATTCAGGCTTTTGTCAAAGAAGTATTCTTTGTCATTGATGATCCAGGTTCTGCCGATGGTATTGGCGCTCAGGTCTTCCAGCAGGATCATCGCGGAGTCTATCTCTACCGTACTGCGGTCCACTCTACCTGATGCAGTAGGGGGAGCGTATACTGTTACAATGTTATTGAACGCTCCTTCATTACGGCAGCCGGTAGGGGATATTACCTCCAGTTTCAGGTCGTAGCTTCCCACAGAATCAAAGGTTTGGGTAAAATTGGTGCCGTTCCTGTTGACCCCATTGCTGAAACTCCAGTTAAACCGATAGCTGCTGTCTGTAGGGAAGGAAATATTTTTGAACGCCACCTTGAGGGGGACACAGCCTTCCTTCACAGAGGGTTCGAAAATGACCACCTCTGGTGCGGGTTGCCAGACCAGGCCTTTTTGAATTTTGTTTTTGCATCCAAACTCATCAGTCACCTCCAGGTTTACGGTATACCGGTCGGGATATACGTATTGTATGTTCATGTTTGGACTGAATCCGCGGAAGCCATCTCCGAAATCCCAATTCCATGCCGAGATTTTGGAATAGGCCGATTGGGATAAATCGATGAAGTTTACAGGGCCGGCCTTGCAACTGTCAAAGTTGATTGAAAAATCTGTTTTAATTTCCGGAATGACGTTGACTTCGAAATTGACCGTATCGCTGCAGTTGGTGCCTGGATTGAGGATGAATCTTCCTTTATGCAGTCCACCTTCTTTAAATGTGATTTTAGGGGCCCATCCTCTGAAGGTGTCAATTATTCCTCCGTTTTCATACTCCCACAGTACATCGGAGATGTATTGCTGCTGATAGCTTCCGTTTACCATCTGGAGTTCATTTGAATTGCAGAGAAGTATGGACTGGTAATTGGGGCGCAGTTCCGTGCCATTATTGAGTTTACCTACCACTGTGCCCTGGCAACTGGCGACATTAAACTGGAAGTCCCTGCGCAAAGTAGAGAGCAAGGTTCCATTCCGATATTCTGAAACACAAACAGATACGACAAACTGCCCCAGCGTATTGGGTTCCCCGGTGATCTGTCCGGTCAGTGAATTGATCGTAACGGGAGGGTTGCCTCCCATAGGAAACAGGTAGGTGTATAAGGGTGCCCTGAACTGAACCAGGGGGAATGGGGGAGGGCAGTCCGGCGTTGGGATCACTGAATTGCATGGATTGCCGCCACCTCCGCCCTGTCCTCCTCCGGCCAGGGGTTCGCAGAAGCTGTAAACCAGCAGATCTCCATCTTCGTCAACGGCCTGATGATCAAAATTCAAAGGGTTGTTGACGCAAACGACAGTGGGGGGAAAGTTGAGGAATCGGGGAGAGTTGTTGCAGGTCCTTTGGGCCTCCGGATGGATGGAAATGGTAAATGTGGCTCCTGTTCCTCCCGGGTTGAGAATATTTGAAATGGTATTGTTCCGGCAACATCTTTGCCAAACAATGACGTATTCATTGCTGATGATGGGGAGGGTGACATCGTATTCGTAGGTACCACTTTCGACGCAGATATCAGGCGGAAGGATCAGGCAAGGATATTCCGGCGGGGCAATCTTGAAAGGGCCGTCGGTCAATCTGGGAATGCTGAATTCCTGATTGTTGGGTCTGACATTGGTATAGGATCCGTTGTTCTCTTTGCGGAAGATGGTAAAGCCCAGGGGTGCATCAAAACCCGCAGCATTTTGCTGGGGTCTGCAGTCTCGGTACAGTTTAATAAAAATCCGGTAGGTCCTTGTGGTGGTGTCCAGACCATTATTTCCATAACCAAGGCAGCGATAATAGAGCTCCCCGCCAATGATATGGGCGGCTTTTGTATCAACTGAAAAAACTGTGATCAGGATGATGACAGCTGTAATAGCAATCTTGTTCCAAATATTCATACTGTCGATTGACAATCAAAGGTAATGATTGTTCAGACTGTCCGGCATTCAATTGACAGGAAAAGCCTTGTTCAGGCAGGGCGGGGTGGATGCATTTTGCTCAAAAGCACAGCAATGTAATTCTGCAGTAACCAAAATGTTTTCAGCCAGTGACTTAGGGATCAGGAATTGTTTTTGGGCAGGAGAGGAAACCGTCATGGAACCATCGTATTCTTCAATCTCTACTATGTGGATCGGATCCCCAATCTGCAAACCTATCTTATTCATGTACCGGATAAATTTTTCGGAGTGATCATTGACTGCCGTGATGCGGTAATCCCGGCCTGTCTCTGCCCTGTCCAGTGCGATAAAGCACCTTCCCCTCATGTTTCCACGTTTGTCTGGGATCGGATCGCCATGCGGATCAAAAAGAGGATATCCGAGCAATTCATCAATGCGGTCAATGAGCTTGGCAGACCGTATATGTTCCAATTGATTGGAAATATCATCGATCTCCTCCCACCCAAAACCCATTCTTTTTACAAGGTAGGTTTTCCAGAGCCTTTGGTTTCTGATGATATGGATAGCAAGGCTTTTTCCAATGATGGTCAAGCGAAGAGGCTGATATTTTTCGTACGCAATCAGTCCTTTATCGCTCAGCCTTTTGATGGTCTCTGTGATCGTCCCCGGTTTGAGTCCCAGATATCCGGCAAGTTCATTGGTGCCGGCAGATGAGTCTGGACTCTGCTCGCTCAGCTCGTAAATGGCCTTGATGTAATTTTCTTCGGTGAGGCTCAACAGGTTAAGTTCCATTCTGCAAAAATATAAAAAAATTATTTTATTTAAAGTTTGTACACCCTAACAAATTTTATCTTTGCCCCTAAATTGGATTAAATTATATAATACGGACATGATGATGAAGAATATACGGATTTTTTTATTTCTATCATGGCTTACTCTTTCAGGTTCCTTGGCCGGCCAGACACTTTTGGATTCCACAAGAATACACAATCTGGACTCTGTCGAACTGGTAGAGAGGGCATTTCAAGCAGGTGTGGCGCATTACGGCTCGGTCAAAGACCAGGTAATATTTGCTTCTAAAAAGAACGAAATCATTCGACTCGATCAGATCCAGGCAGACCTGAGCAGCAACAATATGCGGCAGATCTATGCCAAAGTGCCCGGTCTGACCATCTGGGAAAGTGATGCGTCCGGAATCCAGACCAATCTGGCCACTCGAGGGCTGAGCCCGAATCGAAATTGGGAATTTAATGTAAGGCAAAATGGAGCGGATATATGCAGTGAAGTATTTGGTTATCCCGAAGCTTATTATACGCCTCCTGTAGAGGCAGTTGAGCAACTCGAATTCATAAGGGGTGCGGCTTCCCTCCAATTTGGTCCGCAGTTTGGGGGGATGTTAAACTACAGGCTCAAATTTGCAAAGCCGGGTGTGCCTTTCCATTTTGAATCTTTCCAAACGCTGGGATCCTATGGATTATTCAATTCATTTAATGCGGTGGGCGGCAACTCAGGCAAATTCAGCTGGTACGGTTATTTCCACAGAAGGAAAGCCGAAACCTGGAGGCAAAACAATGACTATGATGTCCATACGGCTTACGGAGCCGTACAATACCAGATCACCCAAAAACTCAGTGCCAGGTTCGATTATACCCGCATGAATTATGAAAGTCAGCAGCCCGGTGGTCTGACCGATCAGCAATTCCAGCAGGATCCCCGGTCTTCGGCACGTTCGCGCAACTGGATGAGCACCCCCTGGAATACAGGAAGTCTGGATTTTACCTACCGGATCAACGACCACAGTTCCATTGTGTGGAAGAGTTTTTTTACGCACAGCGACAGAAAAAGCGTGGGATTTGTGAGACCCATCAACGTGCGGGATACCATTCAGGCCGGAATTCTGGCATATCACAACAGGCAGGTTGACCAGGATCAATACCGCAACCTGGGATCTGAGATAAGATGGATGTGGTCCTACACTTTGTCGGGCAGGTCACAGCATTTGGCCACCGGTGTCAGGGCCTACAAAGGCATGACCCACAGGGACCAGTTGGGACTGGGCACTGCAGGTACAGATCCCGATTTTCAGGCAGAGCCAGGGTCCTTTGGCAGGAGCTTGGAGTTTTCAACCTGGAACTATGCTTGGTTTGCCGAGCATTTGTTCCAATGGGGCAAGAGGCTGAAAATGGTACCCGGTGTGCGACTTGAAAAGATCGACAATTCAAGAAAAGGCAGAATCAGCGCCAGTGGAATATTGCAGCCTGAAACAAGGAATAGGCTCGTCTTACTGGCTGGAATGGGTGTCGAGTTTGCAACCAGCCATCAGACCAGTTTATATGGCAATGTTTCACAGTCTTTCAGACCTGTCACTTTTTCCGAATTGACCCCTTCAGCCCTCACAGAAGTGATTGACCCGAACCTGAAAGATTCCCGGGGTTATAATATCGATTTAGGCTGGCGCGGGAGATGGGATGATTTCCTCGTTTTTGATCTAAGTTTCTACCATCTGCAATATGAAGGCAGGATCGGGGCTTATTTAAAAGACAGTGTACTGTTCAGGACCAATATTGGCAATAGCTCCAGTACGGGTATCGAATCATTCATTGAAGTTGATTTTACCAGGATGTTATGGAAGCAGGTGTCCGGCATGCCGAGTATTAAGGTATTTGCGTCCAATGCCTGGAACAGATCGCGCTACACCAGTTGGGATAATCCGGCCATCGCCAATGATCCCGCAAAGTCCATAAAGGGAAAAAGAGTGGAAAATGCACCGGAATACATCCACCGGTTTGGACTGAGCCTGGAAAACAGCCGGTTTTCAATAGGCTTCCAGACCAATTTTGTCGGCGGGATCTATGCAGATGCCGCGAATACCCTGGCACCCAATGCAGCCGCCACGGTGGGGTATATTGAAGCATACCAGGTGATGGATCTGACCGGTTCCTTCAGGATCGCGAAATCCTATCTCCTGAAAGGGGGCATCAACAATCTGGGCAATTCCCTTTATGCCACGCGCAGGGCCGGTGGGTATCCGGGCCCCGGTTTGCTGCCAGGGCAGGGAAGGACCTGGTATCTGGGGATCGGAATTCAGATTTGATATCCGATCAGCATGTAACAAATTTGAAAATTTTTCAGGTAGCTTATACTTTACATAAGTTAAGTACGTTTTACATTTGTAAAATAAACTTTACTTATGAAAAATCACTTCTTGTTTCCTCCGGATTTCCGTTTGTATGGTCTGATCTTATTTGTCGCAGGAATCCTCCTGGGTATTCCCAACATATTTTTTGATTGGGAGATCAGCTGGCTGAGCCTGAATACAGAACCGCGCGACATTTTCAGCGGGAGACAAAACCTGACCAATGAACTGGCTTTGACCTTTGTTCTGATTGGCCTCCTGATCCTGTGTTTTTCCAGTCTGAAACTGGAAGATGAAAGGACCCTTTACCTTCGACTCAGGGCATATCAATGGAGCTTTCTGGTCAACTTTCTGATCATTTTGGTCGGAAACTGGTTTCTTTATGGTGAGTATTTTCTGTACCTGATGATCTTCAACCTCTTTACGCCGCTGGTCGTATTTCTCATGCGGTTCTACTATCTGATCTATATGGACGAATCCGGTCAAAAAGAAATCGATGCAGAATAAAGTCAAGCAGGAACGGGTCAGGCTGAATATGCAGCAGCAGGATTTGGCAGAAAAAATTGGGGTGAGCAGGCAAACCATCCATTCTATTGAGAACAACCGGTATACACCATCGACCCTGCTGGCACTTAAAATTGCTTTTATTTTCGGTAAAAGCGTGGATGAGTTGTTTGTCCTGGAGCCGGCCGATTGGGAGGAAGGATCCCGGTAGATTTTAGTTCAATTATGTTGGGGTATTCAAGTATATCATTGAAGCAATGTTTTTATTTTTGCCACAACACAATTAGAATACCATGCTAAAGAATCCTCGGAACAAATGTTTGGTTTGTCAGTCTCCCCTCGTGGGCAGGCGCGACAAAAGATTTTGTACGGACAGTTGTCGGTCCATCCACCATCAGCAACTAAAAAAAGAACTCCCACCTGTGATCAAGCGGGTCAACCAGATCCTTTTATCCAACCGGGAGATCCTGGCGGAGTTGAATCCGGAAGGAAAAAAGACCCTTTCCCGCGATACTCTTTTGCGAAAGGGTTTTGATTTCAGGCATTTCACCCACCAGGTGAGGACCCGCACCGGCAACACCTACCAATTCTGCTACGATCAGGGATACATCATTTTTGAAGACGACAAGGTGGTTTTGGTTCGTCAGGAACAGGAAACCCCTAAACGGAAATGAAGAGGCTGTTCATCCACCCGATCAGGGCCTGAAAGTATTGGATTGATCCGAAGGTAATACAGAGATAAAAAAACAGAATTTTAGTTCTTGGTCCGGGTCAACAACCTTTTGAGTGTTTCTTCCACTTCCCGTTCCAGCTCTTTCAGTTTTTCGGGAGCGGAATGGTTGTCCAGGACAAACTTTTTTCGTCCATCGGATTGGATCATGAGGTTTATGTTGGGTAGATCCACCAGGAATTCTCTTTTGTCTACCGGGTAGACATTTTCCATGTCGAAGAATCCCGTTTTTCTTGCCAATTTCAGTAATTGATCCCATTCATTTTCGGAAATCAAAAACCAATGTTGCCCGAGGGGCTGCACATGCTGGATCCCATGGTACAAAACAGTGCCATTGGAAAATATGGTGAATTCAAAGGTAGGACAAAATCCAAAACAAGCCGTACGATTGAAATAGAGCAGGGTGTCCAGTAGGGTTTTGTCCGTATCCGATGCCTGAATGACACATACGAATCTGGGCAAGGGGTCCGGATCTTTCAACAACTCCTGATCTGCCTGATCACTGGGAATACACACCATGGGCTTGAGGGTCCTCCTGTGACAGGCCAGAATGGTGAACAGGATCAATATGCTCCAACCAAGCTGTTTCATTTTTTGGTTTTTTTGGCTTTTTCCATTTCCAGGCGCTGTCTTTCCTTGATCATTTCCTGTAACCTTTCCTGGAATCCGCCCTTCTTCTTAGGCTTTGATTTATTCAGCTCCAGTTTCTCCCGGATCTTATCTGTGTCAAAGAGATAGTTCTTCCCAATGACCGTTTGCAATATGTTCAGCAGGTTGCTGAAAAACATGTAGGCAGTCAGACCGGCAGCCGTTTTATTGAACATGAACCAAAACAGAAGGGGCATGAGGTACTGCATGTACAACATGGCGGGATTGGCCGAAAAGTCCATGGTCTTCGACGAGTACCAGGTAAAGATCAGCGTGGAAACCACCCATAGAAATGCAAACAAACTCAGTGTATGGCCAAAGAACGGAATGGTGAACGGCAGTGTGATGAATTCGTCGTAGGAGGTCAGGTCAGCAGCCCAGAGAAAGGCAGCCTGTCTGAATTCAATCGTCGCGGGAAAGAATCGATACAAAGCGATCCAGATCGGCATTTGAAGCAGCAATGGAAAGCAGCCTCCCAGAGGATTGACCCCAAACTCGTTGTACAGCTTCATGGTCTCGACCTGCTGTTGCTGCATGTCGTCCTTGTACTTGCTTTTGAGTTTGTCTATTTCCGGTTTCAGGGCCGACATTTTTGCCTGTGACTGGAGCATCTTGTAGGCCAAAGGGAATACCAGCAGTTTGACGATCAGGGTCATCAGCAGAATGATCAGGCCCATGCTGCCTACAAGACCATGTAAAAAGCTGAATAAGGGACGGATCAGGTAGCGGTTGATCGTACCAAATACAGACCATCCGTAAGGAATGATATCTTCTACTCCTGCATCAAAGGCAGCCAGTCGCTTGTACTCGTTCGGGCCGATGTAATAGCTCATTTTGTAGTCCTTGCCATTCACCTCGGCGAGGGGAATGCTTAAACGGGATTTCAGGAGCTTCAGGTCTTCGCTGTTGTCCGGCAACATCATGGTCTCCATCTGGCCGGATGTAAAAGGAACAGCGGGAATCAGGGTCGAATTGAAGAACTGGTTGGAGTGTGAAACCCACTGCAGGGGCAGCCCTTTGGAGTCATGGGTGTCGTCAGACCGGCAGGAGCAATAGTCCGCGTTTTTATCCTGTTCTTTGTAATAAACGGACGTAAAGAATTTTTCGTACTCGTAGTTTTTCTCCAGTTTGTCCAGGTAGTTTTCCTTGTATAAACTGACTTCTTTGATACCTGGCACTCCTTCCATCCGGATGGAATAATCCAGGGTATAATCATCGGGCCTTAGCTGGTATTCCTGAATCACGGCCCCTCCGCCATTTAGTGGCGCAGAAAATCGGACCTTCGATTTGCTTTGTTCTGTAATAGTGAAAAAGAGATCAGAAGTTGAGATCTTTCCCTGAGCCGTTTCGATCTGATATTCGAATTTGTTTTTCTTGTCCTCCAGGAGATAGAGATCTGTTTTTTGCTCCTGTCCTTTTTCGTCCGAAGTGATCTTTTTATACGCTGCGATTTTGGCAGAAACGATCCGTCCGCCTTTGCTGGAGAGGTTGATTTCGGTCAGCTCGTTGCTCAGTTGGACAAATTCTTCGCTTTGGGGGCTGATGGTCGCCAGGGTCGTGTCGCGGCTGCTGTCCGGAGGGGTTAAACTTTCTGCCTGTGCCGGTATTTCTTCGATAACCTTCTGCTTTTCCACCTGCATCAGGGAATCCGCGGCTTTCTTTTCCCTGGCCTTCTGGACCATGGTGGGCTTGTAGTAAAACTCGCTCCACATAAAAAGTACAGCGAAAATGAGGATGAAACCGATGATATGATTGCGCTCCATGATGATCTGATTGGGCGGCAAAGCTACAAATCCTGCGGCCAAACCCGAAACAAGCTGAAGCAGGGGTACGAATGGGAATGCATCTAAATGAAAAGCCGAATTGTAAATAATATAAAAATCATATTAATATGCATATAAAAAATATTTAATATGAAATTTTCTTAATAAAAAAACTACCTTGCTCTTTTGCGAGGTAGTTTGTTTTAGACAGTAGTAGGTAAAATATGAGAACTAAATCTTATGATATACTCGTCTTGTGGCCTGCCTGGTGAATCGAAAAAACTCCGATACCCGGGTATCGGAGCTAACCTTACCTATCACTACCTGTAAGAAAGTGAAAGATGGGGTTTGAATCAAATCATTCACATCGATCAACCCGGAGGCGTTTGGCTAAACCGGTTATGATAAAGACGCCCTGCTGTTCCAAAATGCTGCCTGAGATCGAAGAAAAATGAAAAAAATTGATATTTTTTTGATCTTGATGTTGTATGATAATAAAGTATTAAGTTTACTGAATAGATTATTAACACTTTATGTTGAAATGGTGCCCTGTCAAACCTTAGAATCTTCTCTTAAAAATCAAGCAGGTCCTCCAGACCCGGTATTTTCTTTTCTTTGTCTGTGAATATGATCATCAAAGCCGGCACGGATCGCATAGCAGGGGAGGTAGCACTCCCTGTTTCCAAAAGTGAAGCCAACCGCGGATTGATCCTTGCAGCCCTTTCGGAGGGACAATGTCAGATAGAAGGCTCCTCAGAGGCGCACGATTCCGTATTGCTGGAAAAGCTTTTGAAGATGCCGGCAGGATGGCTCGATTGCGAGGATGCCGGCACCACGCTGAGGTTCCTGTGTGCCTGCTGCTGTATCCGGGAGGGAGAATGGACCCTGACCGGTACCCGGCGCATGCAGCAAAGGCCCATTGGCCCTCTGGTGGATGCCCTCAGGCAGTTGGGAGCAGATATCGAATACCTGGAGCAAAACGGGTTTCCGCCCTTGCGAATCAAGGGGAAAAAATTAAAGGGAGGGCAGGTGGTCCTGGATTCCGGCCTGAGCAGTCAGTATGCCAGTGCCTTGTTGATGATCGGTCCGGTCCTGCCCGAAGGGCTCAGCCTGAAGCTCAAAGGTCCCCGGATCTCGGCCGGATACATGGACCTGACCCTGCGCATGATGGCCAGCGCCGGTGTGCCGGTGCAGTCCAGCTCAGACGGATTTGAGGTGCCCCCTGGCAGCTACCGGGGGCAGATCCGCCTAGGGATGGACTACAGTGCCGCATCTTATTGGTTTGAGCTATTAGCCTTGAGTCCGGAAGGTGGAGATCTGCTTTTGAAAGGCCTGCAGCCAGGCTCCGGACAACCGGACGAAGCTGTCCTGTCTGTTTTTGAGCATTTTGGGATCCGCTCGTCCTTTACAGAACGGGGACTCAGGATTCAATCTGGCGGATCCCTATTACATGAATTGAAAAGATTTGACTGTGATTTTTCCGGCCAGCCCGATCTGGCTCAGACCCTGGCCTGCACGATGGCCGGCCTGGGGACAGCAGGGCGCTTGTCCGGTCTGGGCTCCCTTCGGCTCAAGGAGACAGACAGGGTCCGTGCATTGAGGGCAGAGCTCCTTAAGCTGGGACTTACTGTACAGGAGGGAGAAGACTGGCTGATCTTCGACGGATCGCGCGTCCATCTGCAAAGCCAGCCACTGGAGACGCACCAGGATCACCGGATGGCCATGTCGCTGGCCCCGCTGGCCCTCGTATTGGGTGAGCTTGAATTATTGCATCCCGAGGTGGTGAAGAAATCCTATCCCCAATTTTGGAATGAGATGAGCCATTTCTTTGAATTAATTGTTTGACAGGAAGTATGAATTCATTTGGCAGAATTTTCAGGATACAGATCTATGGCGAATCACATGGTCCTGCAGTGGGACTGATCCTCGATGGCGTGCCGGCCGGGCTGAGCCTTCAGTTGGAGGACTTTGCAGGAGATCTGGAGCGCCGGAAGCCCGGAAAGCAGGGCACTACCACCAGGGTCGAATCCGACCTGCCTGAGCTGGTGTCCGGCATTTACCTGGGCAGGACGACCGGAGCGCCTCTGCACATCCAGTTTAAGAACCAGAACATCCGATCTGAAGACTACTCGGCGTTCCTGGATCAGGATAGACCGGGTCATGCCGATTTTACCGCCCGTATCAAATATGGAGGACAGCATGATCCCAGAGGCGGCGGGCATTTTTCAGGACGTCTGACCCTGGCCCTCGTCGCAGCCGGAGTGGTCGCCAAAAAGATCCTGCCGGAGTTGCAGTTTGCAGCCGTTCTCACCGAGGCGGGTGGTCTGCAGGATATCCCTCGTGCGCTGGAGCTCGCTGAGGCGGACGGAGACAGCATCGGGGGCGTGGTGGAATGCAGGGTAGAGGGGATTCCCGCCGGTCTGGGAGAACCTTTTTTTGACTCCCTGGAGTCCGTGATCTCCCATCTGGCTTTTTCCATCCCGGCGATCAAGGGGATAGAATTTGGATCCGGTTTTCAGTCGGTGCGCATGAAGGGATCGGAACATAACGACGCCATCATGGATTCCTCCGGACAAACGATGACCAACCATGCCGGTGGGATCAACGGCGGGATCAGCAATGGGAATCCACTCCTCTTCAGACTGGCGGTAAAACCTCCCTCGAGCACGCCCCAAACCCAAACCACCTACAGCAAACAAAGCGGTCAGATGGAACCCCTCAAAATCACGGGCCGTCACGACCTCTGTCTGGCCCTGCGGGTGCCGGTGGTCGCAGAAGCCATAGCCGCCATTGCCATAGCAGACCTTGCCCTGATCCGCAGGACGCAAAACATTTGAAATCCGGTGAGTGAGTGACAACTTTATTGCCGAGAAGTGATCCAGGCATTATTCGTCGCTGACCAAGAGTTTTATTTTTTTTGGCTTAAAGCTGTTTTTCTGTAGCATTCGGATCCTGTAAACCTGTTGATGTAGGCGAGCGATTTCATAAGCAGGGTTTTACTTCATTCGGGTGTACCAGTGATTCATGCGCAGCAGGAGAGGCCAGATATACTCATCGTGCCAGCGCTGCCGCTCGCGTGTGGGCGCTAAGGGCCGTCGGGGGCGGCGCTGTTCGGGCTTGACATATACTTCCTGAGAGAGGTAATTGTGCATTCGGGTAGCTATGCTGCTGGCTCTCGCAGTATCGCCCTGGTTTAGAAAAGATTCTGCCCGAGCTACCATTTGGATGATCTCATCCTCTGTGATCTGTCTGAAGATCTCCTCAGGGACATTGATCCAGGTCCAGCGCATATAGGGTGGGTCGGTGAGCTGGGAGATGAATTTGGGGACTCCCAGTCTTCCGAGCCGTATCATCAGTTCTCTGCACTCTCCTCTTTTTTGGATGGAAATCATTTTAGGGGTATCCAATCTGCCGAACTCCATAAGGGTATCGATGAACCGGTCCACTACAGCCTGCTGCATACTGTCCGGCGAAAAGCCTCCATAAGCGCGCCGGTCTCCCAGGATCTGGCAGACCTTGTGGAGGTGGATCTGAGCGGTATTGCTGCTGAAGCCCCGTTGATTGAGCGTATCCGGAGGATAGGTGGAGGAAAAGGATAGAGTGTCCAGGAATTGAATCAGTTCTGCATTAGAAAAGGTATCGAAGCGCATCCCATCGTCATCCGGATCGGGATTGAAATAGGGATTCATATCTTTCCATAGTGTTGTATCCATTTTTGGTAAAAGTTCTTTTTTCTTCTCAGGACTGAGGCTATCAAATTCTATAATTTTAATCACATCCGGTCTGTCTTGATAGTTTTGTGCCCTGTTCAATTTTTTCTGAATTTCAGCTATCTCAATGTCGCTAAAACTGCCTAATCCTCC
>JAKQHM010000017.1 GCA_029572935.1 Bacteroidota bacterium
GGTCTGATAATCCCTGGAGTAGTGTGAAAGCGGGGGCAGTCCGGTCTTAAACTTATCTTTGTATTGAGGGCCGTACAGTGCCTTGTCGTAAGCGATCAGGGCGTCTTCCATTTTATTCATCCGGTAGAGATTGGTTCCCAGGTTAAGATGAAGCTGTGTGAATAAATCGGATGGCAGGGAACCCTCATTTTTCATAAAAGAGTCAATGCCGGTCTGAAGGACCTCAATCGCTTTTTGATACTGCCCGCTGAGCTCGTATGCGCTACCCAGGTTGATACAGGATTGAACAACAAGTGAGTTCATCTGGATTTTGGAAAAATATTTTAGTGCTTCATAGAAGTTAGTAATTGCATTTTTAATGCATGATGCACAATTGTGATAAGGAAGTGAATTTTTTGAAGAATCCAGCCAAGCTACTCCTTCACTGATCCGGAGGTATTGGGTTTCAAATTCTTTTTGGACAGGTGGAAATTTTTTAACTAAATTTATTCCTTTAGCCACTGTTTGAAGTGCTTTGTAAAATTCCTTCATTTTATTCTCCAGAGTGGACTTAGCTACTGCAAAACTTGGAAACCAAGCCTCGGCTAAGCCCCAGAATTTTGGATCCAGACTTTCAGAAATTTTCTCAAAGGAGTCGATTTTTTCAAAAAGAAACTTAAACTTAATTTCTGCATTTTCAAAATCGTTCACCTGAGAATAAATTTCCCCTTGTTTAGCCATTATAAGTAACATTGGATGGACAGGATAGTCACGACTTGCCAATTCAGCCTGTTGGAGTCTTTCCAGTGCATCTTGATATTCACCCTTTTTTTGATGAGCCAAAGCCAGGGTCAGCAGGGTTTTGGCTATGTCCAGATCAGTATCTTCACCATGGAAATTCCGACGCAGTCGCAGAATGGTTTTATTATACCGGATGGATCCCATTGGATCGGATTCAAAATGTGGAGCTCTTGTTTTGAGGGCATCGGCCAGACTCAGAAGCAGGCTGTCCTTTTCATAAAATTCCAGTCTTGCGTCGATTTGATCCAAAAGTCTAGCGATTTCGGAATCGGGTAACGCCTGCACATACGCCGCATTTACAAGGGAATCTCGGTAAAATGATTCATCCTGTATTTTAATAGTTGAACTTTCTTGTTCTCCTTTTTTTTCAATGGATGTGCAAGCTGATATAATTTGAAATAAATAAAAAAAAAGGACTTTCTTCCCCAAATTGAATGCCTTCATAATATTCTTATTGGTAAAACGATCTTTAATATAAGATCAAAGGATTAAGTATAGGAGGACTACAAACAAGACCTGATATTTGGTTTATGTTCAAGGTTCGAATAGTCAAACCTGGACGTAAATTACTTTGTACTGCAGTAGGATCTAGGTAATTGATGAAATGTTTTTTTACTTGGGCTGGCGTCAATGAATTGTTCCTTATCCAAAAACTGGCTGCAACCCGACTTACCAAAGGTGTGGAAAAAGAAGTTCCACTTACCATTTTACGATGGCCTACTACAGGTCCTGGATTAGATTGAAGAAGGAAATCTGGATATGTAGACATTATTCTATCGCCTTTCATACTTAACGTCATTATTTCTTTATTGGCATAATTAGAGAAACCTGCCAAATCTTGATAATTCCAACTCAAAGATCCTATCGCCATTAAGTTATCTATATTTGCAGCAAGACAAGCTGGATAAAAACTTCGATAACTGCTGATGTATACTGAATCATTCCCCAAACCCGCTATGAATAAAATATGGGGTGCGGAAGTGATTATGTCGGTAATTGTTTTTTCGACAGATTGTTTTAGAAATTCATCTTTAGGATTAAAGTCAAAACCCCAGCTAATATTAATGATTTTTGCATTCTGATGAATTGAATAATTCAATCCGCAAAGTGCATTGAATAAAGTGCATGAGTTTGAATTAGCATCGAAAATTCCAACGTTTAGAAACGATAAATCTAAATAGAGATCTTTATAATTTGGAAGGGATGCACCTGAACTCACTCCATTCACAGCAGTACCATGACCAAGACTATCTACGGGTTCAAGTTTGGGGTCCAATAATTTTAACCCAAAATTTGAAGTATTATAGATACATCTATCTGTGGCATGGAATTTATTCCAATTAAAGGTGTGGAGCCAGTTTAAATTCGGATCGGTAAGGGTATCTATACCCGTATCCACAATAGCGATGATCATCCCATTTTGTTGCGGGCTATTTAAATTACATAAAATTGAAGTGGAATTGAAACTATCTAAGTTATAGGGATCTTTAAGTTCTGGTCCTGGATTTAAATTTATAACCAGATTGGGCATTAGACCACCAGGTGTAGCTCCAAATGGTCTTCCTAACATTGTATTACTTGCTACTGTACCTGCATCTATGGGATGCCCATCCGGATTGGCCCAAAGTTCAAATGCAGGAGTACAGTCACAATTCTTTATATTTTTAAAGCATCTGGCTTTCAGACTATCCCTGTATTTTTGAGCATCCGGATGTGTGGGATCAACAATAAATTCATTGCATTTGACTCGTATATTTCTTTCAAATGAATCCTTAATGGCATCGTTACCCTTATCCATATAAACCTTTCCTTCAATATAGTGATCCTCCTTGCATTTAGTATTATTGAAAATCTTTCCACAGATACAGGGTAATCGATTGCAAAATAAGTATGCGACTAGCCCGGCTATACCAATTATTAGAAGTATAATCTTACTCCTCTTGCTTAATCTGAAAGTTTGATTTGTAGTAGCCATGATTCAATAGTTTGGTTTTTTGTTTGTTTGTGTAAATCTAATGAAAAAATTAAGGAATTTCATAGAATTTTTTCAAAACCCTCCGAAACTTAATATTCCGGTCTTTCAAAATGCTCCCTTACCGGTCACCGAAAGGGTCAGACACTGCCCGGCATGGCCTTCTGAATCCTTATTTTGGAACCTCGGATCGGGGTCCGCCCGTTTTCCTGCCGCCATCCTGACAGATAGGCTTATTTTTACGCGCTAAACGATGACATCAGCATGAATGTACTATTGATCGGTTCCGGAGGACGCGAGCATGCACTGGCCTGGAAGCTCTCCCGAAGCCCCTTGTTGGGACAGCTTTTCATATGGCCGGGCAATCCGGGGACTGCCTCCCTGGGGGAGAACATACCCCTGCCTGTGGACGACCACAGGGCTGTTTCGGATCTGATCCACCAAAAAGGGATCGGCATGGTGATCTGTGGTCCGGAAGCCCCGCTCGCAGATGGTTTGATGGATTTTCTCGCGGATCGTCATCCTGATCTGGCCCTTATCGGGCCCGGAAGATCAGGGGCGCGATTGGAGTCCAGCAAGGAATTTGCCAAGGAGTTTATGCTCCGGCATGGCATTCCTACCGCCCGCTACCGTTCTTTTGGCAGCCGGGAGGCGGAGGAGGCGATTTCCTTTGCGCGGAGTCTGGGCCTGCCTGCTGTCATCAAGGCCGATGGGCTGGCAGCAGGAAAAGGAGTGGTGATCGCCCAGACCCGGGAGGAGACAGAGACCGAGATCCGGGCCATGCTGGAGGGTAGATTCGGCCAGGCTTCCGAGCGGCTCGTCATCGAAGAATTCCTGAGCGGCATAGAATTTTCCGTGTTCGTTCTGACCAACGGAGACCAATATATCCTGCTTCCCGAAGCCAAGGACTATAAAAGAATAGGAGAGGGCGATACAGGTCCCAACACAGGGGGCATGGGCTCCGTATCTCCTGTGCCTTTTGCAGATGCAGCTCTGATGGACAAGGTCCGGGACAGGATCATAGAACCTACCCTTCGTGGATTAAAACAAGATGGGATCCCTTACCGCGGGTTCATCTTCTTTGGGCTCATCCGCGTACAGGGAGATCCCTTTGTGATCGAATACAACTGCCGGATGGGTGATCCGGAGACCGAGTCCGTCATGATCCGTCTCGAGTCCGACCTGCTGCAGCATTGTCTGGACTGCCATCAAAATGAACTGAATCCGGGCTCTGTCCGCGTTTCTTCCTCTCATGCGGCCACGATCTGCCTGGTCAGCGGGGGATATCCGGGTGATTTTGAAAAGGGCAAAAAGATTGAAGCCCTTCCGCAGACGCAGCCAGAGGAACATATATTCTTTTCGGGTGTCAGCAGCAAGGACGGGCAGCTGGTCACTTCAGGAGGGCGGGTTTTTGCAGTAAGTTGCCTGGGGCAGGATCAGCTCGCTGCTTTGGATCAGGCCAACCGGTTGGCAGATCTCATCCAATTTGAGGGAAAATATTTTAGACGGGATATTGGTTTTGACCTTAAATGAGACAGTACCGCATTGAGGAAATCGCCACCGTGCTTGGAGCCGAGATCCTGAGTGAAGGACCGGAGGGCCATCTCCTTTCTCATGCAGAGACTGATTCCCGTTATGTACTGAACCCCGAACGCTGCATTTTTTTTGCCCTCGACGGGGTGCATACGCGGGGTCATTATTTTATTCCTGAACTGGCCCAACGAGGGGTCAAAGCATTTGTCACCCATGCCCGGCCGGATCCCATCGAAGGTGTCTGGATCCTGCAGGTTTCCGATTCTCTGACCGCACTTCAGAACCTGGCCATCTGGCACAGGAACAGATTTGACATACCCGTGGTGGGCATCACCGGCAGCAATGGCAAGACCATCACCAAGGAATGGCTGGCTCAATTGCTTTCTCAGAAATACCAGGTCTGCAAAAACCCTAAGAGCTACAACAGTCAGCTGGGAGTGGCCTTGTCTGTCCTGGATCTCGAAAGTAGCCATGAATTTGGTGTCTTTGAAGCCGGAATCTCCGAATCCGGCGAGATGGCCCGGCTCCAATCCATGATCCGTCCCACCCTGGGGATATTCACCAATATTGGGGATGCCCATGACAATGGCTTTGTGGGTCGGGGCGAAAAGATAAGGGAAAAATGCAAGTTGTTTGAGCAATGCCTCCGGGTGATCTATTGCGGGGATTATCCCGATCTGCGGGAGCAGCTTCGAAACCAACCAGGAGCCATCTGCTGGGGGAGTGGATCCTATAATGACATCCAGATCCTCCAGGAGCAAAATCCCGATACTAGCACAAAGCTCAGTTTTGAATGGAAGGGCGAATCGCATTCCTTTGTTTTGCCCTTTTCCGATCCCGCATCGCTTGAAAATGCCTGCCATGCGGTGATCGCTGCCCTTTTTGCCGGTTTGGACCGGGACCAGATCCAAACTCAACTGACCCGTCTGCAAGGCCTGAGACTGAGGATGGAGCAAAGGGAGGGCCTGCATGGTTGTGTGCTGATCAACGACAGCTACAGCCTGGACCTGAAATCTCTTCAACTGGCCCTCCGGTTCCTGGACCAGCAGGATCGCAGTCTTTCCAGGACTCTGGTCATCACGGATTTTACCCAAAGAGTCCACGACGAAAGGCTCCTTTCAGAGATCGCGCGGCTGGCCGAACAGTTTGGTCTGAGCAGGGTCGTGGCGATTGGCAACCGGATCGCTGCACTCAGGCCTTATTTGCCGGCAAAGATCCGATTTCACTCCTTCCACGATACGGCGGAATTTTTAGGAGCAGTGGATTCCCTCAACTTTCACCAGGAGTGCATCCTGATCAAAGGAGCCAGGGTTTTTTCTCTCGAGAAATTCTACCACAGCTTTGCCTTGTCCCGTCACGACAGCATCCTGGAGATCAACCTCGCAGGCATTGCACACAATATTTCGACCTTCAAGTCCCTGCTGAAAAAAGAAACCCGCATCATGGCGGTGGTCAAGGCATCCGCTTATGGATCCGGTCAGTACGAAATAGCCCGGTACCTCGAGCACAAAGGCGTCGATTATCTGGCTGTGGCCTATCCGGACGAAGGCATTTTGCTACGGGAAAAAGGCATCCGTTCCCGCATCATGGTGATGAACACGGCCCACACGGATTTTACCGAGCTACAGGAATATGGACTGGAACCGGAGATCTTTTCCGTTCAGCAACTCAAAAGACTTCTGGCTGAATTGGGCAACCGCCAGATCGAAGTGCACATTAAGATAGAAAGTGGCATGAACCGCCTGGGTGTTCAGGAGAGAGAGCTCGATGCGCTCATCTGCCTCCTTCGGGATCAGCCACAAATCAGGCTCGCCTCCATATTCAGCCACCTGGCTGCTAGCAGTGAAAAAATGTTTGACGATTTTTCCGTCGGGCAATTCCGAAAATTCAGACAGGCGTACGATCAGATTTCCAATGCCCTGGGGTACACACCTTTGGCCCATATCCTCAACAGTGGCGGGATCAGCCGGCATCCGGAGATGCAACTCGATATGATCCGTCTGGGCATCGGACTATATGGCCTGGACTCAGATTCCGTCCTTCAGGAAAAACTGGAACCCGTACATACCCTGCGTACGAGGATTAGCCAGATTAAGGAGGTCCCTGAATCCGAGACCGTGAGCTACAACCGCTCAGGCAAACTGAGCCGAGACTCCAGGATCGCCGTCCTGAGTATGGGCTATGCAGATGGTTTGCCCAGAATTGCCGGCTCACGAGCCTATCCGGTTTTCCTTCATGGAAAATTTGCCCCGATCGTCGGCGTCGTCTGTATGGACATGTGCATGGTCGATGTAACCGACATCCCGGAGGCATCGGAAGGCGATGAGGTGGAAATTTTTGGCAGGAATGCTCCGATTGAAAAACTGGCGGAAATATCCGATACCATACCCTACGAGATCCTTTGCGGGATTTCTCCCCGCGTCAAAAGGTTGTTTGTGGAGTGATATAATTTTTCCTGCCAATCGCATCGGGTCTTATCTGAAATTCTGAGTCGCCGAAAAAGGGCCCTTTTTCGAAAAAGGTTTATCTTGCACGGATCAATCGGATCCCAATGAGTGAAATGCAAAGACAGTCTTTCAATCGGTTCAATACTGGCCGCGGCAGGGTGGGCGGTTCCCTGATTCTGGCTCTGATCATAGCCGGTATCACCCTGTTTCGTTATTGCTCTACCAGCAGCTACAACGAATACCTGGGAATAAACCAGCATGTAAGCATTACTCCGGATCAGGAAATAGCCATTGGGCTGAACAACCGGCCGGCGATGATCGAAGAGTTTGGAGGACCCGATCCCGATGTCAACGACCAGCAGCTGGTCCGGGAGGTGGGCAATCACCTCATGCGCAGCAGCGTGGCGTCGAAAACGCCCTACAAATTTGAATTCCATCTGCTGGCGGATCCCCGCACGGTCAATGCCTTTGCCCTGCCGGGGGGCCAGATTTTCATCACAAGGGCCTTGTTCAGTCAACTCACCAATGAAGATCAGCTCGCAGGGGTGCTGGGCCACGAGATCGGGCACGTCATCGGCAGACATGCCGGCGAACGAATGGAAAAGGATCAGCTTCTGACGGGACTGGCAGGAGCAGCCGGTGTAGCCATGGGTGACCAGCAATCGGCTCAGATGGCCCAGCAGTTTGCAGCCCTTATCGGACTGAGTTACGGAAGAGACCAGGAATTGCAATCGGATGAGCTGGGCGTGAAGTTTATGATCGATGCCGGCTATAAACCCGAAGCGCTCATCGACGTGATGGAAATTCTGAAAAGGGCCTCCGGTGGGGCGAGCCGCCCAGAATTCACCTCTTCTCACCCCGATCCGGAAAACCGCAAGCAGAAGATCGAAGAAGCCATAGCCAGGTACCGGAATCCTCCTGCTGCAAACTAATTCCTGAATTACCAATCCTCTGAACCCTGGATTAAGGGGTGGAAAACCGAATGTTCAGAGGACCACAATTCCGGCAGTACTTCCCGCATTCTCCCTACCTTAGCCTTTCAATCCGGATTCAAATGAAAAAACTCTTCCTCCTGGATGGGCATGCCCTGGTGTACCGCGCACATTATGCCTTCATTGGACGCCCGCTCATCAATTCCAAAGGCCTCAATACCTCCGCGATATCCGGATTTACCCGCAATCTGTGGGACATCATCAACAACGAAAAACCCAGCCACATTGCCGTGGCATTTGACCTGAAAGGACCCACTTTCCGTCACCGCGAATTTCCCGAGTACAAAGCCAACCGCGAAGCACAACCGGAAGACATCAGCATAGCCTTGCCCTACATCGAAGAGATCGTCAAGGCCTTCAACATCCCGATAATTACTGCTGAATCCTATGAAGCCGACGATGTGATCGGTACCCTGGCCAAGCAGGCAGCCCGCCAGGGATTCGAAGTCTACATGGTTACTCCGGATAAGGATTACGGACAGCTCGTGGAAGAGCACATCAAGATCTACAAACCCTCCCGGCAGGGCAATGGGGTGGAGTTGATGGGACCCGAGGAGGTCACGAAAACCTGGGGCATCAAGCGGGTGGACCAGGTGGTCGATATGATCGGTCTGATGGGCGATGCAGTGGACAATATCCCGGGAATACCGGGCGTAGGAGAGAAAACGGCTGCCAAGCTGTTGTTGGAATTTGACACGGTGGAAAATCTGCTGGCTCATATGGAAAAGATCCCCGGTAAACTCCGCGACAAGATCACAGAAAATCAGCATCTCGCGATCCTGAGCAAACAACTGGCACAGATCAGCCTGGATGCCCCGGTACAGTTTGACGAAAAAGCCTATCGCATCGAAGGAGCCAACCGGGAAAGACTGAGCGAACTGTTCAGGCAACTCGAGTTTCGTACCCTGGCAGATGCAGTCCTGGGCGAAAGACCCAGTACCGCTGGGAAATTGCTTTTCGACACTGAAGAAAAAGCGGAAGAAAAACCTGCACCCAAACAGGAATACCGCATCGCAGACCACGACATCCATTCGACCGACCACCGGTATCAGACAGCCGGTGGCGAAGACCAAAGGAAACATCTGCTCGCTGAACTCAAAAAGCACAAGACCATTTCTTTCGATACGGAGACCACCGGAATTGATCCCACCCAATCTGAATTGGTAGGAATGTCTTTTTCAGTGAAAGAGCACGAAGCCTGGTATCTGCCTGTTCCCGCCAATCAATCAGAGGCCCAAAAGCTCGTCGATACTTTCAAGGAGCTTCTGGAAGACGAGGACAAGCATTTCATCGGGCAGAACATCAAGTTCGATATGCTCCAGCTCCTGCAATACGGCGTGGATATGCCGGCACCGGCGTTTGATACCATGATCGCCCACTACCTGATCGAACCCGATCAAAGGCATAAGCTGGACTATTTGTCGGAAAGCTATCTCAACTACAAAATGGTGCCGATCGAAGACCTTATCGGCAAGAAAGGCCCGTCTCAGAAATCCATGCGCGATGTTCCACTCGAGCAGATCAAGGAATATGCTGCAGAAGATGCGGATGTGGTCATGAGGCTTCATCCCTTGCTGAAAGAGGAAATAAGCAAGGCAGAACTCAACTCGGTACTGCACGACATCGAGCTGCCTTTGGTCAAGGTGCTTTGCGATATGGAGCACGAAGGAGTGCGCATCGATGCGGGCTTTCTGAATTCATACAGTTCTGTACTGGCAGAACAGATACTGAAAGCCGAGAAATCGGTGTACGAGCAGGCAGGAGTCCGTTTCAACATTGCCAGCCCAAGGCAGGTGGGCGACGTGCTTTTTGAAAAAATGAAAATCCCATACCGCTGGCGCAAAACAAGCACCAACCAATACAGCACGGACGAAGAGATCCTCACCGAACTGGCAGCAGAATACGATCTGGTCAATACCATCCTCGAATACCGCAAATTATCCAAACTGAAATCCACCTATGTGGATGCTTTGCCTTTGATGATCAATCCTAGGACGGGCCGCGTGCACAGTTCCTTCAATCAGGCTCGCGCAGCCACGGGAAGACTGGCCTCTGAAAATCCCAACCTGCAAAACATACCCATCAAGGATGAAGCAGGCCGCGAGATCCGCAAAGCTTTTATCCCCCGGGATGAAGACCACCTTTTGCTGTCTGCAGACTACAGTCAGATTGAGTTGAGGTTGATTGCAGACCTGAGTGGGGAAGAAGCCATGCTGGAGGCTTTTATCAAAGGCCAGGATATCCATCGGGCCACAGCAGCCAAGGTATACGGAGTACCCTATGACGAGGTCAGCTCCGAGCAAAGGCGGAATGCCAAAACGGTGAATTTTTCCATTCTCTATGGGGCCGGAGCAACCAACATATCCCGACAGCTCGGAATCCCCAGGACCGAGGCCAAAGAACTCATCGATCAATACTACAAGACCTACAGCGGTCTGAGAGACTATATGAACAAGCTCGTCGAAATGGCCCGCGAAAACGGCTATGTATCGACCCTGCTTGGCAGGAAAAGAATTCTGCGCGACATCAACTCCCGCAACTCCCTGGCCCGTTCCAACGCAGAACGCGTAGCAGTCAATACGCCCATACAGGGCACGGCGGCTGATCTCATCAAGCTGGCGATGATCCGCATTCACGACAAGATCAGAAAGAAAAAGCTGAAGAGCCGCATGATCCTGCAGGTGCACGACGAACTTGTATTTGATGTGTACAGACCTGAAGTCGATGTGATCAGGGACATCGTCCTCCACGAAATGAAAAACGCCATTCCGGATCTGAAGGTGCCTCTGGAGGTCGGGATGGGCACAGGAGAAAACTGGCTGGAGGCACATTGATCATTCAGAAAAAGAAAAGTTGATATGCAACTATCCACACCAATAAAAGTAAAAGAGCTTGCCGCGGAATTCAACCTGAGGATCGTCGGCGATGAGCAGCAGCTCATCTATGGGATCAATGAGATCCACAAGGTTACACATGGGGATCTGACCTTTGTGGATGCAGAGAAGTACTACTCCAAATCTGTTCACTCTGCAGCCACCATAATTCTCATCAACAAGGAATTTGAATGTCCTGATGGTAAGACTCTATTGATCGGCGACGATCCATTCGGTGTGTACAATACGCTGGTCAAGCGATACCGGCCGGAGCTACCCTTGAATGTCTCCATTGCGCCTACTGCGTATGTGCATCCCACTGCCCTCATCGAGCCGGGCGTAGTGATCTCTCATTATGCGGTCATCGGTGCCGGTAGTCTCATCCAGGCCAATGCCTACATTGGAGAGTATTCGGTCATCGGACAGAACGTACGCGTGCAACCTGGCGCGATCATAGGATCGGATGCCTTCTACTATAAAAAGACAAAAGAAGGATTCATAAAGTGGCGTAGCGGTGGCCGCACCATCCTGCACGACGATGTAGAGATCGGGGCAGGATGTACCATCAACAAAGGTGTATCCGGTGATACCATCATTGGGCAAGGAACAAAAATCGATTGCCAGGTACACCTCGGTCACGGCGTCGTGGTGGGTAAACATTGTCTGTTTGCAGCACAGGTAGGCATAGGTGGCAAGACCATCATAGGAGACCATGTCACCTTATACGGACAGGTGGGCGTGGCACAAAATCTTCATATTGCCTCACACGTCACTGTATTGGCTGCCTCGGGAGTCTCCAAGGATCTGGAAGAAGGTAAAACATACTTTGGTGCACCGGCAGAAGAAGTATCCATCAAATACCGCGAACTGGCTGCCATGCGGAGCCTGCCCGGGATGATCAGGGGTAAGAAATGACAAATGAACGTTTCGTCTTATATGTTAAAATTGCGCCTATCAGAATAAGGATGCTATAATTTGCTTAGATTTGTTTGAAATCCTTGCGATTTTGTAATCAACTGGCAAATGATGGGTACTTTTTATTCTCCTTCCTCGGCGTTCAGATTGCTTTTGGTTCCTTTTGTATTTTTATTTGCTTTTAATTTGTCATCACAGACTTTGGATTGGTACTATCTGCATGATTCCAAAAGTAATGGCCAACAGCTTGGAAGACTCTCTGACGGGAATATTTTTGTGGTGGGGAATGATCCTGAAGATTCATTGAGCATAAAAGTTTTTTCGGATGGACACTTGATCAGTAACATCGGTTTGCCCGGTTATTTTTTTGAGTATGTATACATTGGATTATACCCTGATTCCAACAGCCTGATCATGCTTGAGTCCTCTGGAAAATTGATTCGGGTCAATCCATATACGGGAGAAGCAAGTATTATATTTGATTTTGGTAATCTCGAAAGCAGTGATCTTCGAATCATCTTTTATGGCCGTAATAAAGATGGGTTGCTTTTTAAAGTTTCACCGAGACAAAATTCTTCCTTTCATCCTTATTATGTTGTTATAAATGAAAGGGATTTTACCTTCTCTCGTCCAAAAGTCCAGGTAAAGTCATCATCCTACATACTCCGTGGTTTTTATTCAAATGGCGATTGGCTATTCAGTGAATATGATCATGGAATAAAAAAATTAAAATTCCACAGAATTGACCATTCAGATAATGAGGTTGCAAAAGGTGAAATTTATTTCAATGATTTTAACCATTCTTCATATTCATTCCATATTGATACAAGAGATAATTTATTTATTTTTGGTGACACCGTCCTCTCGCGGAATCGATTTCACAAGGCATTTGTAAAGGTATTGGACGTGAATTTTTTGATATCCAGATCAGTTATTTTCGAACCTGATTCCGTTGATTTACAATATGGAACTTTGTTTGTTCCCAGGAGAATCTTTGAGGCCAAGGACGGAGGATACTTACTATATGGGGATGGGATGGCAGTAATAAGCTATAAGGATTTCCCTGCATGGTTTGTCAAACTGGATAACCTGCTGATTAAAAAGTGGGAATATAAATTCCATCTCCAGGACTTATCCTGTTCAGCATCTGGTGTTTTGGAAGCGGAAAATGATTTTTGGATCGCAACCGGACATTGTGTAAGGACAGAATGGCTCATCGAATCCCGATTGTTTCTTTTAAACTTAAAAGGTTTGGAAACTTCTACCTCAAATGAGTCTTCGGGTAAATTCCTTATCACCACTATGCCCGTGTCCGATGTTTTGCGACTAAACAAGCCCATGGATTTTCACTCGAAATATTCAGTTTGGGACTTGCAAGGCAGGAGGCTCATGGATGGAACCTGGTCAGGGGAAGCAGATGTATCCGGACTGGCTCCGGGCATGTATCAGTTTATCCTTCATCAGGAAGGTCAACCTTTAGTTTTCAGATTTATTAAAGTCTGACTTTAATTTCTTTTATTTGATTTTGATGAACATCTGATTTAGAAAAATCAAACACAACTGTCCAAAATAATTTTTTAAAATTGGACTTTCCCACTTTTTGTCGCGTACGACCGAACCAAGCCATAAGCTTGGTATCGCACGACAGTGCGATAAAAGAGGGAACCCGAAAGGGCATGGAGGTGGCCAAACAGTAGAAGGGTTCTTTGGGAAGATTCCTCCAGGCCAATCACAGGAGTGATTGGTTCCCTTCGCTATGGAGTGCCTTTGTGGCACTCCATTCACATCAAAGGCGTGACCGCTCGGTCAGGACAAAAGAAAGTAACATACATGAATTTCTAATTCTGGGATTATAAAGGTAGGGATTAAATTCCAAAATCGCCATGTCTCAAAAGGTAACTTATTGGAATTCAATTCTGCATTTATAAAATAAAAATTATATTGGACAGGTGTGACAATCAAATTCTAATTTTCTCAGATAGTTTTTAGGGAAAAAAGTTTAACTGCAGGCATCATTCAATCAAAGAGCCTTCCTCCCGAAGGAAGAAGGCTCTTTGATCAGATAGATTATTTCTTAAGGTTTTACTTCCGGTTTCTCTGCTTCGTATCCGAACAGATCCTTCTGTGTCAGTTCTACCACCTTGCCGTATTTGCGGAGCTCGTCCATATTGATCTTCGATTTGGAACCCATTACTTTGATGTTCCAGTTTTTCGACTTCATATGGTTGGCATGGAAATTATTCAGGTCTTGCAGACTGAGTTTATCCATGGCCTCGTAAATATCCTTGCGGGTATCGTGGTTCAGACCCAGCTTTAGTGCATTTTGATAATTGAACAGGATGCTTTCCTTGCTGATGCGGCGGGTTTCGATGCCCTGTTTAATGGATTTTCTTCCGATCTCCCAGTTTTTCTCCGACTCCGGAAAATTCTGGAGCAGGTTGTGCATGGCATCAAAAGCCTGGCCCAGCTTATCAGCCTGAGTACCTACGTAGAATCCGGCACGGAAGGGATCTTCCTTTTTGGAAGGTCTTTGGTAAAAGGAATACGTGGAATAAGCGAGGGCCTTTGATTCCCGGATATCCTGAAACACCACGGAACTCATGCCGCCGCCGTAGTATTCGTTGAAGGCCTGTACGATAGGGAGTTTTTTCTGGTCAAATGCCTCGTCCCAGCGTTGCATCTGGATCTCGGCCTGCACCATGTCGTAGTCTACAAAGTAGATCGTGTTTTCGGAAGGTGTCAGTTTTTCGAATTTTTTCTCCGCAGGATATTCTTTCAGTTTTTCTTCCAGAGGATGCATCTTCCTGAGTGGTGTCGTAAGAAGAGCCAGGTTTCTGGGACCATAGTAATAAATCTTGTGCTTGTACTCAAACAGACTTTTGATCAGGTCGGTCAGTTCTTTGGCTTTGATCTTTCTGAGATCCTTGTTGCTCAAAACCTGGTTGTATGGATTTTTGGATCCGTAACTGGCATAGTCCTCCAGGGCATCCCAGAAGATAACTTCCTTGTTGATGGTGGCATCGTTGCGTTCCTTGATCTTGGCCTCGATCATTTTTTCGAGTGCCTTCTGATCGGGCTTCGGATTGCGGATCAGGTCCTCGATGATGGGAAGGGCCTTTTCAAAATTCTCATCCAGTCCGGACAGGCTCACATAGACCTGATCGTTGGATGAAAAGATGTTGAAGTCCACGGCCAGTTTATAAAGTTCCTTATTGATCTGTTCGTTGGTCCTGCTTTTACTGCCGATCAGTTTCAGGTATTCTATGGCCAGAGGCAGTTTCTGTATGTGGTGGCTGCCCATGTCAAAAACGTAATAGATGGTGTACAGTTTGTTGGTCTTGTTGGGGACCTGCCAGACCGGGACGTCTTTGTGTATGTTGCTGAATTTAATGTCCTTTTTGTAGTCCAGAAAAACAGGCTTGAGGGAGGGACTTGGGTTTTCTGTGATCGTTTTTAAAAAATCGGATTGGGACTGACGGTTCACTTCCACCGGAGTGATTTCGGGTTTCTGTACCTTTTGAATGGTGCTGTCTTCGCCGGTGAGTTTGTAGACACACATGTAGTTGTTGCCAAACCATTTATTGGCAAAATCCATAACCTGTTGCTTGTTAATCTTGCTCATGGCATCTACGCTGCGGAGGTATTGTTCCCAGCTGGTTCCGGTAGAAAACAGATTGTTGAGGGTAAAGGCCATCCACATGGGATTCTCCTGCTCGCGTACGCGCGATACCTTGAGATTGTTGACTGTAGCCTGGATCAGTTCTTCGTCAAATTTACCCGTCTTCAGCTCTTCGATCTGACCCAGGATCAGGTCGCGTACTTGCTGCAGGCTTTGGTTTTGGAGTGGTTTTCCTCCAAAATACATCACTCCGTAGTCCTGCAAAAGGTAGGAGAATCCATATGCTTCCAGGACTTTTTGTCCTTTGACCAGATTTTTGTCGATCAGTCCGCTCTTTCCGTTGTAGAGGATGGAACTGGTAAGGTCGGCAAGTATGGCTTCGGGATGGTTTTGATCCGGCATGCGAAATCCAATGGCTACGCTTTCCTCATCCGGACTTTTTACCGTAAGCTCCCTGGGTTCTCTGATCGGATCTTCTTTTTCAAATTTGAATTCCGGGACCTCAGCTTTTTCCCAGCTTCCAAAATACTGATCCACCAGACGGACCGTTGCATCGGCATCGAGGTCTCCTGCGAGGATCACGGCCATATTGTTGGGCACATAGTACCTGTTGTAGTAGTTGCGGATTTCCTTCAGCGATGGATTCTTGAGGTGTTCTACCGTACCGATGGTCGTCTGAGTACCGTAAGGATGTTTTTTGAAAAGTCCGGAGAACATCGCTTCAAACACCTTGCTGCTCCCATTGTCGAGGCTGATGTTCTTTTCCTCGTATACTGCTTCCAACTCGGTGTGGAAGAGCCTCAATACGGGATTGCGAAAACGCTCCTGTTGTACAGCCAGAAATTTTTCCAGGTTATTGGATGGAAAGTTTTCCATGTAGCTCGTATTCTCAAACGAGGTAAAGGCGTTGGTCATATTGGAGCCGATAGCCGCCATCATTTTGTCGTATTCATTGGCAATGGCGAATTTGGCTGCCAGGCCTGAAATAGAATCGATCTGTCGATAAATTTCCTTGCGCTTCGCATCGTCTTTGGTCTGGTTGTATCGCTCGTAAAGAGACTCTATTTGATCCAGGTACATCTTTTCTTTTTCATAATCCAGACTGCCAAAACGATCTGTTCCCTTGAACAGCATGTGCTCCAGGTAGTGGGCAAGGCCTGTGTTGGTGGCCGGATCGTTTTTGCTGCCCGCTCGCGTGGTGATCAGGGCCATAATGCGGGGCTCGGATTTGTTTTCGGACAAAATGACCGTGAGCCCGTTTTCCAGCTTGTAAAATCGAGTTTGCGTGGGGTCTCCCTTGACAGTCTGGAAGCTGTATTTTCCATCGGGAGAGGTCTGGGTGATGGTGGTGAAAGTAGTTTGTGCTCCCAGTAGTCCGCAGACCAGCATCAGGAGGATCAGGCTCAGGTTTTGGATTCTTTTTCGTTTCATTTGTAAAAATTAAATAGTGATAATTAGAAAAAAGACGTTCCGGAATTCTGTTTTGTTATTTACCAATGCTCAAACAGATGAATGGGCAAACGGTTTGCAGGCTGAGAAATCCGGAAAGCCGTTTAACAAACAATAAATAACGCAGAATTCCGGGAATTCTTGTATCCGGCGGGACGCTGAACCGCCCCATTTGAAGAGCAAAGTTTATACATTTGCGAGATGAAGAATACAACAAACCTTTTCGTTATCCTTCTCCAGGTTTTAATCCTGGGTAACATGGCCGCCCAAACCTCCGGGAAGGCCTATTTTCAGCAAAGAGCCGACTACGTGATCAACGTGAGCCTGGACGACCGGCAAAATATGCTTACCGGAGACATCAGCATCCGTTACGCAAACAACAGTCCGGACCTGCTGGACCGGATCGGCATCCACCTTTGGCCCAATGCCTATTCCTCTCATCAGACCGCCTTTGGCAAACAGAAATTGCTGAGTCGAAGCACCAAGTTTTACGATGCCAAGGAAGAAGATCTGGGCTATATTGACGATATGGACTTCAAAGTGGACGAACGCCCTGCCAGGCTGGAATACGTCAAGGGACACAAGGATATGGCCTGGCTGATCCTGCCGGAACCACTCAAACCCGGCCAGGCTGTGGTGATCAAGACACCCTTCCGGGTCAAACTGCCCGCCTCCTTCAGCAGATTGGGTCATGCCAATCAGACCTATCAGATCACCCAGTGGTATCCCAAACCGGCCGTGTACGACCACAAGGGCTGGCACCTGATGCCTTATCTGGATCAGGGCGAATTTTATTCTGAATTTGGGAATTTTACAGTCAACATTGATCTGCCGGAAGAATATGTCGTCGGGGCTACGGGAACTCTGCTGACCGAAGGGGAGTTCCGATTTCTCGAAAAAAGAATGGAAGATACCCGGATGGCCATCGAATCTGGCACTCCCATGAGTTTTGAGGAAAGTCCTTCACCGAGACGAAAGAAGCTAACCTACAAGGCCGATCAGGTGCACGATTTTGCCTGGTTTGCGGATCGCAGATTTTATGTTCAGAAACAGGTTTGTACCCTTGCCTCGGGACGGACCGTGGATGCCTGGTCCATGTTCAACGATCTGGAGGGGTGGAAAAATTCTGCCGGATTTGTCAAACGGGCGGTTGAATTTTATTCTGCCCACGTTGGAGAATACCCTTGGCCTCAGGCCACTGCAGTGGAAAGTGCCCTGAGTGCAGGAGCTGGTATGGAGTATCCCATGATCACCGTGATCGGAAGTGCAGGCAGTGAATCCTCTCTCGATGAAGTCATCACCCATGAAGTGGGCCACAACTGGTTTTACGGAACACTCGCGTCCAACGAGCGGGAACACCCCTTTATGGATGAAAGCATCAACACCTATTACGAAAAGCGCTATATGGACGAATACTATCCCGCTCAGGCTAGTTTTTCTTCCTTCCCTTTTACAAAATGGCTGGGGCCCATAGATACCGAAGAACTGATGTATCTGGCGCTCGCCCGCCTCAATATGGATCAGCATCCGGGTCAGCATTCCGAAAATTTTATGGCGGCGAACTACGGACTGGATGTGTATAGCAGAGCACCCAAACTGATCCAGGCAGTCGAAGAATACATCGGGACAGAGGAGTTTGACCGTATCATGCAGTCTTATTATAACAAGTGGAAATTCAAACATCCCTATCCGGAAGACCTGGAGGCAGAATTCAAGAGTGGGAGTACCAAAGATCTGGATTGGTTTTTCAAACAGCTGCTCGTTTCGGACCGGAAGATCGACTATGCCGTGTGCAATGTCCGGAAAAAGGGAGCGGAATACGAACTCAGTTTGCGCAACTGTGGTGGAGTGGCCTCTCCTGTCCGCATTTCTGCGCTCAGGAAAGGAGAGATCGTGCGCACTGAAAATTTCGATGGTTTCAAAAAACACCGTAAACTCAAATTTCCCGATGGAGATTACGATCAGTTTCGCATCGATGCCGCCGGTGAAACATACGAACTATACCGTCAAAACAACAGCATACGCACAAAGGGTTTGTTCAGAAAGGTAGAACCCATTCGCATCAAGCCATTGGCACCCCTGGACGACCCTTACAAAACCGAAATCGGTATTTCTCCTGTGTTGGGCTGGAATAAATACAACGGTTGGATGCTGGGTGCCTATATTTCTCAACCCTGGTTTCCTTCCCGGAAGTGGAGGTTTGCGATCATGCCTTTGTATTCATTCGGCAACAAGACCTGGGCCGGGTCAAACCAGTTTTTTTACAACCATTATTTTTACGGAGGTCAGGTCCGCCAATTCAGATTCGGCTGGAACGCCAAACGATATGGTCTCAGCAACTTCCTGGACCGCGATCTGAATTACATGCAGTGGTCTCCCTATGCTGAACTGACTTTCCGAACCAAGCCAGCCTTGTTGCAGGACAGCAGACTCCGTTATAGTTTTCACATGATCAGCGACGAGGTCATTACTTTTCCAGATACCTTTTTGAACGATCGGATCACAAAAAACAATTATATCATTCAGGAACTGAAATACAGCTTTACCGATCCTCACGTTCTGCACCCCAGAAACCTGATGGTCTTGGCTCAGTTTCAATCCTATGATATCGCAGACCGCAAGGCGCGTTACCTGCGCATAGATGCAGAATTCACACAAAAGATAAGGATCAGGAAGGGAAGGTACTTTGAATGGCGGACTGCCACTTCTTTCTTCCCGGTGAATACCGAGATGAAATCAAGGAATTATGCAGCGCGATCCGAGCAGGGACTGGTGCGCGGTTCGGCAGGAGCGGCTTTTCAGGGCTATCACGATTATACCAATGAGGATCTCTTCCTGGGGAGATCGGAATATGATGGTCTCTGGTCTCAGCAGATCATGATCCGCCAGGGTGGCATGAAGCTGGCCCCCGGGGTGGCACAGAGAAATAATCTGGGTAATACCAATAGTTTCCTGGCTGCTGTAAACCTCAGCAGCGACCTCCCCATCAAGAAGGTAGGCGGCATCATCCGTCCTTATTTTGATATGGCCTATGTACACAGCTATGATCCGGACGATCCCAACCTGTTGGCCAGCGGAGGAATTAACCTCCAGTTTGGAGACAAATTCTTCAATGTTTATTTTCCTGTCTTCCACAGCAAAGCCATACGCGATCAATACAGGTTGACGGGCAACCACAACTACTGGAAGGAGATCACTTTTTCAATCAATTTCAAACTTTCGGGTACCAGCGACCTGGCCAAATTTATTCAGCTCAATTAGAAAAAAGAATAAGCATGAACACATTGGAAATAAAACGCGAAGGTCCTTGCGTCTTTCTGTACCTCAACAGACCTGAAGTTTTCAACAGCTTCAACCGCGAGATGTCCTTGGCCCTCCAGAGTGCATTGGATGATTGCGCGACGGATGACTCGGTTCGTGCGGTTTGTATTTCGGGCAACGGAAAAGCTTTTTCTGCCGGACAGGATTTGAAGGAAGCTACGGATCCGCAGGGACCGGAGATCCGGACCATCCTCGATGAACATTACAATCCCATCGTCCGCAAGATTCGCCAAATGCCCAAGCCCGTGCTGGCAGCTGTCAATGGCGTAGCCGCGGGGGCAGGTGCCAATCTGGCATTTGCCTGCGACATCATCCTGGCCAGCGAGATGGCGTCTTTCATCCAGGCCTTTGGTAAGATCGGTCTCATACCAGACTGCAGCGGTACGTTTATGCTTCCCAGACTCATCGGTTGGGGAAGGGCTTCTGCCCTGATGATGACGGGTGACAAGGTTTCTGCTCAGGAAGCACTCGGCATGGGCATGGTTTACAAAATTTATCCGGCTGAACAGTTTGAAGAGGAATACAAGAAGTTGACTCATACTCTTTCCATCATGCCAACCCGCGCTCTGGCGCTCACAAAGTTTGCACTCAACGAATCATTCCACCACTCCCTGGAGCAACAACTGGAATGCGAATTAAAATACCAGATCGAGGCAGGCGCCACCCATGATTTTCGCGAGGGCATCAATGCCTTTCTAGAAAAAAGAAAGCCAGAATTCAAGGGGAATTGAGTAAGTATTGAGTTTTCCTGGAATTCGAATTTTGTACTTTCCTTTTGTCGGTGAAAGCTGATTCTATTTTTTCAGAAAATTCAAATTAAACAAGGAGCCTATTCGTTCCAAAATTTCCAGAACTGATCATTTTTTCTCAATTTTTCTATAACAATCCAATCATACTGATCAAATGAAGAACCTTATCTCAGTTCATGACGTAGAGAATATTCACCACTTGCTGGAACAGGCACTTATGTTTAAACGAGAGCCTCTTGCTGAGCGAAGTTTGGGATCAGGAAAAAAGCTGGGACTTCTGTTTATGAATCCCAGTCTTCGAACCCGGGTCAGTACACAAATAGCAGCCAGCAATCTGGGAATGGAATGCTATGTACTCAATGTTGGGGCGGATAACTGGCCCCTTGAATTTAGAGAAGGAGCCATAATGGATGGGAGCAATGTGGAGCACATAAGGGATGCTGCACCAGTGATGGGTGGATACTTTGACCTTATCGGTGTGCGCACCTTCCCATCTCTCAGGGACAGGACTTTGGATTACAGCGAGCACGTGATCCATAGTCTCATGAAATATGGCGGCAGACCGGTGCTGAGTCTGGAAACCGCTACAGTCCACCCCTTGCAGAGTCTGGCAGATCTGATGACCATCCGCGAATTTTTACCCGAAGGTCGAAGGCCGAAAATAGCCATGACCTGGGCTCCTCACGTAAAACCTATCGCTCAGTGCGTGGCCAATAGCTTTTCTGAATGGATTTGCGCTTGGGGACAGGCAGACTTTGTTGTTGCCCAGCCAGAGGGTTTTGAACTGAATGAATCCTTCCTGTGCGGAGCAAGGGTCACTTATGATCAAAAGGAAGCACTGGAAGGTGCTGATTTCGTCTATATGAAGAATTGGTGCTCCTACCGGGATTATGGAAGGGTGCATGGAAGTGCTCATGAATGGATGATGACCCTGGATCATCTGAAACTGACGAACCAAGCCAAACTTTTGCATAGCCTGCCCGTGCGTCGGAATGTGGAGGTTAGCGATGAAATTATGGACCATCAGGATTGTCTGGCTAAAAATCAGGCAGCTAATAAAGTGTGGGCCGCACAGGCTGTATTGGCGGAGATATTGAAAGGACAAATTTTAGCTTAAGGGTCGGATATTTGATCCAATGGAATCCCTGTGAAATAAAATCAGGAATTATATCGCCAGGTATTTCTCATAGATTTAAAGAGCTTCCATATTGGATTTGACTATTGACCTATATTTGTCGTAAATTATAATCTGATGAAATCTCTTTTCTATACTATTTGCCTGATTTTGAGTTTCTTGGTTTCGATATCCGCTCAGAGGGTCCTGATTCTCAACGAGGGTGCGGTGGATTTTCAGACCGGAAAGATCCTGGAACCCGTCAGCCTGGGTGCCTACTCCCTGACTGATCAGCAATACAGAAAACTGTTTGATATAGCGGACATGCGCTTTGCTTCCGACCTCCAGCTGGACGGAGACAGCTACTGGGTAGCCGCGGACCGCAAGATCCTTCGCTACCGCATTAAGGATGATCAGCTCATTTCGGAATTTAACCTGACCGGGGTGCGCAAGATATTTCCTCATGGCGACTTGCTGATTGTGACCCGCGGTGAATATCTGCAGCCATTGTCGTCCTATGTACAGATTTACGACAAAAACAGTTTTGCTTTGAAATTTGAAATTCCTGCCGGCCAGATGAATTTTACTACAGAAAACATAGTCGTGAAGGAAGATCAGGCTTATGTGGCTGTCAACAACGGATTCGACTTTGGAAACGAAGTGGGCAAAGTCCTGGTGATCGATCTGAAAAAACTGGTTTGGACAGGCACCATTGAACTGGGCGATGAAGGGAAAAATCCCGAAAACCTGATGCTGTATGGCGATCAGCTTTTTACATTGAACAACCGAAATTTCACAGATGGGAGTACGATCTCGCGCATCGATCTGCCTGACTTGAAGCTCAGCAGCACCCTCCGTCTGCCCAATGTTACTTCTCTGTGCGGCACTTCTGTCCTGGTTGAATCGGCCATCCTGTACCAGGAAAGCGGAAAAACAGACATAGGCCGATACGACATACAGACAGGTCAGGCGGGCCCATATACCGGTACTTCTGCCAGTTACTATGGTTTGAATTACGATCCCCGTTCTCAGACGGTCGTAGGTGCAGAGACCGATTTCTTTTCCTTTGGCAGGGTATATCTGATGGACCGCGCATTCAAGGTGCGCGAAGAATTCAACGCAGGCATCAGCCCGGGATATTTCATTTTTGACTATAGTCAGGTGAGCAGCACCCACAATTCCGCAAGCCTGACTTCCGTCTTACTTTCTAACCTGGCCGGGGAAGAGCTTTTATTAAAGCCGGGACATCAGTTGAAATCCCTGCAGATAGCAGGAGTGGATGGTATTTTCAAAACCTTTCCAATCAGCGGAGAAGCAGTGAATATCAGGTCCCTTGCACCAGGCGTTTACCAACTTACTGCCCTTCAGGGCCATACGGCCGTCTCTGAGCGTTTTGTCAAACTCTGATTCATATTTTGTAACAGCATTCCGATCCGATGATCTTTATCATCGGGACCGATGAGTTTATTTCATATGCGTATGTCTGTGTCTGACTTATATTTGCATTTCCTCTATGCACTCTTCTCGCGTAATTTTACGGGTTTTGTTGGCGGGATCTCTGGTCCTGGCAGTATTGGGTTTCCGGTCCGGTGAGGCGGATTCCGAGCCGCTCAAAGCCCTGGGCCATCGTCTTTTCTTTGAACCGAGATTGTCCGCCAATGGTCAGAAGTCCTGTGCATCCTGTCATGATCCGGTTTTTGCTTTTTCGGACGGCTACAAGCGCTCCGTAGGCTTATATGGCGACCATGTCCTGCGGAATGCACCTTCCCTGATCAACGTCAAGGATCGTTTTGCTTTGACCTGGGCCGATGATACCCTGCGTTCGCTGGCTCAGCAAATGAGGCGACCCTTGTTTGGAACCCACCCTCCGGAGATGGGCGCACTCGGACATGAGGAGGAAATACTCAGAAAGATTGCCGGAGACCGATATTACAAACAGGCTTTCCGGAGTGCATTTCCGGATGAAAAGGACCCCGTTCATTTTCCTAATATCATCCGGGCTATTGCAGCTTATGAAAAAACTTTGGTCTCTTACAACCATGCCTACGATCGCTGGCTGGATCACAAGGACACCAGTCATTTTGGTTACCGGGAGATCAGCGGAATGAATTTGTTTTTCAGCGACAGGTTGGGTTGCGGCAACTGCCACAACGGGCGCAACCTGGATGAACCCGACCGCGGTTTTGAGTACGCCAACGTAGGTTTGTATCATTGTGCGGAGCTCTATCCCTCAAAAGACTGGGGATTATTTCAGGCGACAGGCGACAGTCTGGATATTGGTCGTTTTAGAATTCCCTCCCTGCGCAATGTAGCCCTTACGGCTCCTTACTTTCACGATGGCTCTGCTGAAACATTGAGCGAGGTCCTCGACATCTACAGCAGAGGAGGCAGGGTCAATTCAACAGGTGATTGCCGTGGAGATGGAAAGGATCATCCCAATCGCGACGGGAGGATGCAGGAATTTGAATTGACCGATGCTGAAAAAAGTGATCTCCTGCGTTTTTTGCACGCGCTGACCGATACCAGTTTTCTCAAAAATCCCTATTTTCGTAATCCCCATGAATATTAAAAACCCAATCCCCGGAACCGTTGTATCCATTGTTTTTTTGCTGTGGGTGATGACCTGGATGATTTTTATCTCCTGTGGCACAGATCGGCTGAGCCAGGGCAGTACTTATTCAGAAGATCCGGCAGAAAATCGCAAAGCGAGGATCAGTCGGGTATTACTCACCCAAAAACCCATCTTGTTGCTCGATATCAAGGCTGAAGATCAGGAGGCTGTTTTGGCTCAGGATCTTGTGGTGAATGATCCACGCATGCAGGAATACTACTTTGAGAAAGGTACAGATAAGCCCATGCTGTCCGAAGTCTTCTCCGTCTCTCCCATGAGACCTTCCGATCAGGCCAAAGGGGGAGCCACCTGTCAGGGCAAGGGCTGCTACCGGGTAGAGATCTATCACTATTCGACCAACAGCATGATCATGGCCCTGGTCAACACCGAACAAAAGAAGCTCATGGATCTATCTTTTTACAGAGGCTTTCAACCCGATCTGCCACCTCATTTGGGCGAACTGGCTGTCTGGATTGCCACCCATGATTCCACCGTCATCCTTGAGTATGGAGGCAAAGCACCCGACAAAAACCAGGTCCGGATGCCCACCACCAAGACCGCCCTCAACCGCACCAAATGCCAGCGATCCCAGCATCTGTGCGTCGCACCCACCTTTGTCAGAGAGAATAAGGCACTTTGGGTTATTGTGGATCTGACCGATCTCAAGATCGCCGGTTTGAAATGGACCGAGGTGGGGACCACCGGTATGGCGGTCACCGAGCGTCTGGTTCAAAATGAAAAAATGATGGAGTGCTACTGCGAAAAAGAAAATAAACACGAACAGGACGGATGGAATTTCAGCTACAGCCTCACCCGGTCGGACGGATTGAAATTAAGCGACATCCGTTTTCGCGATCAGCCCCTCTTTGAAGACATCCGCATGGTGGACTGGCACGTTTCCTACTCTACCACGGATGGATTTGGATACAGCGATGCGATCGGATGTCCAGAGTACAGTCAGGCTGCGGTCGTAGCCATTGAGCCCCCTTATTTTGAACCGATCCTGAATGGAAGCGACACCCTGGGATTTCGATTTGTCCAGAAATATTTCAGCGAGGGCTGGCCTACGCCATGCAGCTATAATTATCAGCAGCATTTTGAATTTTACAGGGACGGAAGTTTTCGTCCTGTGGTCGGATCTCTGGGGCGGGGATGTGGCAACGACGGCACCTACCGTCCTGTCACGCGGATAGCGCTGGCAGGCAGGGAGCATAGTTTTGAAAGTCTGCAAGAAGGCAGCTGGAAAGCCTGGGAACGGGAAGCATGGCAACTGGAGGACGATCTGACGGAATACGAAGAGGGAAAATATTTTGCAAGAATTTTGTCAAAAGATAAACCCTGGCTTAGGATCGAAGCTGCCAAAGGTCAGTTTGGCGATGGCGGAAGGGGCGATCGGGCCTATTATTACATCACGCGCCGCCACCGCGACCGAAATGAAGGCGAGACGGACCTTCCTACGGTCGGCCCCTGCTGCAACACCGATCACCGGCAGGGACCTGAAAAATTTATCGAGTCCGGACCGGAGCCGATCCGGGATACAGAACTCGTGCTCTGGTATGTGCCCCAGCTTAAAAATGACAACACGCCCGGATCCGAGTATTGCTGGGCCGAATCTGTTCTGGAAAATGGCGTTTATGTAGCAAAGGTATATCCCTGTTTTTCCGGTCCCAAATTTCACCTGAGCCAGCCATGATGAAATCAATTTTATGGGCAATAATGGCCCTGTTTTGTCTGCTTTCCACAGAAACCTCTGCACAAGATTGCAAGGGCCAACCCGGTTTCATAAAAGCATTGGGGTTTGATCCTGCCCGGTCTGCTTTGTCCACCACAGAGCGCAGGTTTATGGGGGCCGTACTCATCGAGCTGGAAGATCCCAGGAACACCCAATCCAGGCGGCTGAAAACACATCAGGATCCGAGCTGGAAATCGGCGGGCTATCTGGGAGCAGTCGCCACAGACAAAGCGGGCAATCTGTACGTGATCCCCAAGCCCAATGTGAACATGTTGCACAACAAAGCAGCAGAACAGAATACGGTACACCGGATCGACTCCAGAACCGGAAAAATGGAAGCTTTCGTGCGTCTGCCCTTGAAGCACCTCCCTCATGAACGAAATCCCTATGGTTTGATCGGATCCTTTTTTGATTGTACGACAGAAGCCTTGATCCTGAGCTCGCTGGCCGGATCGGATCAAAAAAAGGAACTGGGCCAGATCTGGACCCTCGGTACCCGCACGCGGAAATACTCAGAAATACTGCAGAATGTGGATGCCATCGGAGTAGGGGTTTATTCTGTTCAAAACGAAAGAAGACTGTTCTACGGCCTGGCCAGAAAATCCGAGTTGTGGAGCGTTGCATTGACCGCAGACAACAGACCTCAGGGGAAGCCCAGACTGGAATTAAGTCTGGAAGGTCTGGGTCCGCGCGGGGATGACCGCATCAAAAAAATCCGCTTCCAGCCCAATGGAAGGATGGATCTGACTGGTACTCCCTTCTACTACAACCTGACGGCACCCGTGGATGGTCAGGAAAGCATCTATTCCTTTCAGCCGGATCCCTCTTCCGGCCAGTGGCGGTTGATTGGGATCAGGTAGATACAGCATATGGCAGCTAGCTTATAGCCTATGCCTAGGCCAAGGCTTATGCAAATAGCCTTGAGCCATCAGCCATGAGCCATTATTTATATTTCCTGTATTAAAAATTAAAATATATATACTGATCATTTGAAAAATGGAAACGAATGGTGTACATTTGAAAATCCAAAGGACAGAATGACTCCCCTTTTCATAGGATGACAGGTTTTTGTTTGTTACAGTGTCCATTGATTTTGAAGAGCATATGCCGGAAGGATGGGTATGTAACCATTTAAATTATTCAATATGGATTCCAAGTTATTATTCTTAAAAAGGCTAATTTTTGATTCGCTAATGATAAGGAAATCATATATATATATATATATATGATTTATGTAATATGTTCTTGCTTTGGTTTTGAATTGAAGGGGCAGGGTTTATGTGGTAATGATGAACCGGATTTTTTCAATCCCGATCCATTTCCAAATTGTTCCATTCCTTCTGCCAGTCAATGCCTGAAGATTAAGTTTCATTATCTGATCAATCCAGTTCCGAATGGAAATATTCCTTCCCCTGAAGATTCCTATTTTGCAAAATTGCTTAATGAATTAAACTTATTGTACATTGGATCCAATATTTCGTTCACTACCGAAAGTGAATGTGTAGAAAGAGGAGTTTTGCAAAGTCCTGTCAGTACAATAGCTAATTTCTCTGAAGCAATTATCGACCCCAACACAAATTTACCAAGGTCTGGATCTAAATATAAGGATGATTTTATTAATATCTATTGCTTGTCTACCACATTACTTGGATCAAATAACTTTACTAATAACGGTTATGCCTACGGTGTGCTTAATAATCCAAATAAATGGGCATTTGTTAGGCTTGATGGAAATGAAATAAAAAGAGATGCCTCCTTGTTAGCACATGAAATAGGCCATCTTTTTTCACTGAGACATACCCATGAGAGAGGCAGCAGTATTTCTACACATGAAGTAAAGAGCAGGTCTGCATTGGATGCATTGGGAAGGGGGATCAGGTGCAGGTTTACAGGTGATTGGCTTTGTGATACGGGAGCTGACCCATACGGATGGAGTGGATTTTCTATAGCTCCAATAGAGATAGATTGTAATCAAAATCCGGCTATTACAGCCTCAGTGCCCGATGCCATAAACGATATAACAACCTCCTGGGATATACCGGTTACAAATATCATGAGTTATTATTTTTCATGTCGAAAGGATTTTTCACCATGTCAGATTTCAGCGATGTTAAATGAAATATCAAAAAAGTATGGTTCTTTCTTGACGAATTGCGGTGAGGATGAAATGGATCCTGAGTGTTTGGATATAGAAATAAATACTGCAATAGTGTGGCAAGATGGAATTAAGAAATTGTGTCCTGATCAAAAGATCTCTATTGGACCTAATGGACATTTAACTTTAAACAATTTTACCCTTACCAAGAAGGAGAATTCTAATAATTTGTGTCCAGAATTGTCCGGTAATTGGGATGGAATATATCTCCAATCCGGATCTGGTGGGGCTTCAATGCCTGGTAGTACTCCATCAGGGCAAGGTTCAAAACTTACGGTATTGAATGGCTCAATCATTGAATTTTCGGATAATGGAATTCAAGCGCCGAATAGTCATTCCGGAATTAATATCAATAGCAGCACCATGAGAAAGAATGGAATAGTAATGGATATAAGATCTTCAGGATTATTAGCTGGTGACGGAATCAATATTACCAATAGTATATTATCGAATCATAGTTATGGCAAAGATGTCATGTTGCGAATCATTGGTTCAAATCTATTCATGTCGGGATCTAGTATAAGCAACTATAATACCAAACTGGATGTAACTGCCATAAAAGCTTTCATGAATCGGGTCAGGATTATAAATTCTTGTTCAATCCATAGTGTTGCATACGGGATTGATAAGGAGCGAGGCTCTGGATTTAGCCACGCACTGGTACTGGAAAATAGCAGGATAAACGGAAGCAAACTAGCCATTCGAAACAGAGACTCAAAAGTATCAGCTCGTAAAAATTACATCAATGGCAAAACTGATCATCTTGGAAGAGCAATGGGACATTGGTATGGAAATAATTTCAGAGACACTGTCCAAATTGATGACCCCAGGTCAAATTATGAATTTAAGGAAAATTTGTTTTACAATAAACATTTGCTTTTGAAAAATAATCAATCTCTGACAGATGCCCTTTGCAATCAATGGGCGAATAATGGGGCAGTGGCTGTTGATGTGGATGCTGATGTTTATAATATAAAGTCAGCCTGGGGTTCTGAGTTTTCATCATCAGGAAACGTCCATGATGGTAATGCGCCACTCATGTCTTCATTCACATCGGATATTGCAAATTATCATTATGAGCCAATTCAAAATAGTATTTTTACCTATGGAAATAAATTTACGGGACGTTTTGCTCGAGCTAATAATTCCGCTTGCCTCTATAACCAATTTCCGTCTTTAAGTGGACCCGGGCAAGGTGGGACTTCAATTCCAATTTATGATGATAGCACGAATCAAAATCTTTGGAGTTCATATCACCAGCAATACCAACAAGCTATTGGCCAAATGCCTCATCCAGACGATAGCATTCAAGCCTTATTGACCATAAGCGCTGAGGATGCTTTGGTGAGGATGGGACAGTGCGTGTTGGAGGCATGTCTAAACTCGGAAATCGGTATGAGTTTAATCAGTTACCAGCTCTGGAAGCAAAGAACAGATCCAATCTTATTACAAATGGATAGTATCATTCCTTATTTGATTTATCAGGATTTTGAATCATTAGCCGATTATCTTGTTAACATAAACGTCCATTCTGATGATTATTATGATCACGACCAAATGCTTCAAACCGTGGAGTGGTTGATTTCTAGGTCTGAGGAAGGTCTAAATATGTATAATTTAAACCGGCAACAATTGGATAGTCTGGTAGTTTTTTCTCGCGCCTATTTTGGCCCTTATACATCCATTATCCGCGGATTTTTAAATGCATATTATGATATAAGAATTGATCCACCTTTACAGTTAAATCAATACACCAGAAAATCCAATTATCCGAAAAGAACTTCTCATTCTGCGATTTCATTGATTATTCAACCCAATCCTTCTACGGAGTGTTTTAGGGTTTATCATCCCATGGAAACTACAGGTGATGGAATCATAACAATTAAATCCTTGAATGGACAAAATTTATATCAGGCTAATTATCATTATGGTCACGAGTGTTGTATTTCAGAAAGCTTAACTCCTGGTATTTATCTGATAGAGCTGAGTTCCAATAAGGGTGATAGGCCTGTAAGGGGAAAGTTGGCAATTCACTGATTAAAATAGTCACCCATGTCAATTAATCAATTTTATATTTTTTTTAAGTCAGCTATCATTCAGCTTGCTGGATTTGTTTTAATTTTCAATCTATATCAAGTTAAAAGTTTTGGCCAATTAAAACAATTTTTTAATCTTCTGCCGGATCTCAAGACTGCCAATGGCCAATCCCAGTTTTATAATCTGGCATTGGATTCAAATTATATTTATTTGGTAGGTGATGGCGTCAGTTCAGAAGATTCCAACGGGACCAATAAGCTTATTGAGGTTCGCACTACTGTTTTGGATTATGCAGGTAATATTTTGAGAAGTTCAGTTTTAGAAAATACTTGTAAAAATGGAGATTATCTTTATACAGCATCCAGTTCTAGACTGATAAAGCTTTCTGATTCCATTTGGATACATCCCAGATTGCAATATTGGGACAGGAAATCGATATATGCCCAATCATATATAACGTCCTTGAATTTGTATAAAGGTTCAATCGTTAATTGTAATATGCCAGCTCGGCCCCGGGAGGGTGACTTTGGTTTTGATTGCACCTCAGATTGTATCTACAGAGGAGATAATTTACTTTTTATTTACAGATCTTACGATGATCCGAAAAATCCCAAACATTATATTGCAGATTTCGATCAGAATTTAGGAATTAGACGAGTGATTCCAATTCCTGATATTCGATCAGGTAAAGATTATTTTGTCCGCTTTAACTGGATAGATAGTAAGGATGGGAATATTTTTGAGTTGGTAGGAGAGGAAAGCTATTTGAATCCAAAGAAAAACTACCACAACTACACCTGGGATCTCTATCTTAGAATAGACAGTAGTGGCAATATATTAAAATTGAAGAGACATTCTTTTCCGGAATTTGGTAAGGACTGGCATCTGAGTTTTGCATTTGCAGATGGGTTTAAATATTTTAGAAATGCTGACGGGAGCTTTACAATGCTCGGATGTCTTGCACCTGTAGACAAGTCAAGGCAATCGCCCTGTATTCCCTATATCATCCGATATAGCCCTGAATTAGATTCGGTGATCTGGAAGGTTAGATTTCATGAACAAGGAGGTAAAGTTCATGACACCCTGAGTGATTTTGTAGGTAGTTTAATAGGATTATCGGATGGTTCCGGTTTTATGGCCTGTGGTTCTGTGCTAGATTATAATTTTCCAAAGGCAAGTTACGCTTATTTATTTAAAGCTTCTTCTTCAGGTGACAGCGTGTGGATGAGAAAATACCTCCCATTGGGATGGACAAATGATCGCGCGCGATGGTTGGATTTTTTTCAGCTCCAAGAAAGTCCATATGGTGGTATAGTCGCATGCGGTAGAGTGTCGGATGATTCCACAAGTGCGATCAGAGCCTGGGTGATACATTTGGATTCCCTAGGCTGCCTGGTCCCCGGCTGTGATAAGCTGGTCTCTAATGAGGATGTACAGAGTGGTAGTGAAGCGGCTTTTGTACTGTATCCCAATCCAGCAGTAGGAGATTATGTCTATCTGCTGAGCAGGATCAGTACAAATGAGCCCCTGCGAATGCAGATGCTGGATATGAAGGGAATGGTCATACTGGATAGACTTCTCAAACCGCAGGTTGGGGTGCAATATTTGCTCGAATTGCCACCGGATCTGATACACGGGATCTATACCTTTCACGTGAGCGATTCCTCCGGACGATCATGGTTAAGTCAGCGATTTGTCAGGCATTAGGTCATATAGTTAAGGGAGGGTGGCGGTAAACTTTTGCCAAGACCAAAGCTTATGGCAGATAGCTTATGGGGCAAATAGCAAATGGCTTATAGCGGAAAGCAGAAAGCCTATGCCTATGCCTAGGCCAAGGCCAAAGCCTACACCATTAGTAATAAGCCATCAGCCTCTTGTTTAAGCAGCATAATGTTGAGCTAAAGGGTCTATTAATTTGCAGTGTTTATACTCCTGGTTCCCATATTTTCCCAATGGTGATTTAGCCTTTATTAAAATTACCTGCAAGAGGAATAATAAGGTTCCTTTTTAATTCAGGTATACCTTTTGGAAAAATCGGGGGTGTGCAAGGAAGTGGAAGCTGTATAAATTTTAGAATAAAAGATCCAGGATGGTGTAACTGATTATTGGTTTGAGTATGGAAAGTTTTCTCAATCTTTGATTTCGATATGATACCGTAAATTTTTGTGCTTGCTGCAAATTGAATATCATGCATCCCAAAGTTATTTTTACTGTATTGTTTTTATTGGATTTTATTGGGAACGTCGCCTCTCAATGCACTCCTCCTGTCACAGATAAGTGTGAGGATGCCTTTGTTTTGTGCTCCCTTTCTGAACTGAATGGCTATTGCTGTTCCAATACCGATTATACCAATCCCACCGGATGTACCCCCTTGTGTCCTTCAGGCGGAACCACCACCAATACAGGCTGGTGGGCTTTTGTGTGCGAGGGTGGCAATATTTCCATTTCCATTACAGTCAGCAATTGTTATGTAAAGGGTCTGGGGGTGCAAATGGGAATCTGGGGGGACTGCAATTGCTCCGAATCGATCGTTTGTCAATCTTCCTGTAATGGTCCGGGTACCTATACTTTATCCGGAACTCTGAAAGCATGTAAAGTCTATTATTTGTTTGTAAATGGATGCAAAGGTGATATGTGTGATTTTTGTCTGAAAACCTCAGGGGGACAAGCTCCCAAATTACCTCCATTGACTCAAATTCAAGGTCCTAAAGAAGTATGCGCCGGTAGCAGTGATGTCAAATACAGAATCGATTTTGGAAGTCTGTGTGAGCCTGTCTTTGAATGGACTTTAAACGGCGATGAAGTGGGCAATCGAACCTCAGAGCTTACTCTAAATTTTCCCGATAGAGGAGAATTTATTTTGTGTGTGACGGCCTATGTCGGAAACCCTCAATCAGGTTCTATTTGTGATCAGCAGGGCCCTGTTTGTGCTGTCATTCGTGTCAAGGACGCACCCGTAATTCAAGCTACAGAGATAATTTGTATTGAGACCGCCTTGAATTTAAAATTAAGGCCAAATTGTTTTCGGGCTCCGGATGGCAGAGTGATTTGCAGGGGAAAGGACACGACAGGATGTGACGTAGATACGGTCTTAACTTTCATCGTAATGGACAATCCTGAAAGTCCAGAAGTATGCTATCTGGCAGCTCATTCCGGTGATGTTTACAAAGATTCCCTCACCGGAAAGGAATATAAAGGATGCCACTATAAAACAAATGTGGATTTACCAGGATCCACCGATCCATACCGCTGTGATTCTTCCTATCAGCTCAATATGTTCTTGCCGGAATACACTGGACAGATCCGCAATTACAGGGCTTGGGGGAGGAGTTATCTTGAACTGAGAATCTGGGATATTTCTAAAACCTGTGGAAATTCCGGCATCAGAGAGGAGTTCAGTTATTCCTGGTACCGCAAGTCGGACCCGCTCAGGCGAATTCTGGGTAGGAGCGATATTTTACAGGTCAACGGACAGGATACCTTTTGCGTAGATCTTTCAGTAAAAGTCGATTTCTGTAATGTAAACAAAACCTACCATTTTACATTCTGTGCAAATGACAGCAAGGGTCCTAAAATTGGTACAAAGGACTCACCCTTTCCGGATACCACCAGATGGGGATTCAGGGATGATTCAGAGGATATAGGAAGGATTCAACACTTGCTTTCCACACTCAGTGAAAATAAGGATGAATTCGTGATCCATCCTATGCCCAATCCTTCCAGCACGGATCATAGAATTAGACTCCACTCCACCTTGCCCATTGATGAAATTATTTTGGTGGATATGAGTGGACGCATCGTTTGGACCCAAAAATCAGAAAATCCAAAAAGCCTTCAAATGAATCTGGAAGTAAAACTGGCTCCCGGAATGTATCAGCTGATCGGCTTGTCATCCTATTTCAAATCTCTGAGCCGGATAGTGGTGTTTCCCTGAACAAGGATATCACCTTACATTTCTTAGATATCCACGTTGTCTTGAGTTTAAAATTTTGAGAATTTCAAGTAAGACGTGAATTCGTGGTTCTTTCTTGAGCCATCAGCCTGAGACTAAGCCTCAGGTAATGCTTATTGCTTATGGCAGAAAGCTTATGGCCTATGCCTAGGCCATGGCTTATGCAAATAGCCATGAGCCATCAGCCATGAGCTATCAGCCAGGGACTAAGCCAATGATAACAGCCTAAGCTTAAGCCTAGGCCTAGGCCAAAGAATATAGCCATGAGCCATCAGCCATCAGCCATATGCCTCCCCCTTAAATTTCTTTCGCACCCACCATACTGTCGTAGTCTATGCCCTGATTCTTCAGGATGCGGCGGATCTGCCAGCCAAAGATCATCAGATACAAAAAGCACAATACCGTGACCCAATAGGACTGGTGGATGCCGATGTAGGAGATGTCTGCCAGTTTGCCCTGCACGGGCGGGATGATCGCTCCGCCCAGGATCATCATGATGAGAAAGGCGGAACCCTGGGTTTCGTATTTACCGGTGCCGGCAAGAGATAGGGAAAAGATACAGGGCCACATCACAGAGCAAAACAAGCCTCCGCTGAGAAAGGCGTAAATGGCCGTCTGACCGCTGCTGAAAATGCCTATGAGCATGGCCAGAAGACTCAGGCCACTGAAAAGGGTAAGCGTAAAGGCCGGCCGGTCTTTGGACAAGACGAAAGCCAGGACCAATACCAGGATGCAGATGCCGTAATAATACAAGCCAGTCATATCCTGACCGGCGATGATGTTGAGCAGTAAGATGAGTCCGAATGCCACGAAGGGCACGATCCATACCAGGAGGTTTTTCTGTGAGGGCTTGAGTTCAAAAACCGGCAAAGCACCGGTCCACCTGCCGATCATCAGACTGCCCCAGTACATAGAGATATAGGGAGAAATATCTGCAGCCTGCAGAGATCCGAATTCGGGCTTGTTGAGCAGAGCACCGAGATTGCTCTGGATGGTCACTTCCACACCCACGTAGACGAAAATGGCGATCATGCCCCACACCACCTGAGGATAGCGCAACGCGCCCCAGCCTTCCTGTTTTTTGGCAGAGCTTCTGCCTGCCCAGATCAATCCTCCGAATAAAACGATCAGTGCCGCCAGAAGCCAGTACATGCGCTGGTGTTCCAGATCGGACAAAGCTTCCGGACTGAGGCTGGCAGGATCTGCATGGTAAGAGTCAAAGACCGGCCAGAAGCAAACGACAAGGCCAGCGGTCAGCACAATCATTAGCCAGACTGCCTTGCCGGCTCTTTCTGTATGATCGTCCGACCTGCCTGAAGGCACTTTTTTGGAAAAGTAAAACAAGGCTGCTGCAGCCAGAAAGAGCAGTCCCACCCCGGAGTAGAGCAGGGTCACCTTGCCCAAACCCAGATTTTTCAACATCTCGTCGTTAATAGAGGTGGCGCCAAAAAGAGCCAGGGCCACCACAATGGGGCCGATGGTGGTACCGAATGAATTGATCCCTCCGCCGAGGTTGATGCGGTGGGAACCGGTAGCCGGGTCGCCGAGCAACATGGCAAAGGGATTGGCTGCTGTCTGCTGCAGCGAGAAGCCAAGCGCCAAAATAAAAAAGGCAGTCAGAAAAAAGTTAAAGCCGGAAGTACCGGTCTGCACGGCCAGGATCATGGCAATGGCTCCAAAGAAGGAGATCAACAGCCCGATGACAATGCTCTGTTTATATCCCCAACCCGAGACCAGATCCCGGCTGCGGTAACTTCCGATGACAAACAGCGCCAGGGCACCGGCATAATACGCACCATAAAAGGCAAAATCCACCAGCTGGCTCTGAAACTGGTCCAGGCTGAAATAATTTTTACAAAATGGAATGAATACCCCGTTGCCCGCGGCAATGAATCCCCAAAAGAAAAATACGGTGACCAGTGTACTTAAGGCGCCGTAGTTGGTTTTGATGGCTGTCATGTTTTTGTTTTGAAGGGGAAAGATAAGCCACGGAAAGGGCAGTACAAAATACAACCGGCGGCTCAGGCACCTGCCGTCACCACTGACATCTTGTCTTCGTGGAGGTAGCGGTCTGCCAGCATCCTCAATTCTTCCGGAGAAATATCTCGGATCGCATTTCTGAGGGTATAAAAAGCTTCCAGCTCGCCGAATTCCATCATCAGGATCCTCAGCAGGAGGATGCTTTGGAAAGGTCCGTCCACCAGCCGCAGCAGGTGCCCGTTGAGGTAATTGCGCACCATGTTGAGTTCGGTAGCAGGAATTTCCCTGGTCCGCAGCAATTTGAGTTCTTTTCGGATCAGGTCTTCGGTTTTGTTTTTGGAGGCTGGATTGAGTTCTGCACTGATGTAGAAGCATCCGGCATGCAGTTGTACATCCAGGGTGGAATGGATATCGTAGGTGAGTCCTTCTTCTTCTCGGATGTGTTTCATCAGGCGAGATCCAAAATAATCGCCCAGTAAGGTGTTGAGGACGTACATGCCGTAATAATCCGGATGGTTTTTAGGGAAGAGGCCGCAGCCGATTTTCAGGCTGGTTTGATTGCAATGTCCGATTGGAGCATGCATCCGGCTGGGCGCTCCGTATTCTACAGCCGGGAAAGGGGGCAGTTCTTTTCCCTTGGCCGGCAGTCTCTTTAATTTACCTGCCCAATAATCTGTCCCCAAGGGTTCACCGGTATAAAACACCGAAAGTTTGCCACTTTGATAGAAATTCTGATGGTAGGCGACCAGATCTTCGCGCCGGATGGAGTCGATGAGTTCGGGAGTGGAATTGTAGGCATAGGGCGAATGGCTGCCATATAAATGAGCTGTCAGGTCGCGATAGGATACAAAGTCCGGTTCTGTGAGCTGATGGCTGAGCTGTGACTTCAGGAAGACCTTACCCTTGGCCAGGTTTTCTTCCGGAAAAACCGGCTGAGCCAGCATTTCCAGGATAAAATCCAAAACACCGTCAAAATATCGCTGCAGGCAACTGACCGAAAGTACAGTGAAGTCCAGATCTGCATGCAGGCTATAGGAACAGCCGTGGTAATCAAAAAAATCCACGATCTGCGCCTGGGTATGGTTCAGGCTACCCTCCTGTACCTGGGCAGCGGTGATCCGGCCGGTCATTTTTTTGGTTTCTGCCCTGCGCCCGTTTTCAAATACCAGTTCGAGATAGCACAGACCCAGTTTTCCACCCGGCATGCTGTAAATACGGGTGCCGGAAGGCAGGGTTTCGTGGGTGAATTCAGGAAAACGGATGTCCCAGTCGACCTTAGGGGGCCTGAGATGGAATGCGGGCGATTTTTCTCTGTTTTTCTTCAACGGATGCGCTGGATTAAAAGGCAGGCAAAAGTGAGGATTTATCTTTGCAAAACGACAATAATAAAGCCTTAAAATGGCGAAAATTAGCCCCGGCGGAGTTAATTTTGCGCTCTTTAAAAAGAAAATCCAAGATCATGAAGTTTACTGCCTCCTCTACCCATTTGCTGAAACCGCTCCAGACGGCATCGGTTGCCCTGACTGCCAATCCCGTCATGCAGGTATTGGAAGATTTTCTGTTTGACCTGAAAGGCAACCAGCTCTCCATTGCTGCCTCCAACCTGGAAGTTACCATCAGCACAGAGATCGAAGTAAGCGGATCTGAGGACGGACGCATCGCGATCCCCGGAAAAACCTTGCTGGAAACCCTCAAATCCCTGCCCGAGCAGCCCCTGAGTTTTGTGATCGATACCCAGACACGCGGCATCGAGATCACCTCTGCCTCTGGTAAGTATAAGCTCGTAGGCGAAAAGGCCGAAGATTTTCCAGAGATCGAAAAACCAAAAGACGAGGACCGGATCGACATGGATTCCCAGCAGATTCAGAAGGGGATCGACAAGACCATCTTTGCCGTCAGCAATGATGAGATGCGTCAGGCCATGCGCGGCATCAACCTCAATATTGACTTCAACCACGTGACCTTTGCCGCTACGGATGCCCATAAACTGGTACGTTACAGTTTTCTCGACATCAGTTCGGATGTAGCGTCAAGCCTGCTCTTTACCAAAAAATCCATGCTTGCCCTTAAATCTATCCTGCCCAGGGACGGAAAGGTGGGGATCTACTTTGGCAAGACCAAGGCTTTCTTTTCTTTTGACCAAATTATGTTTTCAACCCGTTTGATCGAAGCCAAGTTTCCGGATTACAATGCGGTCATACCCACCAACAACCCCAACAAGATGCAGGTCAACCGCGAAGAGCTGATCTCTGCACTGAAGAGGTTGACTATTTTTGCCAACAAGACGACCAGTCAGGTAGTATTTAATATTCAGGATAAGAGTCTCACCATTACGGCACAGGACCTGGATTTCAACAATGAAGCAACGGAGCAATTGTCCTGCCTGTACGAAGGAGAAGCCATCAATCTGGGTCTGAATGCCCGTTTTCTGCTCGAGATGCTTTCAGCCATCGAGAGCGAAGCCGTGGTCTTTGAGATCAGCTCCACTACCAAACCGGCCCTCATCCTCCCGACCGAGCAAACAGCCGGAGAGGATCTCCTGATGCTTGTGGTCACGAATTATTGATGGAGATAGGGCTCTTTTTCGGCTCATTCAATCCGATCCATACGGGTCACCTCATCATTGCCCAGCATTTACTCAACAGGGCACCCATCCAGCAGGTATGGCTGGTGGTCAGTCCGCATAATCCACTGAAAGACAAAACAAGCCTGGCCAATGATTACGACAGGCTCCACCTGGCCCAACTGGCAGTCGAAGACAATCCTCACATCAAAGTGTCCAACATTGAGTTTTCGCTCCCCAAGCCTTCCTATACCATTGATACCCTGACCTACCTGAAGGAAAAATATCCTCATTACCAGTTTTCGCTGATCATGGGAGGAGACAATCTGGTCAGCCTGCCCAAATGGAAAAACCACGAGTTGATCCTGAGGGACTACCGGATCTATGTCTACAGGAGACCCGGGGCAGAGGAGGACTTTGCAGCCTATCTGAAGCATCCTCATGTGACGATCACGGAGGCTCCGCTGCTGGACCTATCGTCTACCTATATCAGAAACCTGATCCGGGAAGGAAAATCCGTGCGTTATATGGTCCCTGAAAAAGTGTACAGTGAGCTGGAATTATCCGGCCTTTATAAAAGTCCAAAAACCTGAGGAAACTCAGTTTTCCTGACTGGATTGTCCGGCCCTGTAACCCCTCCAGAAACCATAGACCAGAAAAACAGCACCCAGTATCTGGTTCCAGGGTGCGATGCCAAAGCTATCGTCCAAAAGAAGCCAGATTCCCATGCCTGCATAGACCAAAGCCATGACAATTTGGAAGAGGACACGGATGATGTGGTTGGATATCAAATCTGTGATTCTTAACTAAGTTTATATTTGATGGGAAGCGTGTATTGCATGGCCACCTTTTTTCCATTGAGCACCCCAGGCATCCAGTCCGGCATACTGCGTACGACCCGGATAGCTTCCTCATCACAGGATTTTTCGATCCCTCTCGACACCTGAATGTCCCTGATTTTTCCGGTTTCAGTCACGATGAAGGTCAGAACGACGGTCCCTTCGATCTTTTTGTTTCTGGCCTCTGTGGGATAATGGATATTCGAAGCCAGGTAATGGATCATGGCTTCCTGACCACCCGGAAATTCTGCCACCTGATCGACGAAAGAATAAACCTGATTGGGTTCACCGGTCGTTTGGCTATAAGCCTGATCGGTCAAAAAAATCTGCATTAAAAAGAACAACAGGACCTGGACCATTAACCTAAATGATACTCCTGTGTGCGTGGATGGTGAAAGATTCGATGGATGCATGATGTTTAATTGATGGGAAAGGTAATAAGAATGATGCAACTATATTAAAATGTTCTGATTGAAACACCTTGGTTTTGATCAGAAAATACGGATTTACTATTCCAATCTGAATTTTATGGGTAGTGTGAAAAGAACCGGAACAGTTTTGCCATTTTGTTTACCAGGGCGCCATTTGGGCATACTTTTTACGACGCGCAAGGCCTCTTCATCGCAACCTCCGCCGATGCCACGAGCTACCTTCACTTTAGAGATGGAGCCGTCTGTGCCTATTACAAATTGAACGAGCACATTCCCCTGGATGTCATTTTCGCGGGCAATGGACGGATATTTAAGGTTGTTGACAATATATTTACTCATGGCCGTCTGTCCGTCCGGAAACTCGGGCATTTGTTCGACCCAGCTGAAAGTTTCCTCCTCTTTCTTTTCTTCTTCGATCGCAGGAGCCGGTGGAGGTTCTTGCAAGGAGGCATCGATACCTCCCTCTTCGCCTTCGCGGTTCTCGGTGGAGACATCCTTGTCCTTTAAATCTGTCAAATCCGGCGGAGGTGGTTCCTCATGCTGCACTTCTTCATCCTTCATGACCTTGGGCGGTACGAAGCGGATCTGGTCCTTGACAGGAGGTGGGTCCACTTTGGGAGGAGGTGGGGGAGGGGGTTTGCTGGGATCCATGGGCGGAGCATCAGTCAGTACCACTTCCTTCATCAGGAGTTCGTCTTCCGCTTTTGGGATAAAGCCTTTGACCAGCTTCAGGATCACCGGACTGGTAGCCAGTAAGGTAAAAAAAAGCAGACCTATGATCAGGGACCGGGACATGATCCGGTCGTGTATTCTTCGCAGAAGGTAGGCTCCGTATTCCTGATTTCTACCTTCGAATACAATGTCATCCATGACAAACTTGGGCAATAGGTACTGTGACATAGTTTTGCTTTTTTAGTGATTTCAATAAGTTCAAGGTCCCTTCCTTTTTGGTCCTTTCCAGATCCCGATCCGCCACTTCTGTTGTTTCCCTTCCGGAAGTTTGCAGCTCTTTGGGTCATTTTTTATCTTCCAGATCCCAATCCTGGTGCGGGTTTTCAAAAGTCCTTACACCAAAGTTGTGTTAGAAAAGCACTTACATTAAGCTTTTTTCCAAAAATCTTCATCCTGACACTTATGAGGAGGAAACTCGTGCTTTGTGTACTTCCTTAAAATGAAAACGCCCGGCGGAAAAAAATGTAGATTTCCATCGGGCGTTTTTTTTGAAAACTGAGGTATTCAGTAATCTTCTATTCCAGTCTGAATTTGATTGGTAAGGTGAAGTTCACCGGTACCGCCCGGCCGTTGTGTTTGCCGGGGCGCCATTTGGGCATACTTTTTACGACTCGTACAGCCTCTTCGTCACATCCACCTCCGATACCGCGGGCTACGTTGACCCTGCTGATGCCTCCATCCGCTGCCACGACAAACTGTACCACGACGGTACCCTGGATGTCATTTTCGCGGGCAATGGCAGGATATTTGAGATTGCTCTGGATGAATTTCATCATGGCCGCCTGTCCGTCCGGGAACTCAGGCATTTGCTCTACGAAGTTGAAGGGTTCTTCCACTTTCTTCTCTTCTTCGATGACCGGAGCAGGTGGAGGCTCGAGCAAGGAGGCATCGATGCCTCCCTCTTCTCCTTCCCGGGTCTGAGTGGAAATATCCTTGTCCTTCAATTCTGTGATATCTGGTGGAGGAGGTTCCTCGTTCTGCACCTCTTCATCCTTCATGACCTTGGGCGGTACAAAGCGGATCTGGTCCTTTACAGGAGGGGGTTCCACTTTGGGCGGTGGTGGCGGAGGGGGTTTGTTGGGATCCATGGGAGGCGCATCGGCCAGCACCACTTCCTTCATCAGGAGTTCATCATCTTCTTTTGGAATGAGTCCTTTGACCAGTTTGAGGATCATCGGACTGGTAGCCAGCAACACAAAAAAGATCAAGCCTATGATCAGGGACCGGGACATGATCCGGTCGTAAATTCTCCTCAGAAAATAAGCACCGTATTCCTGGTTTCTTCCTTCGAAGACGATGTCATCCATGACAAACTTGGGCAACAGGTTCTGTGACATTGCTTTGTTTTTTGAATCATTCATATAACACCAAATTACATGGATTAATTACTTTCTTTCCTGTCCGATTTTAAGGCAAATCACAGAATCCACCGGATCGTCAGGAGCCAGGATCGCGTAGCGCTTGACCCCGTTGATCGACATTTCGTCCAGGGCATCCACGGTATTTTTAACCTTGCTCTTGGGAAGCGGTTTGATCATTACAAACAAAGTATCCTTGTGCCCCCACGCGGCAGCACACTCCTTTTGCCTGTTTTGCAGGATTCTGCGGAAACCGTCGGGACTGTAATCTGCACTGTCCACAGCTAATTCCGTATTTTCATCTATGTTGTCAGGTGAGGTATAGGCATATACTTTGTCGTTCGTGCCCAGGAGCATAGTAAAGGTCTTGGACATTTTGATAGCGGGCTGGTCTTTCTTGTTGGGATCATCGTCCTTGGCGGGCTTGACCACTTCCATGGTTTTAGGCTTGTTGAAAGTGGTAGCCAGCATAAAGAAGGTGATGAGTAGAAATCCCAGATCCACCATGGCGGTCAGGTCCACGCGGGTGGACATCTTTTTGGACCTCGATTTCTTTTTACCTTTTTTCCCCCCGCTCTCGGGTACATTCATTTCAGCCATAATTCTTCTCTTTTAACTGCTGTTTTGATTTATTCCCTGGCCTTTTTGGCAGAGGTAACGATGTTGAAGCGGTTCACTTTTCTGTTTTGCAGCGCATCGATGATGGCGGCAAAAGCTTTGTATTCGGTCGTTTTGTCGGCCTTGATGGCAATCCGCAGGTTGTTGTTGACCTGCCTGGAGAACAGGATCAGGTCTTCGACCTGGGTTTCTCCACCGGTTGTATCGATCTTAAGGCCGGGCTGTATGGTACTGGCTCTTTCCGAGGGATCCTTGTCTAAAAAAGCAGGCAGGGATTTTAGATCCATACCCCAAAGTTCCAGGGTGCGGAATGCGTCCTGCTGCTTGGCAGTGAACTGGATCTGATACCTTTCGGAAATTTTTTCCAACAATCCCAGGCGGGTATTCTGGTCATCCAGACCAAAAAAGACCCTTCCGTCCGGAGCGACACTGAACATCATGATGTCCTTGTCAGGGATGGGAATCTGGGCCGTTGAAGAGGGTATATCGATCTGAACCACTTCCTGATCCCTGAACTTGGTCGTGAGGATAAAGAAGGTCAGAAGCAAGAAGGCCACATCGCACATGGCAGTCATGTCGATGGACGTACTCTTTCGGGGAATCTTAACCTTGGGCATAATCGGCTGCTTTACGAATGAAGAGATCGGATGGATCAGTGTTTAGCGGCAAAGGTCTGAGCGATGCTGAAACCAGCTTCGTCAATGCCGTAGGTCATACCGTCGATCTTGGTCGTAAAGTAGTTGTAGAAAATGATGGCGATGGCAGAGGATCCGATACCCAAAGCAGTATTGATCAGGGCCTCAGAGATACCGTTTGATAACTGTACAGCATCCGGCGCTCCTGCGGTGGCGATCGCCGAGAAGGCCTTGATCATTCCAAATACAGTACCCAACAAACCCAAAAGGGTGGCTACAGATGAAATGGTCGCCAGGATGACCAGATTCTTTTCCAGCATCGGCAGTTCGAGGGAAGTAGATTCTTCGATCTCCTTCTGGATAGCCAGCACTTTTTGCTCCTTGTCGAGGCTGTTGTTGCCAGCCATGTCTTTATATTTTCTCAAACCTTCGCGGATGACATTGGCCACGGATCCGCGCTGTTTGTCACATTCAGATATGGCGGAATCCACCTGATTGTTATCCAGAAAACCTTTGATTTTCTGTACGAAACTCGGGATGGAGCCTTTTCCGCTGGCTATGCTGAGCGTAATGAAGCGCTCAATTACGGTGGCTACTACGATCATAAATACGGCCATCAGAAAGGGTACGATCACACCTCCCTTGTACATCATACCGAGATAATCACCTGACAAGGGGTGTTTGGTATTGTCCCCACCTTCGAAGTGACTGGGGTCTCCCAGAACGAAGTGAAAGATCAGCTGACCGGCTATAACAGCCAGTAAGATGACCAAAGAGGCAAAGATGTTGGTAAACTTGCTGCTTGGCTTGACACTGGATTTTTGATTGCTCATAATCAATGAATTAATCGATTTACAATGAATGTGATTTTAGTTTTAGATTAGAATGATAAGTCAGCTTCCTGAAAATAAGACCCGGGGAAACATTGGATGATGATCCCGGGCAAACCCCCATTTCGCGGCGTAATATTAAAACGTTTTGTAAATAAATTAGTGATCAGACAGTAGTTAAATTATTATTACCCCATAGTATAGTCATATTTAATTTGTTAATACCTGTGAAATTGACTCATACGCATATTGTCATTTTGTAATTTATAATTTAATTTTTCCGGGCCCTTAAATTGATGTCTTTCATCAAATTTTTCAACCCTCTGGACGTTTCTGGTTATTTTTCAAAAATTATTTTTCAAAATTTATTTGTCACTAATTATTAGATAATCAATACAATAGGAAATTTTTTGATCACTTTTATCTTGAAACGTCTGATATTTTTTTCTAATATTTAAAAAACATCTATATTTGCCCACGAATAAAGCCATCCCAAGGCTTCAACAGTTCTTTAGATCATAGCGGATAAAGCGAATAGTCTCGAATTATTCACAAAAGCTTTTTGCTATGTATCTTATAAAACAGATTCACACACTATTTTTAACTGGCTTGTTTACCAGTCTGATGGCTGTTTCGGCTTTTGCCGGGATTGTCTTTGATGGTACTCCGGGCACTTCAGCACCGCCTGCTACCTTGGGTGGATTGACCATGGATGCCTTTCCATCTGACCCCAGGCCCCTGTTTGCCAATGTATCAGACCTACCGGTCAACAGCTCAGGAAGTCCTGTGATCGGATTTTCAGATGCCTTGTCTCATCGCAGGATCGGAAACGGTTGGGCTACCTGGAGTCATGGGTATACCGGAGATGTTTATTTCAGGAGTGGGAATACCCTGACCATCACCTTGCCGGCTAATACCCGCGCCTTTTATTTGTATATAGAAGGTAATAACTTTAACGTGGCCAATATTATGGCTATGGCCAACGATGGTACCTCATCAGGCCCCATTCCTGTAAATGGAGATGCAGGGGCAACGTACTATGGTTTTTATACGACCTCATCCACCTGCCTTTTGACCTCGATCGTGATCGAGGCAGACCAGGCCGCAGGAGGGTTCGCTGTGGGTGAATTCGGGATCAATATTTTGGAGTGTACGGATGTCATGGCCTGCAAGAACCTGAATGTATCCCTGGACAAAAACTGTGAGATTTACATCACTGCGGATATGCTGCTGAGTGGCACCTGTGCAACTGATAAGGTTGTGGAGTTATCGCATTACAATCAGCCGGTTGCCAATCCGATCAACTATCATTACATCGGAAAAACCCTCACAGGCAAGGTACTGGATACTCTAACAGGCAATTCCTGCTGGTCCAGCATCCTCATAGAAGACAAACAGTCTCCGGATGTTTTGTGCAGGGATTATCGCGTAAGTTGTAAGGAATTCGAAGAAAATGATCTGAGACCTGCCGACGTGGAGGACTGCAGCCATTATACTGTGGAACTTCTGGACGAGCAGATCGAACGTCTGGACTGTAATGATGAATTGATCAAAAGGATCACACGTACCTGGGTGGCTACGGACGACCTGGGTAATGTAAGTGCACCCTGTCAGCAGATCATTGAAGTGGAGCGATTGGATATTTATGCTACTGATTTTCCGAAAGATGTCAGGTTGCTTTGTGATTATATTTACAGGACAGATGCCAATGGCCATCCCCATCCGGTTGTGACGGGCATACCCAGACTGGATGGCTGGAATATCTGGCCTACGGAGAATTTCAATTGCAATATATTCGTGGACTATGAAGACAATGACCTGGGCGAGATCGGCTGCGTGCGCAAGATCATGCGGACCTGGCGGGTGCGGGAATGGTGGTGCAGTGAGGAGCTGACCAATTTTGCGACCCAGCTGATCCAGATTGTGGATCTCAATGGCCCAGTGATCACGCACAGTCACTACGACTTTGAAGCGACCACAGGTCATAAGAGCTGTGAGGCGAATGTGGTGCTGCCTCCGATCGAAGCATACGATGCCTGCCACAATAACCTGCGCATCGATGTGGTCTATCCGGGTGGAATACTGGTGGATCAGAACGGAGGCCGTGTGAATC
>JAKQHM010000023.1 GCA_029572935.1 Bacteroidota bacterium
GGGACCAGTACCTCTGCCTGGCCTTTGCCCAGCTCACCTACCGGGAAAGCCTAAGAGATATCCAAGTCTGCTTGAGGGCAACTCAGTCCAGACTTTATCACCTGGGCATTCGAGGGAAGGTCTCCCGCAATACCCTTGCCCACGCCAATCAGACCAGGGATTGGCGGATTTATGCAGACTTCGCTCAAATCCTCATCGCCAAAGCCAGGAAACTTTACGCCGCAGATTCCTTCGGTATCGAACTGAACCAAGCGGTCTATGCCTTGGATTCTACCACCATCGACCTCTGTCTGGCTCTTTTCCCCTGGGCCGAGTTCCGGAAGCGCAAGGGGGCAGTCAAACTCCATACCCTTCTGGATCTGCATGGGAACATTCCTTCCGTGGTGATCATCACCACAGGAAAAGTCCACGATGTCAATATTCTCGACCAACTGATCATCGAGGTGGGAGCCATTTACATCGTGGATCGTGGCTACCTGGATTTTTCCCGCCTATACAAGATCCACCGGACATCGGCATTCTTTGTCACCCGGACAAAAATAAACTTCAGCCGAACACGGCTTTACTCTCAGCCCGTCGACAAATCCACCGGCGTCCAATGCGATCAGATTGTCGTCCTCAAGGGTCATTATGCAAAAAAAGACTACCCGGAAAAACTCCGACGCATCCGCTACTTCGATTCAAAGAACAAGAAAACGTTTGTGTTTCTAACCAACAACTTTCTCCTGCCTGCCATCACAATTGCCGATCTGTATCGCTGCCGTTGGCAGGTGGAATTGTTTTTCAAGTGGATCAAGCAGCATCTCAGGATCAAGGCCTTTTATGGCACTACCGAGAATGCAGTCAAAACTCAGGTCTGGATCGCCATCTCGGTTTATGTTCTCGCGGCCATCGTGAAGAAAACCTTGAATCTGGACCAAAGTCTCTACACAATTCTACAGATTCTGAGCCTGACCCTTTTCGAAAAAGAACACCTTTATCAAGTACTTTCAAATGTCAGCCACACAAACCAGACAGACCATATCAGCAACCAGTTGAATCTATTCGATTAACCTTGGGACAGGTGTGATTTTGGGGGATTGTTCACAAAACGCAGTCCAAAGCGATGATCCACTTACGGATGGGCATTTCAGAAGGTGATGACCTCGTATCCTTCCCTTTTAAAATACCCGTTATCTCAGCTTAGGGAGAATAAACCGGTTCGTCAAGGCCATTCGATACTGTCATTCGATACTGTCTTTCGATATTGATTTGGCTTGAATATTCTGCAAAACTGGTCTTTTCTGTGTTGATTGCGTTTTTGCACTACAATAACGGCAAATGGGTAGCATTATTGCTATTCTGTTTGCGAATGCCGAAATTGCCATGGTCCATCGGTTTATTTTCATTAAGATTTACAAATATTTCTCTTGCCGATTGTTCATGGCATGGATTATGATAACATAATATGCAGACACAAGATACCGGTGTCGATGACATGCGTTCTTACGGCATCCGTCATGGACAGCGGTCGATGGTTACAAGACTGAGGGAGGTTTAGATAGAGATGAACTGCGGTGAAAAAAAAGGTAGTTGTGGAACAAGTAGCGGCCGGCCGGTAGATGACAAGCTGAAAATGTTTACGGAGGA
>JAKQHM010000054.1 GCA_029572935.1 Bacteroidota bacterium
AAACAATACAAGATTGTGCACAGTTGATCGATTGGCCCACAGATATCCCAGGTGGGTAGTGCCCTTTTTATCTTCGCTTTGTACTTTGTATCCTGTCTCGCTTGTTTGTATGTATTCCTGCTTTAGTACTATTTGTCTGTACCGATCGTAAAGGGGGTTCATTTCATGCTCATCTTACTGTTTTGCCTATCTTGTCGCAGGACCTTGAATTCTGCCAGATTCATACTTGCCTTTTTCGGACAAATCTATAGCAGCCATTCATTGGAAATCATGGGCACTTCCTTGGACGGATACTATATAACTGATGATAAGTCTAGCAGGCCTTTTTGTGCTTTGACAATAAAATTGTAAGGACACTTTTTAAATTAGATTTATCCTGTTCTTTTCTTTTGAAGATGAAAAGTATAACCTAAGGTAATTTGAAATGAATTTATTGGATTCATAAAATCTCTAGTCCAAAATTCAGTAGGAGTAAGAGACTCAATAGGAAATTCATAGCTAAGATTAAAAGTGAAATTTTTATAAATAGCCTCCATACTTCCAATAAGACCAAATAAGGTTCCATCATATTCCATTTTTTTTCCTTCTTTAGACCATACAACTTGTTTAATAACAGGTATGTCATATAAAAATGGTCCTAAACTTGCATGTAGATAATTAGTTATTGTTACTGTAGTCAAAATAGAGTAAGTGTATTTATTAAATACAATTTCTTTTAAAGGATTGAATCCACGATCTTCAACTTTTACAGTCTTAAAGGAACCTTGAATTTGCCATTTTAAGGCTATAAATTTCGATAAAGAGAACCCAACTCCTAATCTTACTAAAGGACTATAATCGATAGTTTCAATTACTCTATATCCCCAGACATTCGGATTCTCTTTGATTAACGATTGTTCTATCCCTGAGCTTAAAAAAAGTTGCACTTGAGAAACACATCTTTCATTTTTTGAAATATAAATAAATAAAATTAATAATATTCTTAAGCACGTCATAATCTAATTTTTCGTAAATAATTTCTTGGTAAAGTGTGAAGTACCTTTTGAATCTATTATTTCAATAATCAAAACGCTATTATAGTCACGAAGATTATCTAAATTATCAGGTTCAAATTTACTTGTTGATAACAATCTACCATAAATATCATAAACTTTTAATATAGGCTCTCTATCATTATGAAGAGGTATTGAATAATCTGAAATATTAATCTCACTTGAATTAGAATTTTCGTTTCCGAAAATTTGTATTTGAGAAGAAGTTTGATTACAATTTGGGTCTTGGCCATCACAATCAATCAATTTCAATTTATGATCTGCACATCTGGAAGCACCAGGCACACTAATTTGCTGACAAACTCTGATTGTAATTGGTTTAGGATAATAACTATACTTAGGTAAATCTAAAACTTGAAGACAAGTAGCTCCTGATGTTATTACAGAATTTCCGATTTGTGGATAACTACCTTGTAATACCCATTCAGTGCCTTTGGTACCAATTACAGTCCATTTATAACTAGAATATGGAAACCCCCCAGAAATACAAAGTGTAAGTTGATCATCTTCTTCGCACATAGTAATAGGTCCTTCAACCGTAAAATTTGAAGTTGGGATTGGGCCTAAGCAAACCGCATTCCATGAATCAGCAATTAACTTATATTCACTAGAATTAATTCCATATTTTTTACCAGTAGCTACTAGGGTCGCATATAATAAATCTTTAATATCATGTAGATTACTTTTTCCAATCTTTAATGCTTCAATTAGAATTTCCATAACTTCATTGTGTGTCAAAACATTTGTATTCCTAGTTGCTAAAAAATACCAATGCCCAATAACTGTTCCTGTAATATGGGGGTCATGACTATCTTTCACATCTGTGTAACATACAGGTAAATTAGCTTGCCTTCCGATTTCTCCAATATCGTCCTCATTTATCCAATCTTCAAAACCTTGATATAATATTTCAACAAAATTTCCAAACACATCTGAAATCCCTTCATGCATTAATGCCTTTCCATAACCTTCATTGCTTTTAAAAAATCGATCGAGATATGCATGACATAATTCATGTCCTATAACATCAAATATTGAATACTTTGCGGTTTTATTTTCACCTAATCCACTACCAAAATCATCTGAAACTAAAATGTAGGCTTCGTTACCTTTACTTGTGCCATAAGCGTTACTTAAGCCATTACTATTACAAGCTATACCGCAATGAATTTTTTCAAATTCTATGCCTAATTCATTGTAATATGGAACGATGGTCTGCAAGACGAAGAATGCTTGTGAGGCTGACTTGCTTAGATTGGTTTCTGGCCAACTATTATTAATAGTAAATGGAATAAACTCTGGTTTAAAATCATCATATTTTGTTTGAATGCATGCTGTGGTACTATTCATTTTATATACATTCAATTTTTCATCAGGAGATTTTAAAAAGAATCTCCCATTTTCAAATAAATTATCCAATTGTACTTGACCATAAATTAGGGTTATAGCTGGAATTAAAACTATAGGGTACAAACTCTCATTTGTATATATAATTTTATCCTTTTCTGAGTCTTTGCTAAATCTATTAACATAATTGTTATTTAAACAGTTATTGTAGTTAGAAGCTGATTTAAGTATCATTCCACTAGTTGCATCAATCCATAAAGTTAAATTGTGGTTATCCTCTATGACCTTCCAAACTAAAATTGATTGACAATTATTAATAATATTATAAGAAATAATCAATTCTGGATCTCTAAGTGTAATGTCTTCTCCCAAGTTAGGATCAATAAATCTAGCAACGATTATATCCAAGTCATTACTATTAATGGTTGGAATTACATTTGTTTCAATATTTGATATTAAGGACGGATTAAGTATTAAGGCCTCTGCACAAGGATCATCTGATCCACCCACCTTAATAGAATATCCTCCAGATTCTACCTTAATTCCTTTATAATATTCTTGATAATATTCATAAAAATACCCAGGTTCAAATAAACTTGCCTCGTTGCCTTTGAATTGAAATGTATAATAACTATTTAAATTAAACATTCCAAGATTTTCCTCTACACTGCTAAATGTAGTATTGTGTTTAAAAACCATCAGTCCATTTGGAAATATAGTGTCAGTAATTTCAATAAATGCATCTAATTTATTTTCGTCATATAGAAAAGAGTTGTATCCTGAACAATCACTAATTGGTTTATAGCTTGACTGTCCATAAACAATTTCTAATAGGCATAAGAAAATAAAAAAATAATATTTCATATATCTACTTTATTATTTCAAAAATAATTTGCAAGTTATCTAATACTTTAGTATCTTAGTTATTAAAAGCTTGAATTAAGTAAGAGATCAATTCAATATAGTTTATGACACCTGTCCAAAATAAAGTATAAAAAAGTGGACATTGCTTGAATTCCCTAACTTAGGGTTTGCAAATTCCAAAAAACAATGTCCGAAGTAAAATTAAGCCTTTTTAGTCAAATCTTAATGTAACCCTCCCCTAAATTAGTACAGTATAAAAAGTTACAAAAGGAATAAACTCTGGTTTAAAATCATCATATTTTGTTTGAATGCATGATACGGTCAGTCTAACTAACAGATCTTCTGCATCATCAGCGGATCAAACTGATGACACCTTTGCGGATGATGTTTTTGAGTGTGCGGTCACTTTCTTCCAGATACAAGTCGTATTTTAACTGGTAAATGTAAGATTCCATGGGGGCAGGCTGACCTTCATAATCCCCGTTCCATCCAGGAAGATTGACATCGGAAGATTCATATACTTTTGCACCCCATCTGTTGTAAATTCGAAATTCAATTTTATCCATCCTTGCCTTGCATTCTGCCGGGATCACCGGACGGAAGACCCGATTTCGGTTGTCCTGATCCAGAGGAGTGAATACATTGGGTATTTCCACGCAATCTTCGCAAGGAATGTCCACAATCGTCAGACTGTAGTCTTTGAGCAGACAGCCCGAAGCATCAGCCTGCCGGATCGGGTATACACCTGCAGCGGTATAATTCACGCTGTCGATCATTTTTGCTTCACCACACCAAAGCGTATCGAACCTTGCGGTTTTATCCGTGCGAATCAGTGATAGTCTGAGCGTGATGTATTCCGTGCAGGATTCTCTTTCAATCGTCTGGTAATATTCTCCGGGGAAATTATAGGTGCTGTCTCCAAATTTAAAAGAAGTACCCTCACAAAAGCTGGTATCCACTGTTCTGTTGCTGAAGGCAAAAACCTGGAGTTTGGCGATGACGGAATCACATCCCCTTTCATTTTTTAAAGATGGAAAATAAGTCCCTCCCTTATCGTAACGGAGGTTGAAAAAAGTTTTAAATTCTCCGCATGAAATGGTATCATACACCGTGCCGAGGTCAGTGAAGGGATTGGAAGTCAGTGTCAGCACGATCAGGGAGTCGCAACCGGATCCACTGGATTTTATGGTATCTGCGTATACACCGGGAAGACTGAGTTCCCGGCCTCTGAAATTGTAAGTTTGGCCCAGACAGATTTCCGCCGAGATGTTGGTACTCAAATAGGGTAAAATTACGATCGGATGTTCATAAGACCTGCTGATACAACCTACCGTCATGATGCGGATGACGGTATAAGTTCCCGGGGAATCAAAAATAAAGGTCTTGTTACCCGCACCATCGTAGCTTTTTCCATTGACCAGCCACATATGGGTGGCTGAAGGATCACCGGAAGAACGGTCCGTAAACATGACCGGAACGTTGGGGCAGGACTGACGGGGACCTGAGATCTGCGGGTTCAGTTCTACAGTAGTCTCACAGAGGGTATTGAAATAAAGTGCACTGTCCCGGTATAGGGTGTAATTGCTGATTTGTTGCCCGGAACGCGTCTGATACTGGAAATCCCTTACGGTCCAGCTGGAAGCCTGGATTTTGAGTTCATTGGTCACATCGATATCAAAACAGCCCGACAGAAAATTTTCATCCGTTTTGATCAGCAATCCCTGAAAGTTGACATTGGAGGCATAGGCAGTGCTGAATCCGGACAGAATGACGCCTCCCAGCGGGCTGGTGCGCACACGCGTGTATTGTGACCCCTTCATATTGTAAATGAAGGCCTTTTTTATGGTCCCATCTTCTTTGATGACGTATAAGGCATTTTTGTTGGGGGCATTGGGTCCGGATGCGGCATGGGTGGTAAATGCGAAAGTGCTTACCCCTATGGCGTAAGATCCATCCGGAAGCAAAGCCAGGCCTTCTCCGATGGATCCGGCATCACTGCCCACCACTACCTCGTAAATATTCATGAATTCTGTTTTGAGCTCTGAATCGGTGCGAATCAGGTACACATCGTATTCGGAACTCTGGTGGTTGGCTTCCAGGATCGTGGTGGAACCCGTGATGAGATAGCGGTCTGATTTATCCACCAGCAGATCGTAGCAGTAGGTTCTCTGGTTGTCAAACCCAAAAGTCTTAAATCCCAATACACTTCCGGCAGGGTCCGTTTTCAAAATAAATGCCTTGAAGGTACCTTCGTCTATGCACCTTCCGGCGACGATGATGTTGTCCCTGGAGTCGGTTTTGACTGAAAATGCCTCGTCATAGGTGGTGCCTGGATTGCCCAGCGTCTTGGTCCATTGGATATTTCCATTTCCATCTATTTTCACCAGGTACACGTCTGCGGCCTGTGGATCGGTACCAAACTGCCCGGTGCTTCCGGCGATGATGAATCCGCCATCTGCCGTTTTGGCTATGTCCCTTCCGAATTCGGTATTATTGCCGATCCTTTTCATCCAGATTACTTTACCGGATGCAGAGATTCTTCCCGCCAGGATGGAACCTCTGAAAAACCCCGTACCCAGATTGAAGGAAAAGACAATGTCTCCGGAATCGGCTTCAACGGAACCAAAATTGGTATTGGTGGGAGAACCGGATATGCCCAGCATTTTGGTCCACAACGGGGTACCCAGACAATCGTACTTTGTGAGGATGCCTTCCGAGTTATTGAAAGTGTCTGTGATGAAACCCAGGCTCACATAGCCCCCATCGGCCAGGGGCTCCACATCGTAAAAGTTGGTGTGGATATTTTTTATACCGGGGGTGTAGTCTCTTAGAAAATAGGTTTTCTGAAACTGAATATTCTGCCCGGCCAGTCTGCCCGAAAAGAGCGAAATGCAAACCAGTAAAGTGAAAAGGATGCGCATGTTCAGGGATTTAAAGATCATTACCGGGCTAAGTTATACAGATTTATAGATTTGATGTCCCTTGGAATGGGTATTGTCTTAATTTCGCCACCTGGGTTCCAAGCAAATTCGGATTGAAGAAAGAGTTTTTTGTCAACATTTTATTGCTGATTCTGGTAAACGCGCTGGTGAAGCCAGCCTATCTGTTTGGGGTGGACCGGCAGGTGCAGGTTTTAGTCGGGACAGAAGCATTTGGTTATTATGCCAACCTGTTCAATTTTACCCTCATACTGCAGTTTGTAAATGATTTTGGCCTCCAACCCCTGATGAACAGAATGGCAGGACAGGATCCTGACCGTGCCCGTGCATCCTATCGGGAGGTGATGGGACTCCGTATGATATTGGCTGCTGTCTATCTGCTGGTTACTCTTTTATTTGCCTGGCTTTGGTTTGGACCGGATATGAGTACCGGACTTTTGTTGCGGTTGGCAGTCAATCAGATTTTAATCAGCACCATTCTTTTTCTGAGGGCCAGCATTTCCGGTCTGGGTCTGTACAGGACAGATAGCCTGCTTTCCGTATTGGATCGATTGTTTCTGTTGTTGGTTTGTCCAGCGTTTCTATATGCGGAAGCTTTGAAACCCTATGTCACCATTTCCTGGTTTGTGGATATGCAGACCCTTTCGCTTATTCTTTGCGTATTGGTTTGTTTCGGCATATTGGTCAGGCATCGTTTCCATTTCAGGCCTTTGGTTCCAGGCTGGCAAAAAGGCCGGGAGATTTTGCGTGCCGGATTTCCTTTTGCAATGGTGTATCTCACTTATGCGGCCCTTACGAAATCCGACAGTATCTGGCTCGTGAGATTATTGGAAAACGGTAGTGAAAAAGCAGGAGAATTTACGGCTTCGATGAGACTGTATGAAGCAGCTTCCATGATCTCATTGGCATTTGCCACTTTACTGATGTCCATGTTTTCCCGCAACCACAGAGACCCGGAGAAAATTATGGTGCTTTTAAAATCCTCCCTAGCATTGCTGTTACTGATATCCGTCAGTTTATCCGGTACTGTATTTTTCCTGTCGGAGAGGATCAATCATTTTCTCTATCCGGCGGCCACGGCGGAATGGAATCAGCTCCTGAGTCTGGTGATGTTTGGGTTCATACCTGCAAGCATCAATTTTATTTTCGGTGCCTATTTTCAGGCTCTGCAACGTGAGCGCGAGTTGTGGTGGATGTACGGATCCATGTTGGTTTTGTCCGTGATCCTGAATCTCATTTTTGTACCGACTTATCAGGCCCTTGGATCTGCCTGTATATTCGGTGGCTTGCAGTTGATCCTGTTGATCGTACAAGTAGTGAAATCAGGCTTGAATCACCGGGATTTTAACGCGCTGATCCGTTCATCCCTTGTGTTTTGTCTTTCACTGGGTAGTTTGACGCTGATATCCGTCGGTTTTTCCGGATGGTCAGACTGGAGCCGGGTGATCGTATTTTTGGCCATTGTTTTGGTCATGGCACTTGTGTCAGGATTGTTCAAGATCTCAGACTGGAACGGAATGGTCAAACTGATCAGCAAAAAAAACGGACCGGAACACTAATCCAGCTTTCTGCCGGCGGGTACCCGGGTATTTTTTTCCACCACCCGTGATTGCTTCAAATTGATGAGCAGCCCTGAAAAGGCTGATCCCGATGTAGTGGTGTACTCCTTTCCATTGTAGGTAACGATGCCACTGTGCCGATCCCATTCCTTTCCCAGCAGGACATAACGGTTATCAAATTTTGGATTGGGGCCAAACATCAGAAAAGCGTCCTTTCCTTCCTGCTCAAAACTGACGGCCAGTCTGTTTTCCTTGGGTGAAAAAAGTACCACACCCGGAGTCCCTCTTTCGAATATGACTTCTTCTATCTTTTCACCATTTACATACCTGATTTTCCCATTTTTGATGGAAGTTTGGGCAGATTCTGCCTGTCTTCTCAATACGATGTCCTGGGACAAGTAAAACTGAATGCGCTGCAATTCCGCAGGACCCCAGTTATTTTTATCTATAAGCCGCTGATCCAGCGGGGTAAGTCGCGGACTGCAGGAAGAGACGAGAATCCAGGTCAGGAGAAGAAGGAAAAGATGGTTTGGTTTCATTTGCCATAATTTTTCACGAATGTAACGCAGCCTGACGGATCCCATTTTGTCTTTAAACAATCTTTAACCAAGCCTGCTTATATTTATTACAATCTTAACCACTGACTTGAGCAGCCCGTCATTTTGCCTAACTTTGCACAAACTGAAATCAAAGTCGATTGGTCGAATTTCATTACCAGAATGCAAACCCGTCCCTGGATGAAAGGGCAGTGGCGGAGTGGATACAAAAAGTAGCGGAGCGCCACGGACGAAAACTGGCCCTGTATAGTGTGGTCTTTTGCGATAAGGAGTTTCTTTTGGATTACAACCGCAGGTATCTGGGTCATGATTACCATACGGATATCATCACTTTTCCCCTACAGGAGGATCCGGTTTCAGCAGAGGTGTACATCAGTGTGGATCGCGTATATGAACAGGCAGACGAACTCGGTGAATCGCGGCATCGGGAGTTGTTGCGTGTGATCATCCATGGCCTGCTGCACATGATGGGATATGGCGATAAGACAGAAAAGGAGAGCCAGAAAATGCGCAAGGCGGAATCTGATGCCCTGGATCAGTATCAGCCCTCGGGGAGATCCTCCACTCATTTTTACGAGCAGGTGTACGATCTGGTCAGGATGATCCCCAAAGGCAGGGTAAGCACCTACGGTGCGATTGCCTCTTTTTTGGGACTTGGATCCGCCCGGATGGTTGGATGGGCTCTCAACCAGCTTAAAGGCCGAAGGGGTGACATTCCCGCCCATAGAGTGATCAATGCCCAGGGGATTCTGAGCGGAAAGAATTTTTTTGAGCCAGGTGAAATGGAATCCAGCCTGAGGTCCGAAGGGGTCGAAGTAGTGAATGACAAGGTGATGGACTTCAAAAATCTGTTTTGGGATCCCTCTCTGGAACTGGATTGGTAGTCAGGAATCCATCCTTCTGAACCCCTCACGGGATACTTTGTTATTCGTCCTAAAATCTACCTTTATGCAAAACATGAAATACCTGTCTCTTTCTATCCTTCTTCTGTTCAGTTTCTATTTAAAAGGCCAGAATCAGGCTGTACTCGGCATCTGGCGCACCATCGACGATGCTACCGGACAACCCAAATCTCATGTCGAACTGTACATGAAATCCGGAAAGATGTTTGGTAAGGTAGTGGAGCTTTTGCCCGCGGCCACTACCAGGGTGTGCAACAATTGTCCCGGAGAAAAGAACGGGAAATCTTTGATCGGCATGGATATATTGTGGAATATGGAGCCGGATGGGCAAGAGTGGGCTTCCGGCCAGATCGTGGATCCCAAAAATGGGAAGATCTATTCCTGCGCTCTTTCTTTGGACGGTCCCGATAAACTCAATGTCAGGGGATACATAGGCATTTCCCTGTTGGGCAGGACCCAAACCTGGCATCGGGTAAAATAAAATGATCTCATACAATAGTGGAGCTGTCTGGTTCGTTTGATCGACATAACCACATAAACAGATTGCCGCCTATGGTCGATACTTTTACACTTCACACGCTGGTGCGCCATACTTATTTTGAATGTGACCCCGAGGAAAAACAAATTCTCGAGGAGATGGCAGCATCGGATCCGGAGCTTCGTGCGGAAATGCGTTTATTGCGCAATGCCCGCAGAGCCCTCCCCAAGGTAAGTTTTTACCCGAAAGATAGTACGCTGAACAAGGTACTGGATTACAGCCGTTCTCGTTGAGTTAAGTCTTAAAGAAAAGAGCGCCTTTCTTCTTTTTGGGTTGTTTAGCTATACCCTTGTCCTGTTTATTTTCTGATATATATTAAATTTCCTGACTGGCTGACATAGGGTTTCTCCTGTGTCCCGGACCAGATTTGGAATCCGGAACTTGATAAAATTCTGTGACACTCTTCAAAAAGGAGCGGATCATACTCCAGTATCACCAGTCTTAATTCAGGAGAGGCCAGGACAGAGATCCCACCTTTCAGTACTTCCGTTTCATGACCTTCGGTATCGATCTTGATGGCTGTCGGGGAGGGAAGGTCTTTGAGCTGGTCCAGTTTTCTGATTTCCACTATTTTGGTTTTGCCCAGGTTCGTGATTTTGTTGTTGATCCCGCTGTCAGTGCTGAATTCTGCCTGACCATCCCTGTTTCCCAAAGCTATCGAAAGAAAAAGATGATTTCGCTCGCGGTGATTGAGCTCGGCAATTCTCCTGCTGAATGCAGCTGCATCCTCATCTGGCTCAAACTGGATGCAATACACGTCCTTATGGCCTGCCAGAAAATGGCTGTAGAGACCGGTATTGGCACCTATGTCGTAGAAAGTATCGCCCGGGTGTAGAATTTCGCAGAGTAAGGTAAATTCAGCTTGCTCTGTAATACTAAAATACCAGGGATTTTTAGAAGACTGAAAATTTCTGTTTGCAATCCAAAGCACCTGGTTTGTCCACCTGAAAATCTGCTCTTTCCGGAGGCAATTTATCCAGAGACTCCTGAGCAAATAAATCAGATAACCACCTCTTGCCGGTCCGTAACGCCTGTACAGCCTGTGTTTTTCCTGAAACCAGCCCATCTGATTTATTGAGCTTCAAATTCAGTCCAGGCTTCCGCGATGTTCTTTCCTATCAGATTCTTTTTAAAGCGGGATGGATGGGATCGGATTCTGTCCATCAACGTGCATTGGAGTGGGGATAAGTACATTTCAGGGTGCCTCCCTTCTCCCAGTGCTGCATTCACTCTGGCGGCCTGAAGCCTCGTCATGGGAAGATGTCTGTACGGAGATTTATAGATGTAATATTTTGTTTCGGGATCTTCCCTGAAAGTGCCTTGCTTGCGCGTTTCCATTCCACCAACCTGTATTTTTGGGTCCTCATCGGCGACAAAGATCCGATCAGCGTTGCCGGTTTCCTTACCCCGGCGGATCAATTGTTCCCGGCTGATGCGGTCCGGGCGGTATTCTACCTCGACCACCTCGGATCCTCCCATAAATCCAGCCCGCGTAGAGACCACTCCATCGATCTGCCCATAATTTTTCTCACCACTCCAAAAGCAATACATGCCTATATAGGTCTTTTCGGTACCCTTCAGATCTGCCAGAAATTCTTCCTCCAGGAGTTGCAGCCAGGCGGGTATTCTTTTACCCGTTTTGATAATGGCTGCATTGATGTGGGTCAGCAATCCGTGTTTGCTGTAGTTTCCGGAGATCCGGTCTGTCACAGGCAGTAAATCGGCATCGACGATCCTGACGACCGGGTTGTTCCATGAGGGTTCTCTGAAGAGGTCCAGGACCCTTTTGTCTTCGCCGGGTTTGTTGTTGTGTATGGCGAGGGGAATGAAATAATCGCTTATAGTTTCTACCAGCAGGGGGTGCGAAAGCACATCTGTGCCGTAGGACCGGCAGGTCTGACACCCCGGTATTTCCTGAAAGAGGATCAGTATGGGTTTTGAGTTTTTGCGAGACAGGGTGCGCGCTTCCTCAAGAGACCTGAGCCAGGGGACCCGACCCAGCTCTGTGGGGTTGCCCTGGCCAAAATGAAGAAGAGGCGTCAAAAGGAGCGCAAGGAAAAGGGACCAAAGGTTGAATGGCTTCATCATATTTCAGAATCGTTTAAACCCAAATGTAAGGAATTGGTTTTCTTTGCAGTCGTTAAGTAAGTGTCATGACCCGCGAAGAAAAATTTGAAGTAGAGCTCCTCCCTCATCTGGAAGCCCTGCACACCTTTGCATTTCACATGACAGGCAGAGAGGAGGACGCCGAAGACCTGGTGCAGGACACTTACATGAAGGCTTTTAAATTCATAGATAAGTACGATCAGGGAACTAATGCCAAAGCATGGTTGTTTAAGATCCTGAAGAATGTCTATATCAACGAGTTCAGGCGGAAGAATCGTCGGCCTAAGCAAGTTGATTACGAAGATGCGAGCGGTTTTCACGAGGGTGATGACAGTGCGCTGACCAGCTATTACGACCTGCGCGAAGATGTTTTTGACAACATCATGGGCGATGAGGTCAGTGAGGCCATACAGTCTTTGCCCGAGGAGTTCAGGACCATTATCTTTTTGTGCGACATCGAAGATTTCAGCTACGACGAGATATCCAAGATCCTGGAAATACCAGTGGGTACGGTGCGGAGCCGTTTGTTCCGTGCCAGGAATATGCTTAAGGAAAAACTCAAGGATTATGCCACCACGGTGGGCATCCGGGACCGGAGGGGACATTCTGAGGATTCTGCAGTTGATTAAATTAACTATCGCCAATAGAGGAAATATGGACAAGAATACATTTTCAGATTTCAGGAGCAAAATAAACTCCTATCTTGACCATGAGATGAGCCCCGAAGATCAAAATAATTTTTTACAGCAGATCAAAGCCATGCCCGATGTGCAGGACGAGCTCCGGCACGAACGTCTGATCCGGAGCAAACTTCGCGAAAATCTGAAAAGGCCCATGGTGGCTCCTGATCTGGCGGACCGAATCAAAAACAAGCTCCCGCGCTAAAGGGCACAGGTCCGTACGGTAGGTTTTAAACTTTAGAAGATGAAATCACTTTTTCTCCGATCATGGGTCCTGATTTTGTTGATTTCAGGATCGTTCCTGTTTCTTTCCGGATGTTCGCGCAATCCCGTCACAGGCAAGAAGGAATTGACCCTGATGTCCGAATCACAGGAGAAATCCCTTGGTCTGGAGTACGACCCACAGATTCAGGCCGAGTACGGAATGTACCCCGATTCAAGCTGGCAGCGATATTTGCGCGAAAAGGGAGAGGCGATGGCCAAAATCTCACACAGACCGAAGCTTCCTTTTCAGTTCAGGGTGATCGATTCAGACGTAGTCAATGCCTTTGCTGTTCCAGGCGGATATATTTATTTTACACGGGGTATTCTTGCCCATTTTAACAGCGAAGCCCAGCTCATGGGCGTGCTGGGACATGAGATCGGGCATGTCACCGCCCGTCATGCCAACGAACAATACACCAAGCAGACCCTGGCCCAGATCGGATTGATCGCCGGTATGGCCCTATCTCCCAAATTCAGACAATTCAGCGACCTTGCCAGTACGGGAGTTCAGCTTATGTTCCTTAAATTCAGCAGAGACAATGAGTCCCAATCAGATCAGTTGGGCGTGGATTATGCCACCAAGGTAGGATACGATGCAGCCCCTATGGCTGAATTTTTTAAAACGCTGGGCCGTATCTCAGATGCGCACGGGGCGAGGATTCCGTCATTTCTGAGTACCCACCCGGATCCGGGCGACCGGTATAATAAAGTGAAAGCCATGGCTGCCGCCAAACAGAAGGAATTGCCACAGGCTACCAGAATTGACCGGGATGGATACCTGAAGAGATTGGAAGGCATGATATACGGAAAGGATCCGAGGCAGGGATTCAAGGAAGCTGAGGTTTTTTACCATCCGGAATTGAAGTTTCAGTTTCCGACTCCAGCCGAGAGTTGGGCTTACGAAAATACCCCCTCAAAGGTTCAGTTTTCCACCAAAGACCAGAAAGCTATTTTGGTATTGTCCCTGGCTCAGGAGAAGGACCTCCAGTCTGCGTCTTCGGCTTTCCTCAGCAGCCACAAACTGAGCTCGGTGACACAGGAGCGAACTACGGTCAATGGTTTTCAGGCCTTATATTGTTTATCCGATCTGATCCCCGAACAATCCGCCAGCCCGGAGGACAAGGCGAATAATACCATGCGCGTGTCCAGTATGTTCATCCAGTACAATGGAATGATTTACAACCTGACGGGCGTAGCTGCTTTGCCTGATTTCTCCGGATATGAAGCAGTTTTTCAAAAATCTATGAGAGGATTTAAATCCCTGACGGATCCGGCGAAGCTTGGAGCGAAACCTGAGAAAATTTCTATACAGAAAATCAGCAAATCCATGAATCTCAGGGATGCGCTTACTGCATTCAAGCAGGATACCAAAAGATTTGACGAGCTGGCTGTTTTGAATGGGATGGAACTCAATGAAGTGCTCCCTGCCGGAACCATGATCAAGACTGTTTCCAAGTAGGTTCATCCTTTTTCAGGGGATGCATGTCATGGCTTTAAACCTGATAGCTGTTGATTGATTTTTCAGCAGCGATGAAACAATTTTACAAACCTTATCTTAATGTTGTTGCTTTAAACAATGTAAGATAACCTGCTTTTATCTGTCCGTGTTTCTCTGAAATGTAAGCTGCCGGAAGGGTCTTGAAACTTCAATCAGATGGTACCCGATTCAGACCTCAAATTCGATCGTAACGGTCCTGCCCTGATCTGAAAAAATCACTTTTTTACAAAGGCGCTGCATTAAAAAAACGCCTCTTCCGCCACAGCGTTCGATGTTTTCCGGCAAGGTAGGATCTGGAATGGAATCCGGATCGAACCCTCCGCCTTCATCAGAAATGCGAAAGGTGATGCATCGATTTTTGTGCTCCGTATCGATGTGCACAAACTTGGAGGCATCCTCTCGGTTGCCGTGGGTGATGGCATTGTTGACCGCCTCTGTAAGTGCTATCAGCACGTTGTGGTAATGCTCGGTGCTGATGTGATACTCGCAGAATACCTGATCGAGGTATTGTTCGATCATGGTAATGTTGTGCGGTACAGAGGCGATGCGAATCATCCTTGGATTCTGGATTTGTTGAAATACTCCTCGACCAGTTTTTTGTAAAAAGGTCTCAGATCCGGTGAAATATACTGGAACCATTCTGTTTCTGCCTGACGTTGTTTTAGGTACTCTTCAAGGCCGGCAGGGAATTGTCTTTCAATTTTCGTACCAGTTTCAGATTTGCGTTCCTCTTTGTATTCTCTCTCCCTTTCGGAGCGTTCAGCCTCCAATAGGCGGGTGGTGATCTCCTGCTGGCGTTTGAGCGTTTCGTTGGTCAGTCTTTTGTTGACCAGGTCGCGTTCATTTTTATTCATTTTCTCAATGGCGTCCAGGATTTCCTGTGACATTCCCTGACCCTGCTCTTTTTTCTCTTTTTCCAGATCCTGCAACTGTTTTCTGAGTTTGGCCTGTGCCGCTGCCATTTCGGCAAACTCCTTGCTCATCTGCCCCTGGCCTTTTTTCATTTGCTCGGACATTTTTTTCATGTCCTCACCCATTTTCTTTTGTCCTTCCGAGATTTTGTCAAGGGGCACTTTACCCTTTTTGCTGCTGGGTTTTTTACCCTTGCCGGGCTTTTTACAGGCTTTACTACCAGGCTTATCACAGCTTGCATTGCTTTGCTGTTGTTTGTCGTTCATGGTCTCGGATAGCATGACGGCCAGGTCGTTGACGTTTTTCATGATTTTGCCTTGATGTGCAGAAGCCTGACCGGCATAGCGATTCTCCAGAAATCCGAGCGTTTTCTTGAAGTTGTCATTGATCTCGCTTACTTTTTCAGTCACATAACTTTCTATCTCCACGATCCTTTTGCTGAGGGCATCGAGAGAATCCTGTATCAGTTTGAAATCGTTTTGCAGTTTAAACTGTTCCTGCACCAGTCCAACGTAGCCAGGTGTCTGAACATGGGTTGCCTCAAAGGATTTGGTCAGTTTTTCCTGATCAAATGAAAGTACCACCAGATTCTCGAGAAGCTGTCTCAATGCTTTCACATCTTCTTCCTGCTCTTCCTGTTCGCTTTCCTGCATCTGGCCTTCCATCTGATCAGCCATTTCGTTCATCTTGTCTGCCCCTTCCTTCTGTTCTTTCCCAGCACCCTGATTGTCCTTCTTCTCGATCTTTTCCTTGGCATCCTTGAGATCTTTTTTCACTTCTTCGGCCTTGCCGGTCTGATCTTCCAGATTTTTGGGACGCTCCAGTTCCTGATTTTTTTGCTGTATTTCCTCCTGTTTCTTTTTCAGCTCGTCAAACTTTTTATTGATCTCCTCCTGTTCTTTTTTTAGTTCTTCGTTGCCTTCGGATTTATTTTCAGTTTTTTCTTTCAGCTCTTCCTGTTTTGCAGCCAGATCCCTTAATTCATTGATCTGATCTTTGACCTGTTTTTCCAGTTCCAGTTGTTTAAACAGTTCGAGTAAACGATCCATCTGCTTTTGCATGTCCTGACCTTTGTCCTCAAACTGCTCGGTCATCTGTATGGCCTGATCCTTGTTGAGCTCCTGCATCAATTGCTGGATCTGGTCCATCAATTGCTGCATCTGCTGCTGCATGTTTTCGTTGAAAAGTTTCTGTAGTTGTTCCTGTTTATCCTTGAGTGCTTCGTCCGGCTCACTGAACTGTTGTTGTTTTTTCAGATTCTCGTCGTATTTCTTTTTGGCTTCGTCAAATTTCTTTTGTATCTCCTGCTGCTGGTCCAGCATTTTTTCCAAATCCTTTTTGTTCTGCCATTCCAGGTCTTTTTTCTGCCTCAGCTTGTCCTTGAAATCCTTGAGTTTGTCCTGGAGCTTTTTAGCATCGCGGACCGCATCTTCCAGATTCTTTTTGATGTCTTCATTGTTTTCAGATTCCTTCTGCGCCAATTCTTCCTTGCTGGCCATGCGGTATTCCTGGATGGAACTTTTGGTGGACTTGCTGCCATTTACGGCGTCGTTGTCCCACACTTCAAAATAGTAATTTATTTTTTCGCCCGGCTGTAGCTGAAGCGTTTCCAGATCCAGTATATGTCTGAAGGTGGCTGCTTTTTTCCCTTCAAAGCGGATGGCTGTAGTTTGCAGCGGCTGCGCCTTTCCCGATTTGTCTATTTTCTGGAAATGAAAATTCAGGTTTCTCAATCCATAGTCATCGGCCAGTTCTCCACCGAAATAGACGATGGCCTGATTGGTGCTGTCTTCAAAGGATTCCATCTGGATCATCGGGTGTTGATCCGGGATGACAGAGATTTGGTATTGCACAGAGTCGGGTGCTGGGATCTTGGCGTTGCTCAGGAAGAGAGTATAGTTCATATCCTTAAGAGCCTTGACCGACAGACTATACTCATTGTCACCTCTCCGGGTGGTTTCTTTGTTTGCGGATGCATCCGAGAATCTGACTTGCAGGGCATCGGTGTTTTCAGTCTGGAAACTCCAGGAAATACGCGTGCCGGCAGGAACCACCAATCCACCTGTGTTTCGGAGTGATTCTGATGCACGGCCTGTGTAGGCAGGATATTCCAGTTTTACATCGAATTCGCTGATGAGGGGTTTGAGGATTACGTTCAGCTTAAATTCTTCCGAACTCACATCTCCCGAAAAGATGCGGAAGGGCAGATCCTTTTGCACATTGCTGAAGGTATAGACAAACTCATCCTGGCTGGTCTTGCGGAGCCGATACCGGAAGTGGTCGTACTCTACGAAGACTTCTGCAGGCAGGTATTTTCCTTTGGTCTTTACCTTCAGTTCGAAATCTGAATTTTGAAGCGCCTCGAGATTTTCATTTTCGAGAACAAAATTGAAGGGAGCAGCTTTTGTGAATTCCTGATCATTTTGAATCAGGCGTTTGGTCGGATCCTTGATCAGACTGGGAGCCAGGAGCAGGATGCTGAAAAGCATCAGAAGAGGCCAGATGGCATACCGAAGGTATCTACGGTTTTTCTGAAGATCCACAGCCTTGACGAAGGGCACTGGTTGTAACTCGCGCGCTTTCTGTGCAATACTGGCCTCGATCAGGGACCGGTCCGTGAATGCGACAGATTGTGATTTCAACTGAAGAACATTGAGCAGCTTATCCTGAACATCAGAAAAATGAGTGCCGATGATACGGGATGCTTCTTCGTGACTGATCAGTTTTCCCAATCGAAAATAATGCATCAGGGGTCTGACCATCCAATAGTAAAAAGTACCCAGGCTTAAGCCGATAAATGAATAGAAGAGTACTTTGCGAACGCTTTTTCCAAAATAGAAATAATTTTCCAGCAGGTTGAAGGCCAGGAATACGGCCGTCAGCATCCCGACGTACCAGATCATACCTCTCAGGAACTGATTGAGATAGTATTTGCGCGTAAACTCATCGATCTTGAGAATAAGCCGATCGTAATAACTGTCTTTCCACTCCATATTCCTGAATTTCGCCTTTAATAAACGCTTTTTGCTGAAAAAAAATTTCCGGTTGTAAAACTAATGGATTGCGCCTATAATGAACCAACAAGAATAGCGAAGCATTGGTTTAGGGTATTGCGCTTTGAGACTAAGCCACTGCGATCAGAAGATTTAATATATTGCTTTGAATATCAACATTATATAATTTTGGCGCTGATAAATGCTCTTAAATTTGGTGATTCTTCTGGCCGAAATTAAATTTGCCAAAACTGGCTGACCATTTTTTTGTTAATCTCGGGAGTACATATCAAGCTTTATGCACTTTCCTATTCGATATCAAAATTAAATCAAAGTGAATAAGATTTACGTTTTTCTGGTCCTTTTAGCAGCTTTTGCCTTTGTTTCTGCCGTAAACAACCCCAGCAACCCTCCTGTGGAAATCACGGGAGCGCCCGGAGAAGCTACCTGTGCTTTATCCGGATGCCATAGGGGAGGTAACTTTACCGGTACAGTCAAATTGGAAGGAATCCCTGACACCATACTGGCAGGTCAAACCTACAAGATCACCATCCGTACGACTACAACTGCGGGGAGGACGGGATTTGAAGCTACGGCCATCGACGGAGATCAGGCCAGAGCCGGTACCTTCATGGCGGGCACAGGATCTACCACTGCCATTGGGAGGACTTTCGGCAGACAATATATTCGCCATGCCCCTTCCAAACTTACCCGAAATGGCGAAACTACCTGGGATTTTGACTGGACGGCCCCTTCCGCGATCAAAGGAGACAGCGTATCATTTTATTTTGTGAGTCTCGCTGCCAACAACAATGGATCAGAAACAGGAGACAATGTACTGGCAGGGAAAATGAGCCGTTTTTTCATGCAGATGACCAGCTCTACAGAAGATGCCACTGATGCAAGCCCATTGCTTTATCCAAACCCGGTCAGTACGGAATTGCGTCTGGGAAATCTGGATGCGACGAAAAACCGATTGTTCGTATACAACGATCAGGGGCAGCAGGTTTTGCACAAAAACGTCAGTTCAGGAGAAGTCATTTCTCTGCATTCCTGGACGAATGGAGTGTATCACTACCTCCTGCAATCCGGAAAAAAATCCTATACAGGACAATTTATCAAGTACTAAGCTGGATCAATCCGCGGTGCTAATTTTTCCTCTCAAACCTTAGCACTCGTCCCGGAAGGCAAATGACCAGATATTTCTGGTTGAGGGCAAAATCTAAAATGGTTTCTGTGCCCTGGTATATTTTCAGGTAGGATTGACCTCCGGGTTTCCACAGGTAAATGGCATTGTCTTTCAAATAGTACAAAAGTCCATCGCGCACATCTGTTTTCAAGATCGCGCTGTCTTCCAGATGATGAACGGATTTCAATTGCTCATTGAATATCCACAATCCACTTCCGGGAATGAGCAAATAGAGGGAAGTCCGATCTGATTTCAACTGAATTGTTTTGTCTGTCTTGCGCAGGGTGCGGTGAATCACTTCGCCCGAACGGATGCTCTTATCCTTTTGGTCTCTCGTATGGATTCTGCCATTGCTGAAATAGGCATATTGGCCTGTGCCGTGATGGCAAAAGGCACTTTCCGAATTGAGTTCGGGATAATATTCATCGGACATCGTTTCCAGATTTTCGTCGAGAATCTGTACACTGGAATACTCCGGATAGAACAACAAGAGCCTGCCCGGCTCACTTACGTCCAGGGACATGTAGGGGCTGAAGAAAGGGCTTCCAAGCTCCCGATCCAGAATCAGATCTTCTTTATACCTGATGAGTCTACTGCCATTGGAGGTAAGCAAGTACAATCGGTTCATCCGGTCCATTGCCACGGTGGTAGCTTTCACTTTCAGGCTGTCCCGGAAACGCAGGGAACCTGTCTGTGCCAGGGAGCAAGTACAGCATATCAGGAACAGATTCAGACTATATGCGAATCGCCACATCGTCTTTTTCGTAAAATTTTAACTTAAGCTCTATCCCATCAAATTCGGCATAGGATTGAAAACTGAGCCAGTCCCCCAGGTTGACGTAACGAGAACGCCCGTTGCTGAGCGTGTAATCGATGGGCAGGTGTCTGTGTCCGAAGATGAAATAATCAGCAGGGGTTTGGGTGTATTCTTTTTCGACAAAGGAGATCAGCCATTCACGGTCAGTCCCTAGAAATTGCTGCACCGGAGCCTGAGCCTGGCGACTTTTTTTTGAGAAGAAATCTGCGAGACCGATGCCGATATCCGGATGGATCCAGCGAAAGGCAAATTGGGCCAACGGATTGCGAAAAAGTTTTTTGAGCCGTTTGTAACCGTGATCACCCGGGCCCAGGCCATCTCCATGACCAATGTAAAAGAGTTTTCCGCCGAGAGTTTGGGTGATTGGTTCATGCAGAATGGGTATGTCCAGTTCCACACTGAAATAATCCTTCATCCACAGGTCGTGATTGCCGGTAAAGAAAATGATCTCAATCCCTTTATCCCTGAGTTCCGCCAGTTTGCCCAGAAGTCGGGTGTAACCTCGAGGAACTACTTTTTTGTAGTCAAACCAAAAGTCGAAAACATCTCCCACCAGATATAATTGCGAGGCATCCCCGGATATCTGATCCAGCCAGCGCACAATGGTTTTTTCGCGTTCGCGTGAGCTGAGTAAGCCCGGTGCACCCAAGTGAAAGTCTGAAGCGAAATAGATCTTGCTCAAAAACGGTGTCAATTGATAAATCTGGGATCGGCCTCCATGACATGGCCACAGTTTGGACAGGTTCGCATGTTCTCAGAAGTGTAGAACTCGCGGAACCTCGGGATGAAATCCTTTTCGATATTGGTCAGTGGGAAATAACTTTCGTGCAGTTTGGTATTGCACTTTTCACAAAACCAAAGTAAACCATCCTGTTCTCCCGGTTTTCTTTTGCATTCGATGACCAGGCCAATGGTACCTGCAGGACGAATGGGGCTGTGCGGCGTATTGGCTGGAAGCAGAAAAATTTCACCCTGACGTATGGGTATATCGACTGGCTTGCCATCTTCCTGTATGCGTACGGTCACGTCGCCCTCGATCTGGTAATACCATTCTTCGGTTTCATTGAAGTGATAGTCCTTGCGGGCATTGGGGCCTGCCACGATCATCACGATGTAGTCTTCGGATTCGTGGTACAGATTGCGGTTGCCAACGGGGGGCTTCAGTTCCTCCCGGTGCTCTTCGATCCAGTGATGCAGGTTGAAAGGTCGGCGAATGGGCATATGGTTCAGAATTTATGGGAATAAAGGTAACTCATTTCTCGGTTTTCTCCGCAGGCTTATACTTGTTTAAACCGGCATAGTAGATCAGGTTCCACCCATCCCCTGATTTGGCGAAGCGCCTGATCACCACCAGGCCGTATTTTTTCTCAGTGATTTTCTCTTCGATCAGGATGTCTGCGAGGTTGGAATAGACGACCTCATAATTCGCGCTTTCCTTGAATCCTGACTTCTGGAACACCCATTGGTCCGGAGACCAGTAAAAAGCTTCATCGCCAATGAACTCCGGATCTGCATGCTCGGGGAGACCTTCCAGCGGAAAGTGTATGTGTTGGATCTGGAACAGGCTATCCTGATGGAACTGCGCATAAAAAGCGGCAAAATCAGCCGGGAGGTCGGAAAAAGCCAGTTCTGGTCCCGTGCGGGTCTGTGAAGGGGTGCCCTCTTTTTTAGCCGGCTCCGGCGATGATTTACAACCAGAGAGGAGCAGGGTCAAGTAAAGCCCCATGCAGACCATCCTCCTGAAGGCAGGCCAGAAGCCAAATAAATTCATCTCGAAACTCATATCGGATCCGGTATTGTTTGGTTTGATCGGGTAAAGATAAGGATGCATAGGGAATGAGGTTTTCAGGATGATCGGATTGAATGTGGAGTCTGATTTGTTCGCTAAAGAGGATGCCCCTTCTCCCATGTGCCTTGTACACGGCTTCCTTGGCACACCAGGCCAAGGTCCCCATGCGGATGGCTTCTTCGCGGTGCAGCCCTGATATGAGAAGATCCTGCTCTGTGGAGTCCAAAAATTTACCCAAAATCCTGAGGATCTTGGGATCGTACACCTGCAGGTCCATCCCCATTTCCCGATTGGATACAGCGTATCCCGTATATTTTCCGGAATGAGAGATGGAAAGCTTCCGATGGCCATTGCGCAGGAGAAGCTTGCCAAATTCATCTCTGAGGAAGGGACCCGGTTTTTCATCTGGCAGATACCGGTACAGCAGATATCTCGAGGCAAGATACTCCAGGCGTCTCTTGGGATGAAAAGACTGACAAATTTCCGATTCTATTTCCGGCCATTCCATGGAACGTCTGAAAAAGACCTCATCCTCCTCGATGTGCCAGATCCTGAGTTCTGTGTCGTTCTGGTCTGTAAGATGGATTAATTCCGGCATGAGCGTCAATTTTCAAATGAGGGATAATACCATCGCGTTAAAAAATTTTGGATTTCCGCAAGTCTAAAACTCAGGGTTTTCCCTGAAAAAACATGCTTCTGTTCCAATGGTTTTCCCTGATTTTTTGCAAATTAAGCATTTTTTTACGTGGAATCGAGAATCAATTTCGATATATTTGTGGCACAAACGATGCTGGATACAGCGCACAGTTTGCTCCCCTGGACTGCCGAGACGATCTTGAATTGTTTTCGGTTCTCTATTTGATAGTTTTTTGTTTTAGATTTTTCTGTGGCTCAGTTGCCATTTATGGTACCCGATCCGGCGCAGGGAATTGCGATGACGGAAATCCCAAAATACTTTTTGCTTTCGTCATTGGGTCTCTGCGCCGAAACTGAGCTCTTGTTATCAGATCATAACTGATCCATATCATTATAAAGAAACACAGGATTGAAGTAGCTAAAGCTCTCCCCTCCGGATTTTGGTTTACCATTCTTCGGGGGGAGGCTTTTTTGAGATTTGACTTAAGCAAGAGTATCAAATGATGTATTGATTGCTCATATTACATTCCCCGGCAAGAAATCACCTTCCAAAAGGAAAGGTGATTTTTTGTTTTTAGAGGCATTCCGATTGTATCAGCTGGGTTCTGACGTGCAAGTAAGGAGGCTTGGATGACGAATAAACTAAATTTCTTCAGACGAATGTAACGGATCACATGCTGTACCAGCGTACTGTTCAGTCATCTATCTGGACATTGAATCCGGATTGTACATATTGGATCCATTTGAAAGTTGGGGGTCTTTATCAGAATTTCAGGATCCTTTCCACTATTACGGATATTTTTTTTTCAAGTAAATTCATTTTACATTTGTTCCAAGTAATGAACTTTGGCCAGAAGAAAGATACGAACCAGTCAATGCGATAATTGCGGATACAGCTTCCGCGAGGGAGAGAATTATTGTCCCTCCTGCGGGCAGGAAAACCACCATCCCAATCAACCCATCAAACATCTGATACTTGAATTCTTCGAATCCCTGTTTCATTTTGACACCAAGGTTTTTCTCAGTCTGAAATATCTTTTTCTGAAGCCCGGCCAGATGACCCGCGAATTTCTGGACAACAAGAGGGCCCGGTTTGTACCTCCCATGCGCTTGTATATTTTTATCAGCTTTATTTTCTTTTTGCTGGTGGGAAAAACCGTTCAGAATGAGGACAAAGCAATTATTCAGATCAATCAGCCCACAAAGGATGGCAGGATCCACATTTCTGCCCCGGGAGATCAGCAACACGAAGAAGAAGATCCGGATCTGACACCTAAAAGCGACAGCATAGTCCGGGACAGCATTTTGAAGGAAGAAGAAACAATGCCTAAAGAATCCGCAGAGGATGATCTGGATACTTTGGATTTCTGGACGCTGAATTATCCCTACCGTAATTCCGAACTCCAGCAATTTAAAGGAAGGGAACTCGATCATTTGTTACTGGATTCCCTTCTACTGTCTAACGGGCAGGAGATCAGTTTTTTTAACAGGCAGGTGCTCAAGAATTTTATTCGCGGCAAACTGGGAGATCGCTCATTTGATCAGAATGTGAGAAAAGGTTTCATAAAGTACATTTCCATTTTGATGTTTGTACTGATGCCCGTTTTTGCCTTCATCCTTTACCTTTTACACATCCGGTCCGGACGAAATTATTATGAATACCTGATCTATTCCGTGCACATACACACTGCATTGTTTACCTTTTTATCCTGTGTTATGCTACTGGGATTGTTTATGGAGACTAACCTTCCCCTCAAGCTGGTCATGATTGGGATGTTGATTTACTTTGTGGTATCCCTCAAATTCAGTTTTGGGCAATCTTACGGGAAAGTCATTTTGAAAAGTATCATCATAGGATTCTCCTATCTTCTCACCCTGGCGGTATGTCTGGTGATTGCCCTGGGTTTAGGCGCCCTGATGGCATAGGGTGCAGATAGCTTAAACGGAATTTTCTTTTTGATCGATCTCTCTGAAATTAATCTTGCGATGTATGATGTATTCAGGGCGGTCCTTTACTTCGTCAAAGATACTGCCTAAATACTGACCCAGCAGGCCAATGCTGAGCAGCTGGATTCCTCCGAAAAATACAATGGTGATCAACAGGGAAGCCCACCCCGATACAACCTGGTGAAAGTAGTATTTTGATACAAATACGTACACTACCAACCCAAGTCCCACGAGCACGCAAAACAGCCCCAGATTGGTGGCCATCAAAAGGGGTTTTTTGGAAAAGTAGGTGATCCCTCTGGTGGCAAAACCAATCATTTTGGAAAGAGAGTAATGGCTGTTTCCTGCATATCGGCTGTCACGGTCATAAGCGAATGGAAGCTGCTTGAATCCCACCCAGCTGATCAGTCCGCGGATGTATTTGTTTTTTTCCCGCAAAGCACAAAATTCATCGATCACACGCCGGCTGATCAGACGGAAGTCTCCTGTGTCCAGGGGCAGTGGCACTTCGGAAAGGGAATGAATGGTGCGATAGTAAAGTTTGGCGGACAGTTTTTTAAACAGGCTTTCTCCTGCACGCTGACGTCTGACTCCATATATCACCTCAGCCTTTTGCTCTTGCGCGAGTTGAAGCATTTCGGGTATACACTCAGGAGGATCCTGCAGGTCGGCATCCAGTATGATCGCATAAGAGCCTTTGCATTCGTGCAGTCCTGCTGAAACAGCAGGCTGATGTCCAAAATTGCGCGAAAAGTGAAGGATGAATACTTTCGGATCTCTGCTGGCCAAATCATCCAGGATCTGAGGGCTGCGGTCGGTGCTGCCGTCGTTGATAAAAATTAATTCCCAGTTTATTGACTTGGAGTCAAGTACGCTGCGGATCCTGGAGTAGGTCGCTTCCAGCACGCGTTCCTCGTTGTAGCAGGGTACAATAACGGAAAGGAGCATGTCCGGAGCATTCATGGACTTAGCTTTTGCCTGAAAGGGCGCACCCGGCTGGTCAACGGATGTTGAAGGCCTTTTTCAGGGGCCGCACCATATCCAGTTTTTCCCAGGTAAACAATTCAACCTTCATTTTTTTGACCTTTCCATCGGGAGAGGTGAATATTTTTTCCTTGAACTGATTTTCGCGTCCCATGTGGCCGTAGGCAGCTGTCTCGCTGTAGATGGGATTGCGGAGTTTCAGCCTCTGTTCGATAGCAAAAGGTCTCAGGTCAAACAGTTTTTCAATTTTCTTTGCGATCGCTCCGTCCGACATTTTCACATTGGAAGTGCCAAAGGTATTGATGTACACACCACAAGGTTTGGCTACGCCGATAGCATAAGAAACCTGAACCAGAACCTCAGAACAAATACCAGCCGCAACCATATTTTTTGCAATGTGGCGTGTGGCGTATGCAGCCGAGCGATCCACCTTGGAAGGGTCTTTGCCTGAGAAGGCGCCACCACCGTGAGCACCTTTTCCTCCGTATGTATCCACGATGATCTTACGACCTGTGAGACCTGTGTCTCCGTGGGGTCCTCCGATGACAAACTTTCCGGTGGGGTTGATATGATAGGTGATCTGATCGTTGAAGAGTTTTTGAATAGAAGCAGGAAGCTTCCTTTTTACCCTGGGGATGAGAATGGCTTTCACATCTTCAGCAATTTTGCGCAGCATGGCTTTGTCAGCCCTGTCCTCTGCATTGATGGCCTTTCCTGGTTTGATAAAATCATCGTGTTGGGTGGAAATCACGATGGTATCGATCCTTTGAGGTTTGTTGTCGTCGCTGTATTCAATGGTCACCTGACTCTTGGAGTCCGGTCTGAGGTAAGGCATAAGCCGTCCTTCTTTGCGGATCCTGGCCAGTTCCTCCAGCAGCATATGGGCCAGAGTGAGCGGAAGCGGCATATAATGGGCGGTCTCGTTGCAGGCATATCCAAACATCATCCCCTGATCGCCGGCACCCTGATCAATTTTTTTCTTTTTGTCCACGCCGCGGTTGATATCGGGAGACTGTTCGTGTATGGCTGACAGAATACCACAGCTGTTGGCTTCAAACATATATTCGCTGTGGGTATAACCGATGTTTTCAATCACTCCCCTGACAATTTTCTGGATGTCGAGGTAGGTTTTGGTTTTCACCTCTCCTGCTACGACTACCTGTCCTGTGGTCACCAGGGTTTCGCAGGCCACCTTGGAATCCCGGTCAAAAGCCAGGAAATTGTCGATGAGTGCGTCTGAAATCTGGTCGGCCACCTTGTCCGGGTGTCCTTCGGAAACGGATTCTGATGTGAATAAGTATGGCATGTTTTTTAAAATAAGGCTGCAAATATAGGACTATTTCGGAATCCGGCCTTTGATCGGGCAGGGGTACCCATCGGATCAGTCTATGTATTCAATAATCTGTAGGAACCTGAGGTATAGGGAAAGCTCCAGGCCAAGGTTTCTGACGTTTTGCTCCGTGCCATTGCTGATCATGTTGGTGCGTGGATCGATCACCCGGATGCCGGAGGGTACCCAGATCTGGCGGGAAATATCAGGAGCTACCTGAGCTTCGACTCCTCCCATAACCAGTTTGCCCAGTTTGAACTCAGTACCTACCCGGACGCTGAAGCCATAGTTGAATTTCTGCACGAAATCCCTGTATTGAAGAAAAAGGAATTCAAATTCCGAATCCATGGTGTATTCCACTCTGACTCCCAAGCCGTAATAGGCCCTGGTCTGCCCTTTCAGGAAGAATTTTTTCATACCTGCCTCCAGGGCCAGGTTGTGGAATCGCATGCCAAAGGTTCCTCCGGGCAGAATATTGCCATTGACATCCATAAACTGAAGCACGCGGAGACCGGACCCCCTCTGGTGGTAGCCCAGCTGGCCGTAGATGACGTTGCCGCCTTCTGATTCCCAGTCTATTCCCAAATCCGCATGGTAAGCTCTGAGCGGGGTCCTTCCCCCGCCTCCTCCCTGCCATCTCTGGCTGGCAATACCCATGCCCCCTTTTACGGTATATCCGTATTTCTGAGCCATCAGGGGACATGACAGTAAAAATATAAGTGTGATCAAAGGGATTATTGAAAAGCGCATGGAGGTCTATTTTAACTATTTTAGCCTGATAGGTAAATTAAAAGGGGGGAATATTGTTTATTTGCCACTAAAATAAACAAGCCATGGATTTAAATCAACTCATCGGACAATACCTCTCGGACGATACGCTGGCCGGAATGGCCTCACAGGCTGGCATCCAGGATCCCAATCAGGGTGTGGCCGCTGCCAAGAGCATCATGACCACCCTCATGCAGGGACTTGCCAATAATTCCACTTCTCAGGAAGGAGCCGGAAGCCTGCTAGGAGCCCTCGAACGTCATCACGACGGCAGTATTTTGGACAACCTCTCCGGCTTTCTTTCCATGGCTGGATCCGGATCGCAGGAACAACCCATGTTGAATGCCGCCGGCATCCTGGGACACATCCTGGGTTTCAAACAGCAGAACGTGGCACAGGGCGTCAGTCAGGTTTTCAAACTCGATATGTCCACCGTTTTGAAGCTGATGGGCATTTTGGCTCCCGTTCTGATGGGACTTTTGGGCAAAGCCCGAGCCTCCAATCAAATTGACACGGGCAATATCGGTCAGGTTTTGGGTCAAACTGTGCAGCAGACCACCCAGCAGAACTCAGGCCTGGGCATCTTCGGCCGATTGCTGGACACCAACAACGACGGAAGGATCTCCGACGATTTGTTGCAAATGGGCATGAACCTGCTGCTGAAAAGATAGGTTTCAGCCTAAGCTTTTATAAAAATTGAAGTCAGAGCTTGCCAGGATCTGTTTATGGACCTGGAAGATTGGGATGATCCTGGTATCCCGCCATGCCTGCAAGCCTTTTGGCGTAAGCAGCTAAGGATCCGACCGGATAAACAAATTCTTAACAAACCCTTGCCCCGGCTATTCCCTGGAAAAGGATTAGTTTTGCACGGTTTTTCAAAAAGGGTAAAACCCATGATGAAATTAAAACTGTATTTTCTTTTGATTATCCTGGCACTGGGGGCCAAGATCCATGCTCAAAACGCTGACAACCAGCATTACCACGATTTGGCTCAGCAACATGATGATCATTCCGGCCACAGCCACGAGGGTCATAATCACGATGGGCATGATCATTCCGGCCACGATCACGCCGCTCCTGCCGCGACCTCAGAACCCAACGTAGCACCCGCAGCTCATTCCGAGCAGGAAGCTCATGGTGAATTTGATGCCAAGGAAACCGCTTTCCACCATATTTCTGATCTGAATGTGTACAGCATCGGTCCCTGGAACTTCCCATTGCCCTGCATTTTATATGCTCCGGATCAGGGTTGGTCCTTTTTCTCTTCTTCTAAATTTGGAATAGACGATCACCACCACGGCTCCGGCCATTACGCTTATGACCGCTACGTATTGAACATGGGTCGGGTCATGAGGGTGACAGATCCTACATTTCCCATGGGAAAGGTGGAGATCGGTGGTTTTGGCAGCGAGGAGAAAGAAATGAATGGCAAAAAGAAATCCGTTGACCTGGTTTCTTTTCAGGGACGCATGTTGCCCCTGGACAAGGCCAGTACGGCTGACGGAGGCCTTTTTGACGGAGGAATCACCAGTTTTTACGATTTTTCCATTTCCAAAAACGTGCTGGCCATGCTGCTCGTGATGGCACTTCTGGCCTGGGTATTTTTCAGTATGGCCCGTCATTATAAAAAAGCGCCCGGAACTGCTCCGGTCGGGGCTCAGAAGCTTTTTGAACCGATCATCCTCTTTCTTCAGGACGAGGTGGCCAAGCCTTTCATTGGACCCAAGTACACTCAGTATATGCCCTTGCTTTTGTCCCTTTTCTTTTTTGTACTGGGACTCAACCTCTTTGGACAGATACCCTTTCTGGGAGGAGCAAATGTGACCGGCAACCTGGCCGTTACCATGGTATTGGCTGTTCTGGTCTTCATCGTGGTCAATCTGAAAGGAAACCGCCATTACTGGCAACACATACTCTGGATGCCCGGCGTGCCTGCAGGCGTCAAGACCATTATCACTCCTATTGAGATACTGGGCATATTCATCAAACCGGTGACTTTGATGCTCCGATTGTTTGCCAACATCACAGCTGGTCACATCGTCATCATCATTTTCATCAGTCTGATCTTCATTTTCGGTAAATCAGGCGAAAACGTAGGCGCTGCCTCTGGCGCAGCAGTAGGATCCATCCTGCTCACACTGTTCATGATGACCATCGAATTGCTGGTGGCCTTCATCCAGGCGTATGTTTTCACCCTGCTTACTGCATCTTACATTGGTGCCGCTACAGAAGAGCATCACGATCACGGACATGAAGACGCACATCATTAAATCATTTTTTTTAAACCATATAAAAACCTGAATTTATGGGAGGTTCAATTGCAGCAATCGGAATGGGAATCGCAGCTATCGGAGCTGGAATCGGTGTTGGAACTATCGGCGGAAAAGCTTTGGAGGCGATCGCTCGTCAGCCTGAGGCAGTCGGAGATATCCGTGCCAACATGATTCTTACTGCTGCCCTTGTAGAAGGAGCAGCGCTTCTGGCGATCATGTTCTCATACCTGGTGGCTTAAGATTTTTTGATCAGAACAGTCTGCAGGACGGTTGGTCTCTGTAGCTGTTCTTTTTTTGATTAAAACGACTCAATTATATGGACTCAATGATATTATTGGCGATGGACTTCAGTCCGATCAAACCTACTTTTGGTCTGCTTTTCTGGACTTCGCTTATTTTCATCCTGTTTTGGGTGATAGTGGGCAAACTTGCCTTCAAACCCATCATCCAGGCTCTGAATGACCGTGCAGGAAGCATTCAGGAATCTCTGGATGCAGCAAAGACGGCCAGAGAGGAAATGAAGAACATGAAGTCAGAAAATGAGCGGATCATGGCCGAGGCACGCGAGGAAAAAATGCGCATCATCCGCGAAGCCAAGGAGTCTGCCAACATTCTGATCGCTGAAGCAAGAGAAAAAGCCAAGGAGGAAGCTCAGCGGATTGTGACTAATGCAAAGAACGATATTGAAAATGCCAAGAAAGCGGCCCTGGTGGACGTCAAAAACCAGGTTGGCGCCATGGCTGTGGATATTGCTGAGAAGGTGATCCGCCAGAATCTCAGGGATGATTCCTCCCAGCAGGATTATATCAAGCGGCTGGTAGATGATCTCAATACAAACTAACTGACATGTCCCAATTAAAAATAGCCACCCGGTACGCCAAGTCCCTGATCGATCTCGCCAATGAGACCCATCAGCTTGACAAAGTTTATCAGGACATTCTCTTGGTCCAAAGCGCCTGTCAGAACAGGGAGTTTCACCAGATGCTCAAAAGTCCTGTTGTGACTTCTGACAAGAAGGAAAAAATATTTGAAGCCCTTTTTGGAGGCAAGGTGACCAGTTTGGTCCAGACCTTCATGGTCCTCCTGGCATCCAAAGGCCGCGAACCTCTCTTGAGTTCCATTTGCCAGTCTTTTATCAGTCAGTACAAGGGGATCATGAAGATCCGCACCGCGGTTCTCATTACTCCTACTGTGCAGAGTCCTGAGCAACTGGAATATTTCCGGCAGAAATTCAAGGATTGGCTTAAGCCCGGTGAAACCATGGAAATAGTTTCCCGTTTGGACGAAAAGTTGATCGGAGGATTTATCTTCCAGATGGACGGTCGTCAGGTGGACAGTACTGCCAAGAGAAAACTTGACAGTTTCCGCACCAACCTCTATGATTCTTCTTACACTAACCTTGTAGTTAAATCTTAATCCAACAAAAATTATTCCATCATGGTAAATATCAGACCCGAAGAAATATCAGCAATACTCAAGCAACAAATCTCAGGATCCCATACAGCTGCTGAGCTGGAAGAAGTGGGCACGGTGCTCACCGTAGGTGACGGAATTGCCCGCGTATACGGACTGACCAATGCACAGGCAGGAGAGCTTGTGGAGTTTGAGACAGGAGTTCAGGCCATCGTACTCAACCTCGAAGAGGACAATGTCGGTGTGGTACTTATGGGTCCCTGGAATGGAATCAAGGAAGGATCCAGGGTGAAGAGGACCAACAAGATCGCTTCCATTCAGGTAGGAGAAGGATTCGTAGGGCGCGTGGTGAATCCGCTGGGTGAACCCATCGATGGAAAAGGCCCTATCGCGGGTACCCGTTATGAGATGCCGATTGAGCGCAAGGCTCCCGGCGTAATCTTCAGACAGCCTGTAAACGAACCGCTGCAAACCGGTATCAAGGCGATTGACTCCATGATCCCTATCGGAAGGGGTCAGCGCGAGTTGATCATTGGAGACCGTCAGACAGGAAAGACGGCCATTGCCATCGATACCATCATCAATCAAAAAGAATTTTACGAAAGGGGCGAACCCGTATATTGCATTTACGTGGCTTCAGGCCAAAAGGCCTCCACAGTAGCCAAAGTGGCAAGGACACTGGAAGAGTACGGTGCGATGCCGTACACGATCATTGTATCCGCTTCTGCTTCAGATCCTGCTCCACTTCAGTTCTATGCTCCGTTTGCAGGAGCTGCGATCGGAGAGTTCTTCCGCGATACAGGCAGACCGGCACTTGTGATTTACGATGACCTTTCCAAACAGGCTGTAGCCTATCGCGAGGTATCTCTTTTGCTGAGACGTCCCCCTGGACGCGAAGCCTACCCCGGTGACGTATTCTATTTGCACTCCAGGCTGTTGGAAAGAGCGGCCAAGGTGATCAACAACGATGAGATCGCACGCAATATGAACGATCTGCCCGAGTCTCTTAAAAAGGCCGGCATCGTAAAGGGAGGAGGCTCGTTGACGGCACTCCCGATCATCGAAACACAGGCAGGTGACGTTTCCGCCTATATTCCCACCAACGTGATTTCCATCACAGATGGTCAGATCTTTTTGGAATCCAACCTTTTCAACGCCGGTATCCGTCCTGCCATCAACGTAGGTATCTCTGTATCCCGTGTGGGTGGAAATGCTCAGATCAAGTCCATGAAAAAGGTCTCCGGTACTTTGAAACTGGATCAGGCTCAGTATCGCGAACTCGAGGCTTTTGCCAAATTCGGTTCCGATCTCGATGCAGCCACAAAAGCCGTTCTGGACAAGGGAAAGCGAAATGTGGAAATTCTGAAACAGCCTCAGTATAGCCCAGTAGCCGTGGAGAAACAGGTAGCCATCATCTTCATGGGTACCAATAATCTTCTGAAAGATATTCCTGTGGAAAAGGTTAAGGATTTTGAAATCCTCCTTTACACGGAATTGGAGCAGAGACATCCGCAGGTACTGGAGAATTTCAGAAAGGGAAAACTCGACGATGCCGATCTGAACGTTTTGAAAAAACTGGCTTCTGAACTGAAAGTGAAGTAATCATTCTGGTTATATTCATCGCTCCATTCTTTCAGTATCTCGGTTAAATTTTTAGCTGTTGTTTGAATGAATGGTGTGCTGAAAAATGAAATTGAATATGAGATCTCAGGTTATTCAGATAAGTTGAAAAATCTTTTGATGCTCAGATTACAAATTAAGGAAATATGGCTAATCTAAAAGAAGTACGCAACAGGATTAAATCCGTCATCTCCACGCAACAGATCACCAAAGCGATGAAGATGGTTTCTGCTGCCAAGTTAAGGCGGGCGCAGCAGGCGATTATTCAGATGAGGCCTTATGCCAATAAATTGAACTCGATGCTGACCAACATCATGAGTTTTTCCGATGGTCAGGGTGCTGAAGTGTTTGCCCGTCCCACCAGCCGTAAAAATCCCATGATGGTGATCATCACATCTGACAGAGGTCTTTGTGGTGCGTTCAATGCGAACATCATCAAACTGGCACAAAAAAGAATCCAGGAGCAATACAGCACACAGGCTGCTGATGGAAAACTCAGTTTTCTATGCATCGGGAAAAAGGGATTTGAGTATTTCAAGAAGCGCTATCCCCAGTGTCAGATGATTCAGGATTATACCCAGTTGCAGACCAGTCTGAGTTATGAGAAAGTGGTGGCTGTGGCAGACCGGATCATGGCCGACTTTAAATCCGATGTTACCGATCAGGTAGAAATTTTTTACGGTAGATTCAAGAATGCGGGCACTCAGTTTCCAGAAATGGAACAGTATCTGCCGGTAGCCAAGGTGGAGCCAGCCCAAAGTGAAACAGCCGCCAGGACCATGAAACCCGATTTCCTGTTTGAACCCTCACAGGTGGAGCTTTTACGCGAACTGGTCCCATCCATTCTGCAATCCCAACTTTACAAATGCATACTGGACAATCAGGCTTCCGAACACGGAGCGCGCATGACGGCCATGGACAAAGCTTCCGAAAATGCGGAAGAGATGTTGGTTGATTTGAGGATCAATTACAACAAAGCCCGTCAGGAGGCTATTACCAAGGAACTCTCTGAGATCGTAGGCGGAGCTGCGGCTTTGGCCGGTTGATCCCGAGTTCTAGCAGGAGCGGCAGCGGCAGAACACCGTATGTCGGTTTGTTCAAATTTTTCAGAAATCTTAAGCCAGTTTAACCAATTGTCTGATCCTCCGGACATTCGATGTATTTTATATATTTTTGCAGGATGCGCAGTCTTTCTTTGATTTTTTTCATGCACTTGCTTCTGATGGTCTCCTGCCGAAAAAAGGAGCAAACTCAAGTGCAGCAGGGGCCAGCTGCCAAGAGGCCTGTGAGCTCTCAGGGATGGATCGTCACCAAAGAAGCCATAGGCGAGAAACTAATGTTGCCAGGCACTATTGCAGCCTGGGAGCAGACAGAAGTGCATCCTGAAATATCGGGATTGATCAGCCAGGTTCTTTTTTCAGACGGTCAGAAGGTCGAGAGAGGACAGTTGCTGGCCAGGCTCAACGATGCTGACCCGCAGGCCAGACTGGCCAAACTGAAGGTGCAAAAAGAGATTGCACAGCAAACCGAGAAGAGACAGAAAGAACTACTCAGCTCAAGAGCGGTTGGGCAGGCAGAATACGATCAGGCACTGCTTCAATTGCGCAGCATCGAGGCAGATATGGAAATCCTGAAAGCCGAGATAGACAAGCATCAGATCAAAGCTCCCTTTACGGGTACACTGGGCATCCGTCAGATCAGTCCGGGAGCATTTGTTACACCTTCGAGTGTGCTGGTCAGTCTGGGCGATCTGAGTAAAACGCGTATCCGCTTTTCGGTACCTGAGCGATATATCCCCATGATCCGCAACGGACAGCTGGTGACCTTCAGAATATCCTCATCGGACGAATTGTTTCATGCCAAAATAGTATCGCGCGAATCATCCCTGGATCCTAACACCCGTTCCCTGGTTTTTCTAGGTGAAGTGCAGGAAAGATCAGCTAAGCTGGTTCATGGACTTTTTGCAGAAGTGATCATTCAGCTCGATAAATCCAGCAGCGGATTTATGGTACCCAGTCAGGCCATCATACCCCAGGCACGCGACAAAAAGCTGGTGGTCCTCAAGGATGGACAGGCTCAGTTTCGTTCGGTGCAGCTTGGGGTGCGCGATTCCGCACGCGTAGAGATCCTCAGCGGAGTGGAGGAAGGCGATACCATCCTGACCACAGGGCTCATGGGCATCAAACCGGGTAGCACCGTGCAGGTCCAAAACATCCTGAACAGCCGATGAATATTTCTCAACTCAGTCTCAGCAGGCCTGTCCTGGCCGTGGTGCTCAACCTGGTCATCATCCTGTTTGGTTACCTGGGTTTCCGCAATTTGGGCGTTCGGGATTTTCCAGCCATTGACCCTCCCAATATCAATGTACGAACTTCTTACCCGGGTGCCAATTCCGATATCATCGAATCTCAGATCACGGAACCCCTTGAAAAGGCCATCAACGGAATAGCAGGCATCAAGAACATCACCTCTCTGAGTTCACAGGGCAATTCCAATATTACCGTTGAATTCGATCTGAGTGTCAATCTGGAGGAAGCTGCAAACGACGTCCGCGATAAGGTCTCTCAGGCCATCAGAAACCTGCCCAATGATCTGGATGCTCCTCCCACCGTAAGCAAGGCAGATGCCAGCGGAGATCCGATACTCTCCATGACCGTCAAAAGCGAAAGCAAGAATCCGCTGGAACTCACTGAGTTTGCCTACGACAATCTGGTGGAACGCCTGCAGACCATACCAGGGGTGAGCTCCATCACGATCTGGGGAGAAAAAAAATATTCCATGAGGATCTGGATGGATCCTGCCAAACTGAATGCCTACCGGCTTACCCCACAGGATGTGCAGAATGCATTGCTTCGCGAGAGTGTGGAATTACCATCCGGAAAGATTACCGGGAACAGCACGGAATTATCCATCCGCACATTTGGGCAGCTGCAGGATGAAGCAGATTTCAACAACCTGGTCGTGTCCTCCACCGGATCTTCTGTGATCCGATTGAAAGATATAGGCGAAGCAGTACTGGGACCAGAAAACGAAGAAACCATTCTCAAGGAAAGCGGTGTGCCCATGATTGCCCTGGCCCTTGTTCCGCAGCCCGGTACAAGCTATGTGGCCATTGCCGAGGAGTTCAACAGGAGACTGGAACAGATCAAACAGACCCTTCCTCCGGAATTTGAAATCAATGTAGGACTGGATCAGGCCCAATACATCAAGAAATCCATAATGGAAGTAGAGGAAACGCTGATCATCGCCATCCTGCTCGTCATTCTGATCGTTTTCCTTTTCTTCAGAGACTGGATCATTGCACTCAGGCCCCTGATCGATATCCCTGTGTCGCTGATCGGAGCGTTTTTTATCATGTATCTGGCCGGCTTTTCCATCAATATCCTGACCCTCCTTGCCATCGTACTGGCTACGGGATTGGTAGTAGACGATGGAATTGTCGTGACCGAAAATATTTACAAGAAAATCGAGGCCGGCATGTCCAAAATGACGGCTGCCCGACTGGGCTCATCAGAAATATATTTTGCGGTCATTGCCACTTCCATTACGCTGGCAGTGGTCTTTATTCCGGTGATCTTTCTGGAAGGATTTGTGGGACGCCTGTTCCGTGAATTTGGAGTGGTGGTGGCCGGAGCCGTGTTGATCTCTGCCTTTGTCAGTCTCAGCCTGACGCCCGTTCTGACCGTTTATGTTTCCCGAAAAACTGAAAAACCCGGTTGGTTCTATCTCAAGACCGAACCTTTTTTCCGCTCCATGGAAAGGGGTTATGAACTCCTGCTCAGCGCTTTTTTGCGTTTTCGATGGCTTGCCTTAATTGTGTTGGCACTTTGTCTGTGGGGTGCATATTCTTTATTTAATTCCTTGCCCACTGAACTTGCCCCCATGGAAGACCGGAGTCAGTTCAGACTCAGCCTGACCGCACCGGAAGGAACCTCCTATGACAGGATGGATCAATTCGTCAATGAGGTCACCCAAATGGTACTCGATTCTGTGCCGGAGAAAAAAGTGGTACTTTCTGTGACCTCACCCGGTTTCATCGGAAGCGGCGCGGCCAACACCGGTTTTGTGCGGGTTGTACTGACCGATCCGGACCAGCGCAAGGCCAGTCAGGAGCAGGTAGTTCAGCGCATTTCGAAAGCATTGCCCCGATACAGTGAGGGACGTGTTTTTCCCATACAGGAGCAAACCATATCCGTCAACCGGCGAGGCGGTCTCCCTGTACAATTTGTGATCCAGAACAGCGATCTGCAAAAGATAAAAGAAGTGCTTCCCAAAATTCTGGAAGAAGCATCAAAGAGCAAAGTGCTGGTGAATGTCGATTCCGACCTCAAGTTCAACAAGCCCGAACTGAGCGTGGAGATTGATCGTGCGCGTGCGGCCGATCTCGGTGTCAGCGTTCAGGACATTGCGCAGGTATTGCAGATGTCCTACAGCAACCGCCGTATGGGTTATTTTACCAAAAACGGAAGACAGTATCAGGTCCTGGGACAAATGGACCGGAATTTCAGGGATGACCCCTCTGACATCCGCCTCTTGTACGTCAGAAATAAAAATGGACAGGTCATTCCTCTGGATCAGTTGATTCGCACAGAAGAGGTCAGCACCACCCCTTCCATTTATCATTTCAACCGTTATAAATCGGCTACCATATCCGCCGGACTTGCCCCGGGTTTTACCCTGGGCGATGGCATCAAGGAGATGGAAGAGATCGCCGGTCGCGTGCTCGATCCCGGCTTTTCCACTGCCCTCAGCGGACCTTCCCGCGATTTTGCAGAAAGTACGGGAAGCATCGGTTTTGCCTTTGTGCTCGCTTTGGTACTGATCTTCCTGGTTCTGGCGGCCCAGTTTGAAAGCTTCATCGATCCCTTTATCATCATGATGACCGTGCCGCTGGCTATTTTCGGAGCTTTGGCTTCACTTTGGCTGTTTGGACACACGATCAATATTTTTTCGCAAATCGGTATGATCATGCTGATCGGTCTGGTGACGAAAAACGGAATTCTGATCGTCGATTTTGCCAACCAAAAACGCGAAAAAGGCATGCCCCGGCTTCAGGCAGTACTGGAAGGTGCCAAAGAGAGGTTAAGGCCCATCCTGATGACCACACTGGCCATGGCACTGGGTGCATCGCCTCTGGCATTCTCGCTGGGTGCTGCGTCCACCAGCCGCGTACCCCTGGGAGTCGTGATCATGGGAGGATTGCTGTTTTCCCTTTTACTGACCTTGTTTGTCATACCGGCCATCTACACTTTTCTGTCTTACAAAAAACCCAGGACCGATGAAGTGGCTTAATCTTGCCCTGCTTTTAATCTTCTCCCTGATCCTGTCTGCACAGAATCTAAAACTGTCAGATGCCATCCGCACCGCGCTGGAACGGCAACACGGAATTCTCATAGCCGAAAAAGACAGGGAGATTGCAGAAAACCGCAACAAATGGGGTGAAACCGGCATCGTACCCCAGGTCAGTCTGAACCTGAATCCAAGCCTTTCCAGCAATTCCCTGGACCAGAGGCTGGTCAATGGCACGGAGATCAGACGGGACAATGCCCGTTCTGAGCAATACAATGGTAACATGCAGCTAAACTGGGATTTCTTTCAGGGCATGAGGATGTTCATTGCCAAAGACCGCCTGGAGCTGCTCGAAGAAAGGGCTATCCGGAATCTCGAACTCGAAAGCCTGAACCTCAGCTACCAGGTGGCACTATCGTATTACTCCATCGTCAGGGTGATGAATCTGATCAAACTGGCCAGGGCTCAGATGGAACTGGCCGAAGACCGCGTCAAACTGGAGCAAATCCGGTTTGACCAGGGATTGAAAGGCAAAGCCGATCTGCTGGCTGCGCAAATCGATCTTCAGGAGATCGGAATCCTGCTCCGTACCCGTGAAAATGAGTTGGATCTGGCCTACCAAAACCTCATGCAGTGGATGCTGGAGCCGGCAGACCGCAAACCCGTCCTGACCGATACCCTGGTCCCGGAACTGGACATGGACAAGCCCCTGGTTCAGCCGGACCTTTCTGCTCATCCTCAGCTGAAGCTCTACGATATAGACCGGAGGGTACTGGAGTACAGCCGCAAGGAGACTCTGGCGGAGCGATGGCCAGCACTGGGTTTACTGGGAGCCTATAATTTCAACCGGACAGAAAATCAGGCCGGATTCAGCCTGTATTCACAGAATTACGGCCCCCTGGCTCAGTTGCAATTCAGCATGCCAATTTTTGATGGAGGACGCATCAGCAGGAATTCAAAAGAAATCAAACTACAAATCGAACGCAATGAAATACTCCGGGATCAATGGATGAGTGGTACGGGCTACCAGCTTGCTCAGACCCGCAGCAATGAGGAGTTTCACCGGTCCCGGTATGTGCTGGAATCACAGAAGCTGAGCCTTGCGGAGGAAAACCTCAATCTCACCCGCGAAAAGCATGAACGAAATGCTGTGACCAGTCTGGAGTTGCGACAGGCGCAGTTTGACCTGATCGCTGCGGCCACCAACAAGCAGGATGCCTGGTACCAGTGGATGGTCTCCAGACTCACCCTGAAGGCGCTGGTGGGCGATCTTGGATTTTTGATGAAGTGAATGAAATTCGTACGACATCCTGACATATGCCAAAGGGGCTTTTCTTCTATTTGTATAGACTTTTGTAATTCCGATTGCAAATAGAACAGATCAATCCCTCCCCGCCACGCAATAAATGGCCGTAGTATAGTAATCACAAAGCCACGGAATTTTCATCCCTGCCGGCAAAACCCTTGGCTTCAGCCCAAATTTGGTTTCGTAATTGGGATTGATCAGATAGTAGGTTTCCTTTTTTATTTTCCAGCCCGCACCTGCCAGGCAGCGGTGGAATCTGTCAATGCTGATCCCGGTTTCCTTGACCTCGAGCAGGGCAGCGATGAGCTCGTCGCTTTCGCCAAAGGCCTTCAGGAGCCCCGTATAAAGATTGTTGGGCAAGAGGTGGTACCACGGCAGTCTGGACAGGAATTTACTTCTGCAGACCTGCTGGTGGCCTCCGAAGGGCATCCTCCAGGGAGGAAATCCAAAAAAAATCACTCCATGGGGAGCCATGAAGGAACGTATGTAGTGCATAAAGCGCTCCTGATCCGGAATGTGTTCGATCACATCCCTCAGGAAGATCACATCAAAGGCCGGAAGAGTGGCTGGATGCACCTGGTAAATATCCTGATCGATCAGGGTCAGCTTGGCTTCGTTGGGATGTCCGGCAAAATATTTCCGGGCCAGGGCGATCTGGTCTTTCATGATATCGATGCCCACCACCTTGCAGCCCAGATCCAGAAAAGGAGTCAGATTGCCTCCTTCTCCACAGCCTACTTCCAGAATGGTGCTGTGCGATCCGATCTCCAATTGCGCCTGGATGTATGGGATCACATATTTCCTGGTGGTCAGGCCTTGTTCCTGAAAATACAAAGTCCTGTCTGCGTGTCTTTCCTGCATGGTCCTGTGTGGTATCTGATTGGATGAGTTCCAAAGGTAGAAAGTTATCCTGTCTTTGAGTGAAGCCCGGTTTGGGGCAAAAAAAAAGGCCTCACGGAGAGGCCTTTCAATTTTTATCCTTTGGAAGCGAAAATTACTTCGCCATGGATTTTTCTTTGTACATGTTGTACATGGACATAGCAGCTTCTTTTGCAGCAGCAGCAGCAGTTTTCCAACCATCTACAGAAGTAGTGGCAGCTTTTACTGCATCAGTCAGTTCAGTAACTTTGGCCATTACGTCTCCTTCGAGTTTGCCGTCTTTCAGACCAGCGCTCAGAGCGTCTACATCAGCAGTCATAGCAGTCCACTTTTCAGTGAAGCCGGTGATTTCTCCAGCCACAGTGCCGAGGCCTTGTACCTGAGCCATGTAACCGTTTTTCAGGCTGTCCAGCATTGCAGTTGCATCAGCGGACATTTTGCTGCCTGCAGGCACAGTCATGCTGTCCTGGAGTGAAGTCAGGTCGCTGATCAGGGTATTTACTTCAGTAGCAGCATCAGTCACCATGGTACCGGTTTTAGCCCAGTCAGCTGCGAGGGTTTCGATCGGAGCACGGAACTGATCTACATTTTTGCAAGCGAATACGAAAAGAACGAATGTGGAAAGAATAACTAAGTTTTTCATTTTTATTGTTTTACAAATTTTACGCAAAGGTAGATCGACAAAATATCCTGCATGTTAAGCAGGATTAATCTTTAGTCAATGCTTCGTTAATCTTGCAGCGGCATGACTATTAATTATATAATTAATTGATAAATAATTAAATACGAAATATCATATTATTTAATATGATATATTGTTTCCCAATAAAATTTGGCGTTAAAGGACCTAGATCTGGGACTGGATCAGTTGCACAAAATCCGGAATAGTCATGCTGCCCTGATCGCCTTCTCCCTGTCTGCGCACGGATAATTGGCCACTTTCTGCCTCCTTTTCTCCCAGAATAAGCATGTAGGGGATTTTTCGAAGCTCGTTGTCGCGGATCTTCTTTCCAATGGACTCGGTGCGGTCATCGATAAAGCCTCTGAGACCCGCCTGCTGTAAGGTTTGCAAAACTGTTTCTGCAAGGCTTTGGAACCGGTCGCTGACAGTGAGGATCGCAAACTGGTCCGGTGTCAGCCAAAGGGGAAATTTACCGGCACAGTGTTCGGTCAGTACCCCGATAAACCGCTCCATCGATCCAAAGGGAGCCCTATGGATCATCACGGGTCTGTGTTTGCTGTTGTCTGCACCGATGTACTCCAGTTGAAAGCGTTCGGGCAGATTATAATCCACCTGGATGGTGCCCAGTTGCCAGCTTCTGCCCAGGGCATCCTTGACCATAAAGTCGAGTTTGGGGCCATAGAAAGCGGCTTCGCCCAATTCAGTGGTGGTGGGGAGGCCTACCTCCTTTGTAGCATCGATGATGGCCTGTTCTGCCTTGGCCCAGTTTTCGTCGGACCCCAGGTATTTGGATTTGTTTTCCGGATCCCGGAGGCTGATCTGAGCCGTGAAGGTCTCGAAGCCCAGTTTGCGGATGACCATCATGGTCAGGTCGAGTACGTTGAGGAATTCGTCTTTGACCTGATCCGGAGTGCAGAAGATGTGGGCATCGTCCTGGGTGAAGGATCTGACCCGGGTGAGTCCGTGTAATTCACCGCTCTGTTCATAACGGTATACTGTGCCAAACTCAGCTATTCTCAGAGGAAGATCGCGGTAGGATCTGGGCTTGTGACCGAAAATCTCGCAGTGGTGGGGACAGTTCATGGGTTTGAGCATGAACTCCTCTCCCTCTCTGGGCGTATGGATCGGTTGAAAAGAATCCTGACCGTATTTTTCCCAGTGACCGCTGGTCTCGTAAAGTGCCTTGTGGCCTATGTGTGGCGTGATCACCGGAGTATAGCCCCTCTTGATCTGTTCGGCTTTGAGGAAGTCTTCCAGTCTTTGTCTGAGGGCGGTACCTTTTGGCAACCAGATGGGCAGACCGGAACCTACCTTTTCCGAGAACATGAACAACTCGAGTTCCTGTCCCAGTTTGCGGTGGTCTCTTTTTTTGGCTTCTTCCAGCAGGTGAAGGTATTCTTCGAGTTCTTTTTGTTTGGGGAAAGTGATCCCGTAAATCCGGGTGAGCTGGGGACGGGTTTCATCGCCACGCCAGTAAGCACCGGCTATGTTGAGCAATTTGACGGCTTTGATGTGGCCGGTGTTGGGTATATGTGGTCCTTTGCAGAGATCGGTAAATTCTCCCTGAGTATAAAAAGTGATGTCTCCGTCTTTCAGGTCCTGGAGCAATTCAATTTTGTAGGGGTCGTTCTTTTCCGTGAAATAGCGGATGGCTTCATCCTTGGATATTTCCTGTCTGCGGTATTCGGAATTTTTTTTGGCCAGCTCGATCATCTTGGTTTCGATCTGAACCAGATCCTGTGCCGTCAGGGTGTGATCACCCGGATCGATGTCGTAGTAAAATCCATTTTCGATGGCTGGTCCGATTCCAAAACGCGTGCCCGGATACAAAGCCTCCAGGGCCTCTGCCATCAGATGGGCTGAGGAATGCCAATAGGTCGCTTTTCCTTCTTTGTCATTCCAGGTCAGGAGCTGCAGGGTGGAATCGGTGGTGATGGGCCTTTGGGCGTCGATCACTTCGCCATTGACTTTGGCAGAAAGGACATTGCGGGCGAGGCCTTCGCTGATTGATTTGGCTACCTCCATAGCGGTAACACCATGGGGATATTCCTGTACACGTCCATCGGGGAAAGTAATCCGGATCATCATCGGTAAAGAGTTATTTACTGGCAAAGTTAAGATTTTCCATTGCCTCAGTAGCTTAACGAGGCGTTAATGGGCGGGGCGAAATGAAGGCTTGGGCCTGGGTTGCACGGTAAAGTGAACCGGCATCAGGTCCCCCAGAACAGAACCACGGGCTGTTCTATCATTTTTTGAAGTAGGGTTCCAGTTCGTCTCCAAAGTAGCGAAGCGCGTTCATGACCGGCAGCGGAATGCCACCACCCAGGGCGCAAAGGGAACCCCGCTTCATCGTATCCAGGAGGTCATCCATCAGTTTGCGGTCGATCTTATAATTGTGATCGGTGCGCGCTTTGTGGATCAGTTCTTTACCCCTCGTAGAGCCCAGACGGCAGGGAAAGCACTTGCCACAGCTTTCGTGGGCCGTAAATTCAAACAAATGCTCCAGGTAGTAAATTATGGGAAACTCCTCAGGGACGCTCACCACGGAAGCGTGGCCCAGCATAAATCCCTGGGCAGCAAAGGATTCAAAATCCAGACTTAGATCCGGGATTTTTGAGACGGGTACCAGTCCTCCAAGCGGGCCCCCGATGTGCAGGGCTTTGACCGGCCGGCGAAAGCCCTGGCCCATCTCCTCGACTACGGTCTGCAGGGGCGTGCCCATCTCCAGCTCGTAGATACCCGGTCTGCGGAAGGCGCTGTCCAGAGAGACGAGTTTAGTCCCGGTGGATTTTCCATTGCCCAGGGCTGCATAAGCCGCGCCCCCCTCGGTGCATATAAAGGGAATGCCGGCGAGAGTTTCCACGTTGTTGACGACCGTAGGTTTGAGAAACAGTCCCTGATGTACAGGAAATGGAGGCCTCACGCGGACTTCGGGCCTTTGGCCTTCTATGGAGGAGAGGAGTGCGGTCTCTTCACCGCAGATGTAAGCTCCCTGTGCTTTGATCACTTTGAATTCAAAGGAAAATTCGCTGCCCAGCAGGTTTTCCCCCAGCAGGCCCTCTGACCTCCAGGTTTCCACCGTTTTCTGGATGTGGTCCACGGAGGCAGGGTATTCTGCCCGGATGTACACCACGCCCCGGCTTGCCCCGGTGACATATCCGGCGATCCACATCCCGGCCAGCACCAGTTCAGCCTGATGTTCCAGCAGATAGCGATCCGAATACGATCCGGGATCGCCTTCGTCGGCATTGCAGACGATGTACTTCTGGTCGCCCTGGGCATTCCTGCAGCCTTCCAGTTTGATGGCGATCGGGAAACCGGCTCCACCGCGGCCTCTCAGGCCGGAGGTCCTGATCTCGGAAAGAATGTCGCTGCTCTGACGGGCCAGGACAGATTGAAATAAGGATCGGATCTCGGCAGTGGTCCTGGCAGGTCCGGTGAGGATCTGCCGGCCCAAATGGCCTACGGTGTATTTTTCGGCACTGACCGTATTATTTCCTGATACAATCTCCTTCACATGGTGCAGATCCGCTCCGGAGTAATTGTGGCCTTGATAGTGGAAGGCTACGTTCTCATGGCAGCGTCCGAGGCAACACATTTCACCGATTTCTTCAGCAGAAAAGTGTTGCTGCAGTTCGGATCTGAGGGCAGGCTGGGTACCCGCGGCCAGGCAGGCGGAACCATTGCATACATACACTTTCTTCCCGCTGTTGGCATGCCGGGTGAAATCGTAAAAACTGGCCGTGCCAAAGACATTGGCCGTGCCCGTCAGGAATTCCTCTGAGATGGCCTTGATGGATTCGGCAGAAAGACTTCCATTGGCCTCCGCGGCATGGCCGATCCTTTCAAACAAATTATCTTCCAGGCCTTTGCGGTCAGAAATATGGCTGAGGTTCTTTGACATGAGGTCCTTATTTGATCGGTTTTTGACTTTACATTGTCCTTGACTTAACATCCCGCTGCCAGGGCAGCACGAAGGGGAATCAAGGAGTCAATAAAGGGTAAAGTTATACGATTTTTCCCTCATCAGGCGCTCTGCTGCTATTTTCCCGAATTGACCGGATGAGTTCTTGTTGCTTGATTCGAATACCGCAATTCAATTTTGCGATTAAATTAAAAATTAAAATTATTTAATTGTCTGGGCCAGACAGAATTGTTATCTTTGAAAGGACAATTTATTTATTCACCAAATCAAACAAACGAAATGGAAACGATTCTTCCTTACCTCATCAACACCCTGCTCGGAGCCGGAGGTGGTTACCTGGGCAACCTTTTGAAAAAAAATGGACTGGGCATGATCGGCAATCTGCTGGCCGGCGCCGTGGGCGGCAACGTATTGCCCCTGATCCTGGGACAGCTGATGAACAGCGGCGGTGAAGCTGCCGGTGGTCTCGATATTGTCGGAATGATCTCCGCCTTGCTGGGAGGAGGGGCAGGATCCCTGTTGGGCGGTCTGTTTAAGAAAGCCTGATCTGCATATTCTTTAATTCATTTGATAGAAATCATTGACCAGCCTCCGGGCTGGTTTTTTTTTGGCGTTACTATAAAGGTTGTTCAGAGTGATTCATATTAAGACACGTTGAAGATTCCTGAAGACCTTACCTTTGTCCCTCAGAAATGTTGAAGGAACAGGACACAAACAAGACGGGTCCCGGCAAAGGCTTTTTCCAGACCCTTTGGGACTTTTTTAAAAGTTTGCGCACAGAAGAACAGCTTTCGCTCCTGTTCTTTGTGCCGATGAGCTTTCTTACTTTTTATTTTGTGGGAGAAAAGGGTTATCCCAACGGCGCACGCGAGCGGTTTTACATTACATTCGGTCTTATGCTCCTGTATGGCTGGCTGCAGTGGAAACACAGCGGAGTGAAATGGGTCCGGGTGTTTCGCGATATAGCCCCTTTTTTCTTTTGCATCGCGATCTACACCAACCTCCACGATCTGGTTTATTTTCTTCACCCCACCAATATCGACGATCGCCTGATCGCCATAGACCAATGGATGTTTGGTTGTCAGCCTTCCGTGGAAGCACTCCGGTACCGGCCGGAGTGGTGGGAGCGATGGCTGGAGATCAACTATTCCCTGTTTTTTTATTTCCCTGTGATTCTGGCTCTGGTCCTTTACCTCAAAAAACGGATCCCGGAATACCGCACTTTTCTGGTCACCATCATGGCTACCTTTTTCACCGGATATTTCCTGTACGTGATCTTTCCCGCTGTTGGGCCCAAGCATTATTTCAAGGAGCTATTCCGACAACCCGAACTCATGAACTGGAAGCTCGAGGAAAACATGTACAATTTCTTTCACATCAGCGAGCGCGTCCGCCGCGATGCCTTCCCCAGTCTGCACAATGCGATCACTGTACTGGTTATGGCCTTTGCGTTTCGCTATGAACGCATGGTGTTTTACCTGATGGCGCCTTTTGCTTTCTCTCTGATGCTGGCCACCGTCTGGCTGGGGCATCACTATGTGATCGACGTCTTTGCGGGATGGCTGCTTGCTTTTCTGGCCTACCGGTATTTTCCACTTTGGGAGGAAAGGAGGATGGGGAAATTGAATCCATCGAAATAATCTTTCCGGTCAGCAAATATTTTTGTGCGGATGATATAAGAGATGACACTATTTTGATTAAAGAATTCTTTTGTTGCGGCATCCAAAGAGGATCGACAATGAATAGTTATTTTGTCACAGAGAACATGAAAAAATTTATCATGCCCTCTTAGTTAATATTATGTTAAAACGGTAAATAATCTTTAAGTAGAAAATTAAATTTGTCTTTAAAACAATTCTCAATTGACCTTTCTGATGCTCCCATCATTCACTCTTTTAATTTATGATTGCACTACTGGATTTGCTGCCGGAAATTCGGATCAGCTAATTTCAATCCTCATATGCATTAATTAGATCTGTCTCTCAATTTAAATGCACCCAACATGAGGTATATATTTATTTTTTCAATTTTTACTTTTCATTTGCTCGAGGCCCAGGTCCGATGGAAGCCAGTTTCAAATGGTCCCTATTCAGTTTCAGAGGATTTTGCAATGGACAAAAGTGGAAATATTTATCTTTCTATCAAGGGCAATGACCTGATCTTTCAATGTAATATTCACCAGCCAAATTGGAATTTAAATCATTGCCTAAAGTGTTGAATCGTTTTTTCCGGCAAAGTGACCACTTTTGTAACCCTTTCCTGGATTTCAACGACACCTTGATTGCATTAACCAGATTTGGTCCTTACCGCTATTTTGGATCTCATTTTGCGAAAGATACTGTAGGT
>JAKQHM010000001.1 GCA_029572935.1 Bacteroidota bacterium
AATTTTATCTCCCAGAATCTGATCGATATTGGCACTCGCAAAATCGCGGAAGGTGGGAAAATTCTTGACCACATCCGGCAATTGCTCGGAGGAACATTGTCTTCCTCTGATGGGTACCACTTTATCTTTGAGGTGTTTGGCCAGAAACACATCCATAGTGGAATTGCCATCAAAATCATTGGCATACAACTCCAGTGGCTTTTCCGGTGTAGGTTGAAATTTGTAATTTTTTCCGATGTTACCCAGGATGAAATCCTTCTCTCCATCCCCATTGACATCTGCCTCTGTGATGCGGTTCCACCATCCTACGGAACGAGGTACTTTAAACAGGGATGTATCTTTTGCAAATTTACCGCCCTCATTGAGTAAAATCGTGATGGGCAACCATTCTCCCACCATGACGATATCCGGCTTCTGGTCCATATTGAGATCGGTCACCAATGCATCGGTCACCATGCCAAGCTTGGTAAGTGAAGGAGCAACTTCGGTAGAAACATCCGTGAATTTCCCTCCATCATTGCGGAGGATAAAGCTGTTGGGTGGTAACGGATAATAATCCGGCACGGTCCTGCCTCCTACAAACAGATCCAGATCCCCATCAGCATCAAAATCCAGGGGTCTGACTACACTGCCACTCATGCCAATTTTCGGCAAGCGGTCGCTTTTTTGAAAATTTCCTTTACCGTCATTCAGATAAAGACGATCCTGATAATAATCATAGTTGATAGGTCTCTCCGTACCTCCACTGACCACGTACAGATCGCTGTCTCCGTCTCCGTCAGCATCGAAAAAGGCAGCTCCGGTATCTTCGTGTTCTTTATCTTTTTCAAATGCCACCTGGGTCTTTTGCAGAAAGCTACCCTCTGCAGATTGCAAATAAATGACGCCTGTCTGACCTTTGGCTCCTCCTACATAAAAGTCATCCATTTGGTCTCCATTGACATCACCTACGGCTACACAAGGACCTTCCATGGAAAGCCTGTGAGGCAATAATACCTGCGGATAGAAATCATTGTGTACGTTTTCGCGGTGTGTAAATCCGGGCTTCAGAAGTGCATCGGTTTGGTCCGAAAAGAGTGTTTTCACTTCTGAGGTTTGAACTGTTACAGGAGCAGCGCCTGAATGACTGATGGTAAGCAACTGATTGACCGCAGTTTTTCCCAACCGGGTCACGGTTCCATCCAGCCAGTTCACCTTGATGCTGTCGGCCTGATCCGCATCTCCGCATCCAAAATGCAGGATGGGTTCGACTGAGGACTGGTATCCCCTGACCACTTTAAACTGCTCGAACATAAGATGATTGTTGCAGTAAACTTCCACTTTTGCACCCAATCCCTGCTTGTTTTGAGCAGGACCATCCAACTTTATCCTCAGATAATTTCCGCTTTTGATTTCATTCTGATAGACAAATGCCTGCTCATCGAGATTGCTGACCACCAGGTCCAGATCACCGTCGTTGTCCAGATCTGCCAGAACAGAACCCTGTGACCAACTCGGATCTGTGATTCCCCAATCTTCCATTTTTTTAGAGAAAGTGAGGTCTCCATTGTTCTTAAAGACATAGTTCACCAATTTGACAGCAGGATAATTATCCAGGAGACTGAGTACCGGTGGAATATCCGTGCTGTTGGCTTTTTTAATCTCCTCTTCGAGTTGCTTGTCAGCCTTTCGGATGGCATCATTGTCGAATACATCTCTGCGGTATCCATTGCTGATGAACACATCCCGCCATCCATCGTTGTCCAGATCAAATGCCAGGACCGCCCAGCTCCAGTCTGTTGACTTGAGTCCGGCATATTGGGCTATGTCACTGAAAAAGCCATTGCCACGGTTGAGCTGGAGCATGTTTTGCATGTATTGTACATGTACCCTGCCCGAAGTAAAAAACTCATCCCACTGAGAACCCCGTACCATGGGAGACATGGAGACCTTTGATCTCCAATAATCATCGGGAAGCATTTCCACTGTGAGAATATCCTCCAGACCATCGTTGTTGATGTCTGAAATATCGGTGCCCATAGCATAAAATGCAGTATGGTTGGTCATCTGCCGGATGGATTCCTTAAAGCTCTTTCCACCCTGATTTAAAAAACAATAGTCGTTTTCCGTAAAGTCGTTTGCGAAGTAAATATCCTGGTATCCGTCTCCATTCAGGTCTGCTACCGCTACACCCAGACCATAACCATAGCTCTCGCCAAAACCTGATTCTTTGGAAACATCCTTGAATTTTCCACTACCATCGTTGTTGTAAAGACGGATCTTATTGACAGAAGCTCCGTTTTTCCTGCCCTCCAGCACGTCAAATACAGTCAGGGAAAATCTGTCCGGGCGATTAGATACGACCAGATCCAGGTCGTTGTCGTTGTCATAATCAAAAAATACAGCCATGATGCTGTATCCGTCGTCGTCAATGCCATATTGAGCAGCCTCTTCCTTGAAGGTGTTGTTCTTTTGATTGACAAAGAGGAGGTTTTTCCTCAGATTGACTGGTTCAGTAGAGGCACCTCTGCAGACGTAAATATCCTGGTACCCATCGTTGTTGATGTCCACCATCACGACACCCGTATTCCATCCCTTGGGAACATCGGTAATACCGCTGCTGGCCGTGATGTCCTCAAATTTAAATCCCCCTTTGTTCAGATAAAGACGGTCGTTCACTTGATTTCCTGTGAAAAAAAGGTCCGTCAAACCATCGTTGTTGATGTCCCCGGCTGCAACACCACCCCCGTTATAGATATAGTGGAAGGTGAGAAAACTGAAGTTCACATCTTCCTTGAGGTCATTGGAAAAATCTATACCCGTCTGATCGGGTGTGAGCTTGACAAATTTTCCTGAACCTGAAGAGGTTTTTGAATCCTTCTGACAAGAAGCCAGGAGCAAAAGGGATATGGCTAAAATGCAGAAAATGAGGGCCTTTGGACTAAATGCATTCATAAGGATCACTGCTTGGGTTCGTGAGGCGCAAAGATACACAGAACTCCACCAAAAGTGTTATCAGTCAAGGCCTAAGGAAATGTTATAACAAAAAAAAATGCCATCCGGAGATGGCATTTTTTCATTTAAGTTAAGAAATTTCTAAGTTTTGGAATTGAAAAGGAGGATCGTGTGAATCAGGTAAGCCAGTATCGGTACGGCTACCAGCATTCCTATTATATCAGATGTAGTGAATTCACCCCAAATCAGGTAGATAAGGATCCATCCGATAATGGCTAGAACACAGGAAATCCAAAAAGCCTTTTCAAATACTTCCTTGGAATATGGGAAGTGCATGG
>JAKQHM010000005.1 GCA_029572935.1 Bacteroidota bacterium
AGCCGGTCGAAGGACAAAATCAGGATCTGCCGGTCCGCATGTTTGGGGTGGTTCCGGTACAAATTGAAAATCCGGAAAGGAGACTGGAACCTGTATTGGCGAGCGCAGCATCCTTCAAACCGGGGGCTAAAGCAGAGGTGGAAATCAGGGAGAAAAATGGCAGGGAAATGTCCTATCAGTTGTTCCTGGTGGAGGAAGGTCTTTTGGGTCTGACGCGATTTAAATCCCCGGATCCCTACGCTCATTTTTTTCAAAAAGAATCCATGACGCTTTATACCTGGGACAACTATGGACAGATCATCGGCTCCGGAAACGGCTTGTTTCAGGGCATCTACAGCATCGGCGGTGACCAGGATATCGATCCAGCCCAACTGGCTAAGATGAAGCGCTTCAAACCGCTCGCCTTTACCACCAGGGTTCAGAAACTGGCCAAGGGAGCCACGGCCCGACATACATTTGATCTGCCCAATTACAACGGGGCGGTGCGCCTGATGATCGTGGCCGGAAACGAATCGGCCTATGGTTCAGCTGAAAAGAGTGTACCGGTCAAGGCAGAGCTGATGTCGGACATCCTGTTTCCGCGGGTGCTCTCCATTCGGGATCAGTTGTCGGTGCCGGTCAGCATCACCGTCACAGATGAGAAGGTCCGGGAGGTGAAGTGCAGCCTGATTGCAGATGGAGCCGTTTCCATTTCCGGTCCTTCTGTGAAGACCCTGAAGTTCGATCGTCCTGGTGAAAAGAAAATATTCTTTGACGTGTCGGGAAAAACCAAACTTGGAGCTGCAGGACTTAAGTTGGTCGCAGAGTCAGGTAGTTTTCGCTCGGAATCCAAAGTGGATTTTTACTTGGACAATCCCAACCCAGTATCCCGCAAGGTACAATCGCATTGGGTGGAACCCGGTAAAACCGTGAACCTGTCGATAGAAGCGTTTGGCATGTCCGGCACAAGGTCAGTAGAACTGTCTGCGTCCACTTTCGCCGGCAAATCGCTGGAAGAAATGAAGGATGAACTGGTGCGCTATCCCCATGGTTGCGCTGAACAGGTGACTTCCGCAGCCTTTGCGCAGATCCGACTGGAAAACCTGATGGATCTGGATGCAACCGCTCGCGCCGAGATACGCAACAACGTGATCCAGGGAATCAGCAAATTGCAGAGATTCCAAAAGAGCAGCGGAGGCTTCAGTTACTGGGATCAGGAATCCGAAGTGGCCGATTATGTGAGCTCTTACGTCGGACACTTCTTACTCGAAGCCAGGAAAGCCGGATTTGCTGTACCGGAAGAAATGTTATCCCGGTGGAAGGAGTATCAGCAAACCCGGAGTAGATCCTATGAATCGCGCAAGTCGGAATACGGAAGCTACCTGGAGTACAACCAGGCCTACCGTCTGTACACCCTTGCCCTGGCCGGTTCGCCGGACTGGACAGCCATGAACCAACTCACCATGAGAAAAGACCGATCCGCGATGAGCTCCTGGGTGCTGGCGGCAGCTTATGCCCTGGGCGGAAAGAACGACCTGGCCACCAAATTGTGGACCGGTCTTCCGGATCAGATACAGCCTTACAGCGAATCCTTCTGGAACTATGGATCGGATATTCGCGACGAAGCGATGATCGCACTGGTTCTGCATCATTTGAACCGCAATCAGGAGGCCGCTGCCCTGATCCGCAAGGTCTTCAATAAAATTAGTTCGGGAAGCTATTTGTCCACACAGGAAATGGCCATCCTGCTTGTGACCTCTTCCAAGATCTGGCAGAAATCCGCTACCGGCAGTTCCGGGATGGAATTCAGCTACACCTGGGCTTCCAAAAAGAAGGATGTGAAGACCGGCTATTCGGTCTTTTCAACAGGAATGGAGGAGGTGGAAAAGTCAGATTTCAGCTTTACCAACCGCTCTGCGGTGCCGGTAGCAGTCCAACTGGTGCAGACAGGCAAACCAGAATCTCAGTCCGCTGTCAACGAATCAAACATCCTGCAAATGCAGGTCAGTTATACAGATGAACTCAACCGTTCCCTCAGTTTGTCCACTATCCCTCAATCCACTCGGTTGATCGCAAGGGTTAAGATCACGCACAACGGAGCAGCCGGACATCTCAGAAATCTGGCCCTGACTGCGGCTTTCCCCGCCTGCTTCGAGATCAACAACCAGCGGATCGGCGGGATCAGTGTTCAGAATCCAAAAGTTCGCAATACGGACTTCCGAGATGACCGGGTGATGTATTATTTCGATCTGGGTGTGCGTGAGACTCTGGAGTTGGCCATTCCGCTGGTCGCCACCACAGCAGGCACTTTCCAGTCACCTGACCTTTATGCAGAGGCAATGTATGAGCCTTCCGTACGTGCCAGGGTGAACAAGGGTGCAGTAAAAGTATTGGCCAATACGTCTGAATGAGGTTTCCGTTAATAAGATACCTGTCCCTCATCCTCCTGGGGCTCTGGCTTCTTTCGGTCGTACGCGCGCATTACTTGTTTGGAGATTTGACTTATTCTCCTGTACTGCTTGCATCAGACGGGCAGTTGTTGGATGCCAGGGTCGCAAAAGATGGTCAATGGCGATTTCCTCTAAGCCAGGAGCTGCCGGAGCGCTACCGCAAGACCCTGATTTATTACGAAGATCGCGATTTCTATGCCCACATAGGGTTCAGTCCAAAGGCCATTCTGAGGGCCATCCACCAGAATCTGAGGCAGGGCAGGGTCATTTCAGGTGGCAGCACCCTGACCATGCAACTGGCCAAGATAGGACTGGGCAACCGGAGCCGGGGTTTGTGGCAAAAAGCGGAGGAAGTCTGGGTCTCCGTGGGCCTCGAGTTCCTGTACACCAAGCCGCAAATATTGCGGATGTATGCCTCGCTGGCTCCTTTTGGCTCCAATATTGTAGGTCTGGAGGCGGCCATGTGGCGCTATTTCGGAAAAAGAAAGGAGGATATTACCTGGGCGGAGGCCGCATTGTTTACCATCCTGCCCAACAGGCCCGGGCTCATCCTCAAAGGATCTTCCGGCAAGGAATTGAGAGCCAAAAGGGATCGCCTTCTGAAGAGGCTTTGGGAGGGAGGCATATTGGACCAGACGACCTATGAAATGTCCCTGCTGGAAGAGCTTCCGGTGGCTTTTCAGAAAAAAGAGCGTCTGGCCCCGCATGCCCTGGAATATTTGCTGCAACGCAATCCGGGAGCGGACCGGTTTCTCAGTTCGATTGACCATAAGCTGCAAAAGCAGCTCACAGATATTGCCCGCGCCCATCATGGTCAGTTGAGCCAGAAAGACATCCGAAATCTTTCCATTCTGGTGGTACACAATCCGACCGGTCAGGTGAGGGCCTACCTGGGCAATGCGCCCGGTCAGGAGACACCGGTTCCACAGGGGGCGGTCGATGTGATCCAGGCGCCCAGAAGCTCTGGTTCAACGCTCAAGCCTTTTCTGGTGGCCTCCATGCTGGACCAGGGGCTGATCACCACGCAAAGCCTGATACCGGATATTCCGACCCTGATCGGAGGATTCAGGCCGGAGAATTTTGCCCGCAATTATTCGGGGCTCGCAAGCGTGCAGGAGATCATCCGGCGATCGCTCAATGTGCCTTCGGTCTATCTTCTGAAAGAATACGGGATACCCTTCTTTTACCAGGATCTCAAAAAACTCGGTTTCTCCCATTTATTCAGGGCCTGGGAGGATTACGGTTTGTCATTGATCCTGGGCGGAGCGGAAGTAAGTCCCTGGGACCTGACGCGAGCCTATGCCTTCCTGGCCTATAGTCTGCACTTCTTCCAGGGGCATGATGGGCGGTATCCCTTGCCGGATCCGTACCGGCTGAATCTGATCGTCCAAGATAGCCTGACATCCCATAAGGGCACTGATCGTCCGCCCATTTATTCGGCCGGTACGATCTACCGGATGTTCGAATGCATGCGGGGAGAGGAAACACCGGGCCAATTGCGCGAAATAGCCATCAAGACAGGAACCTCCTTTGGCTATAAGGATGCCTGGTGCGTGGGCGTCACCCCGGAATATACCGTCACTGTTTGGGTGGGAAATGCATCCGGATTGTCCCGTCCCGGGCTCATCGGAATTCAGACCGCGGCCCCCTTGCTCTTTGATGTGTTCCAGTATCTGCCCTCCAGGATGGACTGGTGGTGTCCGTATGACGATATGGCCAAAATGGCAATTTGCCGCAAGACAGGTTTTGCGCCGGGACCGGATTGCCCTGAACGCGATAAGATCTTTACACCGGGGCCGGACCATAACCTGCCGGTATGTCCCTACCACAGGAGCATCCTGCTTACACCGGATCATCGCTACCGCCTGCACAAGGCCTGTGCACAGCCATCGGTGGAGGCATCGGCACTGGTTTTACCTGCTGTGATCGACTATTTCTACAGAAAATCGGACCCTTCGTATACGGGCTTGCCTCTGGTTCATCCCTCCTGCAGTCCCGAATCGGAAACTTCGCTCTTGCCCCTTGGATTTATTTACCCCAACGAACTGGCCCAGATATCAGCTCCATTGGATCTGGATGGCGAGCAAAACGAGTTTCTGTTCAAGGCCACCCATCAGGATCCACAGGCCACCATTTTTTGGTTCCTCGATGAGGCTTATCTGGGTGCCACCTCAACGGATCACCAGATGAAGCTGAAGCCCAATCCGGGTGTGCATAGCCTCACCATCCTGGATACTCAGGGCGCCAAATGCTCCGTGAAGATCCGGGTGCTTTAGTATGAACAGGGAATTTTTCTTTTAATCCTTACCCTTGATCACCTTAACCGCGATGGTCTGTTTTGAGTTGTTAATTTTCAATAGGTAAGGACCAGGTTTAATTTTATCATCGAGTGATAACTTCTCCATATGAATCCCATGCGCTCTTTTTTCCTTATGGATAAATCGTTGGACTGTATTTCCAAGCATATCTGTCAGTTCGATACTAATGGCGTCTTCTTGAGTTAAGCTGAATTCAATCGTAGCGTCCCTGCCGATCGGATTGGGATATATTTGGATGGGAATCGATTCTGATTCCTGATCCAGCACGCCCACATTTAATTTGGTAAGAACCCTTGCAACACTGAACTCAACTCTGTAATTGACCGTACTGCTGCCACCCAGAATAAGTTTACCATCTGGTTGTTGGACAAGTGAGCTGAGGATATCATTTTCAGGTCCTACTGAAATGATGGCGATCCCGCTTTCCCCAAAACCGCTGTCCAGCATGCCATCAGAAGTGATACGGGCAAGTGCGAACTTGTAGATTTGATTTAAGATACAGGTGCCGCCTATGATTATTTTTCCATCTTGCAGAATCTCCATGTCTGCAGCCTCATTGTAATTGGAATTAATATCTATCATCAATTTGCCATCTCCTGAAAAGCTCTGATCCAAAGTGCCGTTTGGATTGATTCTGACTATGGCAAAATCATTGTTCGTCCCATTAAATGCGTCTCCAACCAGGATAATCTTACCGTCGGATTGTATTTTCATGGCTTTTATGGACTCACTTCCGGCGGGACTGACATCGATACTTAATTTTCCATTGTTATTAAAGGTCTGGTCCAGATTGCCCTGACTGGTGAAACGCATGACCGCAAATTGCATTTCATTATTGATTTCTGTATATCCACCCACCAGAATTTTTCCATCTTTTTGAAGTGCGATGGCATTTGCCCCATCATTGGATGAACCAAATGACATAATAATTTTTCCATCCGCACTAAAGGTATTATCCAGACTGCCATTGGGCAGATAGCGGACCAGCATAAAATCATCGTTTTGGCCATTAAAGGCGTATCCGGCAACGACTATTTTATTGTCGGATTGAATAAGCATACAAGTCCCCACATCATCTGAGCTGCCTACATCTGTGTTGACCTTTCCATTGGTTCCAAAAGAGTCATCGAGATTTCCATTGAGTAGGTATCTGACGAGCAGCACTTCATTATTTTTACTTTCCATTTTATGAATTCCTTGGAGGACTATTTTTCCATCGGATTGAATCGCCACACTTTTTCCCTCCAGGTTTGTTACAAATAAGAAACTCTCCAGAATCCCGTCCCTGCTAAAGCTGGTATCGAGTATGCCATTTGATAAATACCGCGCTGAGGCTAAACCATTGTAATAGTTGCCACTCGTCGTGCCACCTGCAATAATTTTCCCATCTGATTGGATCATGATGTCATTGATGTAAGAATGTGTCTGATATAATTCTTGCACTGTTACTCCATTATTACCAAAATTTGGATCAATATTTCCGGTTTTAGTATATTTAAATAATGCTCCGGAATTTCCATTTACTCCAGTTGTACCCCATACAACCAAACTTCCATCCGGTTGAATGAGAAAGGAACGTCCCGTTTCTGTACCCATGTAATTCGTGGTAGTTTTTCCATCGCCGGAGAAAGATGGGTCAAGTGCTCCTGAGGTTGTGTAGCGAGCAAGGGCAATATTCCAAATATTATCAGCCATTCGAGCCGATCCAACACAAAGGATCTTTCCATCATTTTGGACCATCACGCTGTTGGCTTCTGATGATATGTTACCTAATTGTGTAAGTGCGATACCATCCTGATCAAAACTGGAATCCAGGTTCCCTGAGCTGGTGTATCTTATGGTTGCAAATTTTAGTTTATTGTTATCCTCATCCGTATATCCT
>JAKQHM010000037.1 GCA_029572935.1 Bacteroidota bacterium
AAACATCACATACAACCAGCCGCTGGATCTCAGCTATCGGATTCCATATTTTTCTTCTTCATTTATGTCTGAAGATGGCCATTTGTACGTCAGTCGAAAGTACGAAGGTATTTACAAAACAGTTAAACCCCTGGTCTCTACAAGTAATGAAACTATTGGAAAAGTAATGATCACTCCCAATCCCGTCCGGGACTATCTGAGCATAAATTTAGGAGATGAAAATCAAGGCGCCTCCCAACTTGAGCTTATCAACTTTTTGGGTCAAATGGTCTGGCAAGGTTCCATACTTGGGAATCAGGCAAACATTCAAGTGACTGGTTTACCAGCAGGGATTTACTCACTAAGATTAATGAAAGAAGGTCAATTATACCATGCAGAAAAAATTGTGAAACAGTGATTCCTGTTAATGTGAAATTTGAAATTTAGCATTCGAGCAAATAAAGTATCCGTCCGGGGAAGTGCCTCTTTTCTCCATTGGTCATTTACTGTTGGCGCCAGTCTTACTTGTCACGCTTTAGCGGGATGACTTGTGCCCTGTTAGAAGGATCAGAGTGAGAAACTGAATGAGAATGAGAAACAGAATGAGGAGTGGAAGGTGAAAGTGAGGTTAAAGCTGTCCATAGAAGAAAATCAGGGAAAACCCTGAATTTTCAAAATAATACAAGGGTCGGGCAGCGAAATTGATACCATTGCAATAAATCCGAACAGCTTGGGTAAGTTGAGGTACTCCTATTCCAAAACAACAAGGATTATCTCAGGAGCATCATACTTCCTTTCTGGTTGAAATCCTCCCCGCGGCACTGGTAAGACACGCGGTAGTAATAGGTGCCCGGAGCCAGGGCGGTATTCCTGAAAGTGCCATCCCAGCTCATCTGCGGGTCTGTGGTTTGAAAGAGGATGCCACCGTTGCGATCCAGGATGGTGAAATGATGCAGTTTTTCGATGAGGTAAGGATTGCTGATGCCAAATTCCTCGTTCAAGCCGTCCTGATTGGGGGTAAAGGCGGTGGGCAAGCGCAAATTGCGGCAGTCCACCAGATCTTTATCCACCACGCGGACCAGAACCGTATCGGTATTGACGCAACCTGCTCCCATAAATCGGGCAATGTACCGGGTCTCCACGGTGGGGGAGGCTTCCGGCAAAAAAGATGTCGTGGAACTCAGTCCGGCCGAAGGAGTCCAGCTGATGGAGGTGGTGGGGCAATTATTCGCGGTGCGTATGTTAAACCGGTCACCCAGGAAAATAATGGTATCCTGCGTCAGGATCTTGTGCTGAGGCAGGTAGAGGGAATCCACGGTGCGGGCATCGAGCCCAAAATTGGCCACCAGGACCCGGTCGACCCTGCCGGAGGCGGGCAGCAGTCCTGTGGATTGGCAGGGGGATCCGTTGATGCTGACGGGTACGCCGCTGTCCAGATTGATCACATTGGGGGCTACTTTGCGGTCCGACAAAACACCATTGACGTACAATCTGAAGTCCAGTCCTGTTTTGGTCAGACAGATGCTTTGCCAGCAGCTGGAGGGATCTGATTTGGCATTGAGAAACAGGTTGCGGTCGAGTCCCCGCTTGACATTGACCAGAAAGGAGGAATCCCGCGTCCGGTACGTGATCCGCAGGGAGGTGTCGGAATTGCAGGAAGAAGCCTTGGAGATCAGGTCCATTTCACCGCTGAAGGGACTCAGCAAAACCGAAAAGCAAAGAGAATAGTCGTTGCGGAAAAAAGAATCCAGGGAGGCGGGCAACTGGAGTCTTTGTCCATCCAGGACAACATCCTCGTTGTCCAGTCCGCAGCTGCAATTCAGCACAGACTGGGCCATCATATCGGCGGCCAGCGGATTGCCGGAACGCAGAGAGCAGTTTGCAAAATTATAGCCGGCCATTTGCCTTTGTGCAGGCAATGCAGCGGATATCACCAGGGATAATACAGCCAATAGGGAAGTCCTTCTGATCATGGCCCAAAGTTAGTTTATTGCCGGGATTTGAGGGATTCCAAAGCGGATCTGCTCCCGGGGTGTTATCTTTGCCGCGCAGAAGCAGATGAAGAATGAGTATATTGGGTAAGATGCTTTCTCCTGTAAAGAATCCGGGGGGCGATGAAGCGGAAATGAGTTTTCTGGATCACTTCGATGTGCTCCGGAAGCATTTGTTTCGGTCCGCACTTTGGATTTTGGTTTTTGGCATCTTCATCTTCACCCAGAAGACCTTTGTTTTTGATACGCTGATCCTGGGGCCGACCAAGCCGGACTTCATCACCTACCGGACTTTTTGCAGCATTGCGGATTTCCTTTGTTTTAAGCCTGCACCCTTGGAAATTTTTACCCGCGAGCTGGCAGAGCAGCTCACCATTCACCTTAAAGTCAGTTTTTTTCTGGGATTCATCTGTGCTTTTCCCATGGTACTCAGGGAGGTATGGCTCTTTGTGAAGCCCGGGCTATATCAAAAAGAACAAAAAGCCACCCGCTGGGTGGTCGAGATCTGCTCCCTTTTGTTTCTGAGTGGGGTCTTGTTTGGGTATTTCATTATTGCGCCCTTTTCCATCTCCTTTCTGGCCTCCTACAACGTCAGTGAACTGGTTAAAAGCAGCGCCACCCTGGCTTCGATCGTGGACTCCATGACCATGTTTACCATTTCCACCGGTCTGGTGTTTGAATTACCTTTGGCGATTTACTTTCTGGCCAAACTTGGTTTGGTAGGACCTCAATTCCTCCGCACCTACCGTCGTCATGCCATAGTGCTCATCACCATTGTGGCCGCGGTGATCACTCCGCCCGATGTGACCTCCATGGTGCTGGTCACTCTTCCACTCGTCCTGTTATATGAAGTCAGCATTCTGGTGGCAGCCAGGGTATTCCCCAAGGAGAGCGTCGCCAGTTAATGCATCATGATCCAAGCACTAAATAGATGAAAAGAATTTCCTCCACATCCACCTTGTTTTTTGTCTTGTTTGTGCCCGTATTTTGGTTTGTACTGTTTGGGAGCCTCGGGATCGGACTTTTGCTGACCGACAGCGACGAATTCAGTCTGATGAACGGGGGATTGTTGAAATTAGTCTATTGGATCCTATTTGTGTTTTTTGCCTTGTTGATCCGTTTCACCTTGCTCCGATTGAAAAGGGTGGAAATGGATGGGGAATACGTCTACATCACCAATTATTTCAAGACCATACGGGTTCCTCGTTCAGAAATCGGGGGACTCAGTGCCAAATACATTCCCATGCGCCTTCTGGCGCGGTTGACCCTGTCCTATAAATCCTATTTTGGCGACACGATCTATTTCATCTGCGACCAGGAGCATTTTGACTGGATGAAGGCCGAATTGAAATCAGAGTCTGGCGACCCGTCATAGGTTGCGGGAATGGGTCTCAAATCAGGAGACCGGATCCAACATTTCAAATTTATAGACGCTCTTCTCTTTTTTGATTTAGAAAGGGAGATCTGTTTTATCAAAGAATTTCATTGTATTTAAATAAATCATCGTAATATTGCAATATAAATATATGAAAATGGGTGTTACCAAAACAGAGTCCTATACAGAAAAGCAGATCCGGCTGGCAGGTATCGCAAAGGCCCTGGGTCATCCGGCCAGAATGGCCATTCTCGATCATCTGGTCAAAGTCAACGCATGTATCTGCAGCGATATAGTGGAGGAACTGCCTCTGGCCCAACCCACGGTTTCCCAGCATTTGAGGGAATTGAAGCAGGCGGGTTTGATCCGCGGGACCGTGGAAGGAAACGCGGTCTGTTACTGTATAGATGCCCAGGTGCTTGCAGAATTTCTCGGGCATCTCGGGACCTGGCAGGATCGCATTCAGACCGCATCTGAAACTTGTTGTAAATAAAAATTTAGAATCATGAAAATATCAGAATTTCAGGAGTTATTGAAAAGTCTGGAAAACCTGGAAATTTTCCTTCCGGACGGACATCTGATACCGGCTCACTTTCACATCACTGAAGCAGGCCTCAACACCCGTCATTTTGTCGATTGTGGCGGCACCGAGCGCCTCGAAAAGTCGGTCAATTTTCAATTGTGGGTGGCAAATGACCTGGACCATCGGCTTTCTCCCTCCAAACTGCTGGGCATTATCCGGAAAGCAGCTGTATTATGGGAAGGGGAAGATCTTGTTGTAGAAATGGAGTATCAGGCTGATACCATAGCTCGTTATGGGCTAATCGAAAGGGATGGCAAACTGATGCTTACCTGTTTGCAAACGGCTTGTCTGGCTCAGGATCAATGCGGGGTTCCCGCTGTCAAGACCAAGTTGAATCTGAAAGATCTGGTCACTACAGGTGGATGCTGTACCCCGGGAGGCGGTTGTTGCTAATCCCACATCTATGAAAAATTTTGAGAAATATCTGACCCTTTGGGTTTTCCTATGTATTGTCCTGGGAATTGGATTGGGATATGTATGGGGTGATGAGATGAAGGGGATCAGCGACTGGCAGATTTACTCAGTGAATATTCCCGTGGCTGTATTGGTCTGGCTCATGATATACCCTATGATGGTACAGGTGGATTTCAGTTCGGTGAAAAGAATTTCGCGCAACGGGAAAGGTCTGTTCCTTACCGTTTTCATCAACTGGTTGGTCAAACCGTTTACCATGGCTTTCTTTGCCTGGCTTTTTTTCGATCATTTGTACCAGGCATGGATCAGCCCGGAAGAAGCAGACCAGTATATTGCCGG
>JAKQHM010000050.1 GCA_029572935.1 Bacteroidota bacterium
TGGAGTTATCCGAACAAACCTTTGGTCAGTATAGTGAAGACTACATGATATCCCTTTTTAATCTGGGAACCTACTATAAAAATGTAAGGCAGATGGCCAAAGCCCGTTCTCTGTTGACCGAAGCCAAAATCATTTCAGACAGTATCAAGGGCAATAAGCTTTTCCGAGCCAGAATCCTGAACAATTTGGGCATTTTTTCAACCGGTGAAGAACAATATTCAGAGTCTGTTAAATTGTACCTGGAAGTACTGAATTTAATCGAGCAGACATTGGGAAAATCCAACAGTCAGTATGCCATCGCACTTTCCAATCTGGCATCGAATTATGTGTCACTGGGCATGACCCGGGAAGCCGAGAAAACCTATACAGAGGCGTTGGAATTATACTATCGGTTAAATGACTTGGGTTATGATTTTCAGAAATGCAAATCCGGTTTCTCCGTACTGAAATTCAACCAGGGAAAATACGGGGAAGTGATCGACTCACTCCAACAAGTGATCGACTATAAAATTCAGAATAGCCGATTGAGGGAATTATCTTTTTTAATAGGGGATATCTATCTTCTGGCATACGCTTATCTCTACACGGATCAATATGAAAAGGCTGATTCCGCTTTTCGGCTTGCTGAGAAGTGGATGATACGGAAGTATCAACAGGTCCTCAGCTATATGTCTCTGAGCGAATTTGAAAATTATGTCAGCGAGCATCAGTATTTTATAGGACAATTATTCAGTTGTTACTTTTACAAACCGCAGCATCTGGAGAACCTGCCAGAACTGGCCTATGACGATATCCTTTTGTATAAATCCATGGTGTTGAATCAATACCTCAGACAAAGATCCTTATTAAATTCAAATGAGGGATTGCAAGCCGAATATGAACAATACAGGGACCTGAATAAAAAATTAAATTCCTGGATCACAAATAAGAAATCGAGACAGGAACAAATAGATTCCCTGCAGACTGAGTTGGAAAATCTGGAGAAAAGTATTTCAAAAGAACTGAACCAGTCAGGAAGCGCTTTGGAAACTTATTCCTGGAGGCAGATCCGCGATCAGATCGGTCCTTCAGATGGGGTCATAGAATTTGTGAATTACGAAAGTCATCTGGATTCTTCCGGTGTGATCGGGATCCAACAGATGACAGGGGCCAGCTATTGCGCCCTCATCATCACAAAAAATACTCTAAAACCGGTGATCGTTAATTTGTGCAGGGAATCCGAACTGCTGCATGTTCTCAAACAGGACACAGCTAATGGATATGGTCTGTATGAACGGATGGATCCATCCGACAAGGAATCTGGATTATACCATCTGATCTGGAAAAAGCTGGAACCCCATTTGCAAAGTGTCAACCGGATCTACTTTTCTCCGGCAGGATTGTTGAACAGGATCAACCTGAGTGCCGTCAGAATGAGCCAGGATGAGCGTTTGATGGATCGTTATGATCTGATCCAGCTCATCAGCACCAGGAAACTGCTGGAATCAAATGAAAGAGAGCAGCCCTCCCGAACGGCTCTGTTATTGGGAGGTCTCGATTTTGATGCGCAGATGACTTCTTCTGATAGTCCGCAAAGAGTATCCATGCGATCAGAGGAAAGCGATCGTTTGGAATTCAGGCAAACGGATGCCGCACTTCGCGGGGGAGAATGGTTTTATTTGTCGGGTTCCGAAAAGGAAGTCCGGTCTGTTGGCAACATCTTAAAGGATAACCAATTCAAAGTCCGGGTATGGAGCGGGATAGAGGGTTCTGAAGCCCAATTCAAATCCTTTTTGAAAGAAGGAAATGCTCCTGATGTATTGCATTTTGCCACGCATGGTTATTTTTTTCCTGATGAACGGACGAAATCCGCCAAAGGCGGAGTGTCGCACGTTCCCGATTCTATCAGGACGACAATTGACCTGTCACGCCAAAGGCCTGAGGGAACCGCGAATGGAGCTACACCAAGGCCTGAAATGGAATTTGAAACAAAGGAAACTGTATATAAAATTTCCGACAATCCCATGCTGCGATCGGGTCTGATCCTGGCGGGAGGCAACCGAACCTGGAAAGGAGAGGATCAGTTTCCGGAAGATGAAGATGGCATTCTGACCGCCTATGAGGTCAGCCAGCTGGACCTCCGTCATACGGGTCTGGTGGTCTTGTCTGCCTGCGAAACCGGACTGGGCGACATAAAGGCCAATGAAGGAGTTTTCGGACTTCAGAGGGCTTTTAAAATTGCCGGGGCAGGGTATCTCATCATGAGTTTGTGGAAGGTCCCCGATCAGGCTACCCGGGAGTTTATGGTCCAATTCTACGAACTGTGGCAAAATGAAAAAAGATCCGTGCCCGAGGCATTTAAACTGACCCAGATGCGGATGCGCGACCGCTATGAATCCGCGCTCCACTGGGCTGGTTTTGTCCTGATCCAGTGAGGATCTATTATTTTTTTTGTGTACCGGTTTCCGACAGGATGCGGGTCATCTTTTTTAGATAGCGGTGGTCGGGATGTCTTTGGACTTTCTGATAAATCCGATCCAGATCCCTGGAGTGAGATGGACCATAAGTCAGGTGATTTAAAAAAAGATACCAGTCGATCTGTTCCCTTCTTTTTTTGGTAAGTTCTTTTTCAGAAATCGCCTGCAACTGTCTTATGGATTCTTCATAGCGCCCTTGTTTGAAATAGAATTGGGCGGTCCAGAATTTAAGTTCATCCGGCTGGAGTCCGGATCGATTCAGCATCCTGAGTCCTTGCGTGTATTTTTCTTCGTTGAACAAAAATTTGACGGAATCCAGAAGACTTCCGATTTCAGACGACCTCAGAAAAACGAGTTCATCCGGTACGGTGTATTCGCGGAGGGCCATTTGCTCCAGCTTCGGATCGATGAGCAGGCTAATTGCAAGCTCCGGATCCGGGATGGTATCCTTGCGGGTGGCAAATTCCTCTTTGGTTTCCTTTTTGGGATGTTGTGGAGCCTGTTTGGTTTCCTTACCCTTCGATGGACTTATCTTCTCCTCTGAGTCGATGGAATCAGATGCATCCGTTAAGGAATCCGGTCTGGAGATTGCGGTATCTGGTGAGGCAGGAAAGGAATCAGGCCCTTTGTTTTCAATGGGTGCATCCTGTCTCCCCTGGTTTGAAAGGATCAGGATGGCAGCAGGAATCAGGATGGCAGACAATATGATGAGTGCGTATTTTATTCTTTGGTACCGGAGTTGTTTTTTCTGGATAGTCCGGATCTTATGAGAAAGCCCGGCCAGCTTCAGGTCTTCAATCAGCATTTTTTGAAGCTCCACCTCTTTCTGCAATACAGGATCCTGGCGCAGGGCTTCTTCGAAAGCTCTTAGTTCCTGCTCATCCATTTCCCCGTTTATATATTTTTCAATTTCAGATCTCATGGAACAGATGTTTGTAATGGGATGCCATGGCAGCTAATTTTTTAAGACATTCACTCCGGGTCGCCCGGATGGAATTGAGGTTGGATAATCCGGTGATGTTTTGCTCGAGTACTTCCTGATCCGGACGGGGATCCAGGTAGCGGTAGTGTATTAATTCTCTGCAGGGCGAATGCATTCTTTCCAGTATTTGTGTCAGCGCGGAAATCCGCTCCATCTGCATGCTGAATTCCCTGACCGGCTCGGAATAAGAATCCAGCAGGGCATCGTCCAGCGGAAAGCTGTTGTTTTTTTGGCTCCTGCATTCATTCAGGATCATGTATTTTATAATGCCTCTTGTATAGCTGACGATGGTTCCCAGTTCCGGATGAAATTGATTGCTTTTTATTTTTTGTATGGCCAGCAGGACCGCATCGTGCTGAATGGATTCCAGGGTATCTTTTCCCAGGGATCCTGCACTCCCTGAGCGGTAGCCTGGCAGCCTGGTTTGTTTCAAAAGATAAGATATGGCTGCACCCTTTTCCTCCTTCAGATCCTGGATCAGTTTTTCGGGTTTATGCTCATACATCAGGCAAATTTATTGATTTTGGCGGGATTCAACATGAATTCGCATTCATAGGAATGGGTTATCTGCTTGTTGGATCGGAGTGATCCGGGATTTGGAATCTTAGGGGCTTATTTTTCAGTAAAATTCTGATGTGCCGCAGACTGTTATTTTATCCCGGATTATTTTTTTTAAAAAAATCCTCCTTTGGTCTTAATCTTTTCCATTTTCTACACAAGGTATATAGGAGAAGGCTGCAACCCATTTCGATTTCAAACGGTGGGTGGGCGGAACATATGACTTGACAAGGCAAAGCCTCCTATCTGGTGCAGGGCGTAGATGCCTTGCAGGTAGAAAAGGAGCAAACGGAAAAGAAAAAGATGAGCGAAAGGACCCTTAATAAAATGGCCATGCTGATGGATCTGTCTGAATGGCAGGAAGAAAACAACGCATGGCCCAAAGGACGGATGGATCATTTAAGAAAGATAGATTTTGGGGCCTCTGACTGGCATGATCAGTTGCAGTCCTGTCAGGTGGATTTGATTCTGGTGAAGATGGATACCTTCCGCAAAATACTCCATCGTTCTCAGGATCCCCTGCCGGAGTGGATCATGGCAACCAGACTGACCGCAAGAGAAAAGGATATTTTGTCCTTGTCGGCTGAAGGCAAAATGATCAAAGAAATGGCCGGCATCCTGTCTGTCAGCGAGAAAACCATCAAAACGCATTTGAGCAATATCTACCTCAAGCTGGGTGTGAAAAGTCGCACCGAAGCGATCGCCTGGTTCTATAACAATGACTTTCCTCAAAGGGACTAGGACCAAAGACCTATTGATTGTGCGGAATTTGCGGTTAACCTTTGCAGAGAAGGGAAAATGTTTCCGGTATTGAAGTGGGTCCATGAAATTTTCCTTTTGCTGCATAAAGATTCAGTCAAGGTCAAACAGGAAAATTCATTTTGGGATTCAGGATGCAGTGGCAGGAAATGAAATGGGTCTTTTTTCTTGCTTTCCTTTTGCTGCAGGTTCTGAAATAGATGAGTCAAGCGTTAAATATCACAACTTTTCAAAACTTTATAAAAACTAAACCTGATGAAAAATCTGAAATTTCTATTTTTGTTTGCCACCCTGTTTGTGGCTTTTTCCTGCAGCGAAGATGACGAATATACCATTGAAAACAAAAATGTCACGGGCAATATAAACTATACCCTGAAAAGTTTTGTGCCCCTGACTTTTGATTCTACCGGCATGAATCCCCTTTCTGCACAGATCACCATGGAAGGGGTGGGTACCATCTCTGACATTGGCGATGTCACCATGATCAACACTTTTACCTTTGATTTTATCAAAGGTATGGGATCGAATCTGTCGGGTACTTTCACCGGAACCAATGCTGAGAATATCATAGAATTTGGAGGATTTACCCAACAGCAGCCCGATGGTTCC
>JAKQHM010000051.1 GCA_029572935.1 Bacteroidota bacterium
CATCCCGGACTGTCCAGACCTTAATTATTTCAAAATCCAATCGCACCTGTATGAAAGTAAGATGCCAGGGATCTATGGTCATCCCGATCCTGTTGATCCTTTTTTCCGGTCTGTCGCCAACTTACCTGCTGGCCGCTTTTAGAATGTCCGGTCTGGTGGACAAGCCTGTACTATTCGTATCCCGTCAGATTCCCTGCTGCGGGTCGGTGTACATGCAGGACGCCAGGGCCTTGCCAGGTATCGGCAATTACTCCAAGTTTCAGCTAGCGGCTCCGGGGTATCTGTGTATTCTGCAGCCCGGAGGCAGGATCGATACGCTGGTCGACGGAGCCCGGCCGACGGATGCCAGCCTCAGGCTGGTAGATGTCAGCACCCCAAATGTCTCATGGGACGCACAATGGATCGTATTCGCGGGTTTGCGGGAAGGTGCCCACAAGACCGGGAGTCAGAAGACGCAAAATGCCTGGAGGATCTACATCATTCGCACGGATGGGAGCGGACTCCGCCAGGTCACATTCGACGAAGGACCTCTGGATCTAAGTCAGTTTCATCCGGGCGCAAGACAGGTGCTCAGCGGAGTGGACGACACGCATCCGGTCTGGTTGCCCGACGGCAGGATCTGCTTCAGCAGCACGCGATACCGTGACATCGCCATGTACAACGTCGCCCGCACGAGCAATCTCTACCTGGTGAACACAGACGGGAGCGGCCTGCACAGGATCACCTCAGAAAAAAACGGTGCGGACAGACCCGGCGTAGATCCTCTCACCGGCAGGATTGTATATGCACGCTGGTGGCGTAATTTCTACTGGCCCTACGACGGCATGGACTCCGTGCGCCATCCGCAGTACCCCAACGGATGGTTGTACAAGGACGGACTGACCAGCGATCTGGGTTCGGTCGTGGACGGCCAGCAATTTATGTTCAACAACAACGCCTTTTCACTGACCGAGATCAACCCGGATGGTACGGGATTAAAGCTTTTTTCTGGGCATTACCGCGAGGTTTCTTCCAACAGTGCCTACGGCGGCAGTTTTGATACGGATGGAAATTTCATTGGCAACTGGTTTCCCATCGAGCACCAGACGGAGTCTTCCGGATTCGGCGGCATCCGCAAATACTTTCGTGGCTCGGCACGACGCCCTGTCCCACTGGCCGGGATCACCAGTTACGGCAATCTGGACTATTATGTCAAAGATCCTCCTTCCTATGGAATCTTCCGGGGCAGTTATGCTGCAGAGCCTTACGCGGCCCAGGATGGAAGAATACTTTACTCTGAAGCACAGGACCCCAACCAGGACTATGGCATCTACCTGATGGATGCAAATGGCCTTGGCAAAACCCTGATCCTTGATCAACCCGGCACAACGGAGCTCCATGCCCAGTTCATAGAGGCAAGACCTCTGCCCCCAGTCCTGCTGGACCTGGTATTTCCCACAGCCTCCCTGTTGCCTCCCAAAGGCAGGGCGGACCTCTTTCAGGATGGCAGCTTTGAGTTTGATTGCCGGAATATCTTTTACAATGCCGGTGTGGACGAGGGCATTCTGGCGGCTCCGGCTGTAGGAGGAGTAGGCACCGTGCGGTTCTTTGCATCTCCCTTGCAGGGCGATCAGTACGGCAGTCTGGAAATGCTCAATTTTCCCATCCTGTTCGATGAACTGCCGGTGGACGATTTTGGCAGGGTGCTCCAGGCAGCTTCTCCCGCTCACCTTTCACTTTTCGAACAGGCGCGTACACCCGCGAGTCAGGGTTACCGGGTCGTTCGAACAGGAGGAGGCATCATGGACGGAGCAGGACAGGTGACGGGATTTAATTTTGGAAGGCCCGGCGAAAAGGCCGTCTGCGTGGGCTGTCACGCTGGTCACAGCATGATCCCTGTACCGGATGATCCAAAGGACCTGATGTTCACCAATCTGGCTCCGGGAGCCCGGGTTAGGGCCTCGACGGCCATGAATCCGGCCGGCAACCTGACCGATCTCAAAAACAGGAAAGCTGCTCAACACTGGTTTACCCCTGAGGGCGTGGATCCGAAAGGTCAGTGGATCAAAATGCACTGGCTTGTGCCCGTCTATGCACGTGAACTGGTCCTGCACAATATTCCCGATACCAATCGAGCCTCTGTGCGCTCCTGCAAGGTGCAGATCTTTGAAGACAGCCTCTTCACCCGCCTCATCCGCGAGCTCTCCATCGACAAACCCCTCGATCCTCAGGGTAGCCGGATCCCACTCGGGGACGGACTGAAGATGCAGGCATTGCGCCTGGAGTTTACCGATGTGCGGGGAGGCATCTACCATTGGAATGCAGCCACACTCGGAGAGATCGAGCTCATCGCGAGCCCCACGGATCCGCTTCGTTTTCAGGAAATAACAGATTGTAAAGGCCAAGCTTACGGACGTCATCGCCTGGACTCTTGTCGTCGCTGCCTGTTGCCGGAAGATCCGGAGTTCAATGATTGCCTGACCGGATTACAAGGCAAGGAAGGCTATCTGCCAGACATCCGCATCTTTCCCAATCCGGTCGGAAACCTGCTGACCATCCGATCAGATGAATCCATCGCGATCCGTTCTATTGAGCTATGCAACCTGCAAGGCGTCTGTCACCGGTTCTTACCGCTCGCTTCAGGTCTGAGTTATGATTTGGCGAAATTTCCGACAGGTGTGTACCTGTTGAGGATCCGGACGGATCAGGGAGAATATTTAGAGAAAGTTATTAAAATGTGATTGGGTCTGAGAAATTTGACAAAGTATTTTTTGTGACCCGAATATCATTCTAGTTTTATTTTTAACTGACTAACTATTAATACCCTCTCAAAAGGCCTCCATGTTTTCTGATTGGATTGGCCATGTTTTAGCTTGTTGGTAATTTTAATAATTCTTCCTTTTATCTATTGTATTAGCTGATTACAATCAAATAGAAAAATGAGGAAGGTCATTCACTAATTGAGGAATTCGACTCAACTTACCACAGTAAATAGTCTTATAATTCAATTTGTTAAAATAAATTCTTATGAGCCGTCATAGTCTGTTATTATTGAGTGTTTTATTTGTCCTGGGTGATTCACACGCTCAATGGTCTAAAACCGAGTTGTCTCAGTATAAGGATCATATGGCTGTGGCCGTGGCAGGCAGTAAGGCCTATTTTGGGGGAGGATTTGCCGTCAACGCTTCTCAAACGGCACAGGTCTCAACGGATGTGGTAGAGATTTATGATGCAAGAACTGGGCAATGGACCTTTGACAAATTGTCCATGGCGAGGGATTGGCTGGAAGGAGTTTCATTGGGTTCGAAGGTTTTCTTTGCAGGCGGATGGGATTCGATCGGAAATTTAAAGACAAGGGTGGATATTTATGACACTCTTTCTTTACAATGGTCTCGGGCAGAACTTTCTGAAGCCAGGAGAATGATGAGTCCCGTTTCCTCCGGGCAGCTGGTGATGTTTGCCGGAGGGCAAACCATGGAGGGAGTTAGCTCTCGGGTGGATGTGTTCGATACGCAAACCAACCTCTGGAGTGCGATGGAATTGTCAGAACCCAGACTGGGCTTGAGTGCGGCAGCTGCCGGCGATCTCGTTTTATTTGCGGGAGGTCTGTTTTTTGATGGTCAGATTGGTTCCGAAGTGGTGAAGGACGTTGTGGATATTTACAATAGACAAACCGGAACATGGAGTAAGGCAGCATTGTCTGAACCCAGACTTTTTATGGCTTCAGCTGTAGTAGGCAGCAAAATTCTCTTCGCAGGAGGACAAAACATAAACGGTCCTTCCAGGAGGGTGGATATTTTTGACGTTTCGAATGGGCAATGGAGCATAGATTCTCTTTCAGAGGCGAGGGCTTTTGACAATAATAACCAGAATGCAGCCGTGGTATGCGGAAAAGCATATTTTGTGGGAGGCATGTTCAGGAGTGCAACCAATTATCTTAAGGATTTTAAGACCATTGATGTGTATGATCCGATCAGTCAGAGTTGGAAAATCGATTCACTTCCTTATCCTTTGTTGGGGCATTCGGTAGCAAGTGTGGAAGACAAGTTATTGGTAGCGGGTGGTTTTACATTGTTTCCGCAAGGCTTTATAGATGTACACAAAGAGGTTCATATATTTTCATGTACCAGCACCGGATTAAAAGAACAGAAAGAGCTTGTTCCTGATTTGCATGTTTTTCCCAATCCATGTTCAGGCTTCTTTTCAATATCTGTACCGGAGGATATGGATTTGAGCGCAGCCGTTCTGACCCTGCAGGATTTGTGTGGCAACGTCTTGATTAGCCAAACCGGATCTGATATTTTAAATAAATTGGATGTTTCGCGTTTAGAAGCGGGTGTCTATATGGTTGAATTGAGACAGGGCCTTCTGATTTACAGAAGTAAAGTATTAATTTACGAATAGTAATATTTTTTGAGTAGTTCTCAGTTTGAATGAGATGGTATCTATTTTGTATGGCTCCCAATTCAATTCAGGCTTCAGGATTGGATGAAGAGCTGGGCAGTGAGAGAGGGGAAAGTAAAGTGTTATTTGAACTGATATAGCTTAGATAATCACTAATATGATATTTTAAATTTATACATTTTAAATTTTAGAGTATTACACTATTAATATTTATTTTCGTTCCTCCTTTAAGGGCCTTCATTTAATTTAAAAAATGCCGAGACCTGCCAACAAAAAAGATTTATTGAGTCAAAGCAAGAGAAACTTTGACTCTCTGATGGACTTCATCGACACCTTGTCCCTTGAAGAACAAAGCAAGGATTTTACGCTGGGCACATTGAATCGGAACATCAGAGATGTTCTGATGCATCTGCATCATTGGCACCTGCTGATGTTGGAATGGTATGCGAAGGGTATGAAGGGTGAAAAACCGGATATGCCTGCGAAAAATTACAGCTGGAAGGACACTCCTGCCTTGAACCGATGGATTCAGGAGCATTACAGCCAAACCAAACTGCAGGATGCCATAAAAAATTTAAAGCATAGCTATCAGGAAGTGCAGCGCATCATAGAGAGACATACGGACGAGGAGCTTTTTGAAAAGAAAAAGTATTTTTGGACCGGAAGTACTTCTTTAGGTGCTTACCTGGTATCTGCCAGCTCGAGCCATTACGAATGGGCTTTGAAATTGATCCGAAAGGCAAAAAAGGCCTAATGGGAACAGAATCGCATGAGTACTGTCAGTTTGGTTTTTAAAATTGATGCAGTTTGATCTTATTGATTAATTTTGGTTCAAATTAAATATTGTAATCGAAACAAAGTTAAAAATGAAAGATCAATTTGATCAGAATGAAAATCGCGAGGGCATTACTCCTAAAGTAACAGGTATTGGAGGTATTTTCTTTTTCTCGGAGGATCCCAAGGGGATCAGGGAGTGGTACGCAAAGAATCTGGGTCTGGAAGTCAATGAATGGGGATCGAGTTTTGAATTCAGGAATGCCCACAGGCCTGAAGAGATCAACTATCTTCAATGGAGTCCCTTTAAAAAGGGCAGTGAATACTTTGCTCCCTCCAAAAAAGAATTTATGATCAATTATCGGGTACAGAACATCGAAGCCCTAGTCGGCAAACTGAAGGAAAATGGGGTGACCGTACTGGATGAGATAGAAAGTTTTGAATATGGAAAATTTGTGCACATCATGGACTCGGAAGGTAACAAGATTGAGCTCTGGGAACCCGTAGACAAAGTATTTACTGAAATGGGCGGCAGTACGACAAAGTAGTCATCGGATGAGAAATGCGGAAGGGATGGCCATGCCATTTGTTCATAGATGAAGTGTGATGGAGCGAAGGACCATAAATGTAGAAACGGATCGTCTGTTCCTCAGGGAATTGGATTTTTCCGATGATCAGGATTTATTTGAAATGGACTCCGATCCCGAAGTGCATCGGTATATTTTCAGAAATCCCGTACAAACGATCTCAGAGATCAAGGAAGTGATCGGGATGATCCGAAAGCAATACCACGATTTCGGAACCGGGCGATGGGCTGTCCTAAAAAAGGATACAGGAGAATTTTTAGGTTGTTGCGGTTTAAAGTTCTACAATACCTATGCATATAGATATAAGGATTTTTATGAACTGGGTTATCGCTTTAAAAGGCGTCATTGGGGTCATGGTTATGCCACGGAATCTTCCAGGGCTGTCGTCGATTTTGGGTTTCGAAATTTCGCGATCGATTCCATATTTGCCATGACGGATCCTGAGAATGAGAATTCTAAAAAAGTATTATACAATCTAGGCTTTGAACATAAGGACAGTTTTGTGGATGATGATGAGCCTACTGATTGGTTTGAATTGAGCAGAAAGTCCTGGCTGATTTAACGCTGGTTTTCCTGGTCAATCTTCCCTTCAACTTATTAACTCAGATAGCTAAGTTTGATGGTTGGAAACAAATCCATCATGCGCTCCTTGGTGAACAATTTATTTAGCGAAACCAGAATATGAATCCTTTCATGGATCAATTTTGAATGACCAACTTTTCTATAATTCTGGAGCGATCGCTGAGTGTAATTTCCACAAAATAGATCCCACTCGTCAGACCTTCCAATGAAATGGTTTGATTCCATTTTTCATTCACTTCGGAGTGAAATAAGTTTTTGCCCTGGCTGCTCAGGATCCTGACTTTTGACATCCATGGATTTTCAGAATGAACCCTGATATTGAGAAGATCGGAAGCTGGGTTGGGCTGTAAAATGATTTCAGGCCTTAACTGTTTGGAAGATTCTGATCTACTGATGATACAGAGTCCGGGCATGTTTTGATCCATCCAGGACAGTCTCCTGAACAACCAGTTTTTAAATTCTGAGACCTCGCCTTCAAAGCTGGTAGGCAAGGGCCCTGGATTGGGCCAAATATAAGTTCCCAGTATGGCCCACCTTTTGAAGTTTTGCAGTGCTGATTCGGTGATCTGTTCCAGATGATCTTCGATCATGCGGTCGAGGGATTCATTGCTCCAGATACTTTCCCGTAGTTTAAAGTATTCGCAGTTTACCGCATTGACAAACAGTGAATCCTGGAGAAGTCTATCCCACCAGAAAGGCAGCTGCCAGTTGTCACCCGGACATACTCTGCCAAAATCAACCGCCCAGCCTGTTGTTTTCTCGCCATCACAGTAATTGATGTTGCCAAAAGCTATGTCGTAATCCCAGGGTGGACCGATGGTCAGTTTTCCCCCCTTGCTATCCTTATCTTTATAAAGAAAAGTGCTCAGCCTGTAGCCGTCCGTATTTCTGCTAATCTCATTGAGCAGAAAATAGTGAATGAAGGATCCTTCATCAGCAAATTTTCTCCATCCGGTATCCCTTCGGTGAAGTGGCTCAGACATCAGTGATCGTTCGAAACGATCAACATAATTTTGGATGTATCTTTTTTGTTGTTCGGTGAGCTCCTCTCCTTCCGGATCATGGTATTGAAAATAAATGGTTTGGTTGTTGGGGCTGACCGGGGGAGGAAAGCTGGAGGTCCAGCCGGCTCCGTTGCCTCCGGTAGATTTGTCAATTTTAAAGATGTACCCTCCCGTCAGGTCATTTCCGGAGGTGTCTAAGGGAGTCAGTTTGGCTATGTTCACCCTGTTCTTATCCTGTTTGATTTTTTCCATGAGTACATAGAGACCCTGTGGTTCTCCGTCGAGGATCAATTCGACAAAACGGGTCCGGCTGGCGTACCTGCCCACAGATTGATACAGTTGATAAGCGAACGCGTTGTTATGAAAACTTTTGTCTGTAAAATTGGCAGAGAGTATCCAGTCGCTTTCTGAAGGAAGTCCGAGAATGCTTACGTTTTTTTCATTTCCGGCAGAATCCACAAATTCAAAACCGTAAGATTTTTTTGGAAACCACTGACTGCTGGAGCCTCTGATTTCAATACCGATTTTTTCCCGGAGTACGGCGCTGTCTTTAAATCCATTCAGATTCCCCAATGGTCCATCCACCAGTTCAAGCGTGGCGATGCGTTTAGGATCGTCCACGATGACGGTACCACCAGTCTGGATACGGATCACGGGCAGCCGGGATGAACGGGCTATTGGTGAGGCATGCGGTGGGTTGGATCCCAGGGTAATGGACCAGGAATTCAGATATCCGGAAGTGCCGGCAAATTTGTCCCTTATTCTGAGTTTCCAGGTTCCGGAACTTTTCCCTGAAAAGTTGATGACGCCAAAATCACTGACCGGCCGCAGGATCCCTGAAAATGGACCCCAGTTATTGGTCACATAATTGCCTGAACTCATGTCCAGACAGGCATTGAAATCCCCTCCGAAGAGTCCGCTCAACAGTGGAGTGCTCTGGCCATCCGGAGCAATAAGCCAGACGTCGAGCTGGTACATGTCCGGGTGGGTCAGGTTGATGCAGATCCTTTTGAGTCCGTAAGTATGACTGAGACTATCCCTCATAGGGCTTCGGACCTCAATCGGGAATTCGGTTATGCTGTCGGGGTTGTCCAGAAGCGGACCTCCTTTGGAAGAGCTGAAGGTCTGAGAAAAAATCGGCGTAATGGCCCAGCTTAATAAAAGGGTAAGGAAGAGTTCTTTTGCCACGAAAACGGATTTGATATCAAAAGTAAGCCCATGATTTAAATTTGAAAGGCATTATTTTGAATAAGGACTGGTGCAATTGAACTTATTTCTATCCATTGACTGGCTATGTATGCCTCATAATGAGTTGTAAGTACAATGGTTTATTCATTGATTTGAGTGGATGGCAGTGGTGATTGAAAATTTATTAAATTTATTCAGGATCTTTTTGAAAAAGGATTAAGGTCAAGGGTGGTGCAATAATATTTTTCCACTTTCGGTGCTTCCATGATCTGAGGAGATGCGGTAAAGATATACGCCATCTGGTAATTTATTTCCTGCGTTATCGCATCCATTCCAACTGACTTGAAAATTTCCGGCATCAACCGATTGTCCTGAAACCAGGGACTGGACCCAATGTCCGGATTCGTCAAAGATGCCGATATCAATTCTGGCAGCATTCTTTAAAGTAAATGCGATGTTGACCTCTCCGGAAGATGGATTGGGATAGATCAATTCATCTGAATAATTGCTGTTCCACAGGACTGAAGTACCTGTTGCTGTAGAGTCGTAGCAGTTTTTTACATTGATATAGTAACTGGCAGAGACATCTCTGTTGCGGCGAGAGGAGGTTTCCTGGCCCGGAAGGTAGGCGCGAATGTATTCCGTCTTGACACCATCCTCTGAAACCGTGAGTCTAAGGTGTCCGGCATTGGGCAGGATCTGCCCTGCGAAATAACCATAATCATCTGCCTGGTTGGGTCCTGTAAAAACAGGCAAACTGGGTTGGGGACACAGTTGGTAGACCAAACAATTTTTATCCTGTTTGGCAAAGAAATGGTCGTGGCCATGAAAGAAAATGGTCACCCTGTTTTCAGTGAGCAGGTCTTTGATAGGTTTGTACCAGCCTGGTCGGTTGACTGCCCATCCGTCTGATCCATCGAGGTTTTGGCCTCCCCACTCGTATTTATCGGCAAATTCGATTCCGCCCCGGCCTAGAGGGTCTCCGCCGACAAGCTGATGGGCAAATACGAATTTAAAAGGGGCCTTACTGGTCTCGAGTGTTGTCTTCAGCCAATCGTATTGGGTCTTTCCCAAAGTCCATCTCCAGCCGTTCAGGGAATCAGGCTTTGGTTTTGTATAAAAATAAGGGTCAAGCACAATAAAAAGGGCATCTCCCCAATGCCATGCATAATAATTCTCTCTCTGGCCGATCAGGGGATGGTCGGTTTCATCCCCAGTATAAAAAGGTCCGGGCTGGGGATTGATAAAGTATTTTTTTCTTTCCAGAGTACCATATACCGCTACATTTTCAGCAGTTCCGTTGAGTACCCAACCCGCTTCACCTTCGTGGTTACCAAGGGCGATAAACAATGGTAATGAATGACAGACGCTTTCGTAATAACCTCGCATATACCGAACGCGCCAGTTTACTGTGTCCCTCGTGATTTGGTTTTTGGAATTTTTCATTTTATCCGACATAAAAATGTCGCCCAGGTCAATCATAAAATCGGGCCTGTCGGCAAGCTGGTTTTCCAGACAGCGGCGGTATAATGCCGTATCAGACATCGTGTCCAGATGGGGATCGGCCTGCACCACAAAGGTGAAAGTACTTCCTTGGGCGCGTTGTGTGTGAAAGGTATATTCCGGACGCAGGACGGGATTGATCTCGCCGGGTTTTCGATGGCAAAGACGGTAGTAATACTTTGTATCCGGTGAGAGATTTTCCAGAATGATTTCAGCAGGTTCTCCGGCCGGAATGACCTGCCAGTTAGTTTGCTCGGTCAAATTCCCACTGGTGGTACCGTAGCGGATGCACACCTCAGCGGCTTCGGAAAAAATAGTATGGACGGTGATGCCATGATCCGTGGGTCTCCCAAGAATTTCGCTGTGTTGTAAATTCTGGGCCTGAGGTTTAGCAACAAAAAAAATGGCAATGCCCAGCAGTAAAAGTTGATTTTTCATGAAGTCAGATTTTTAAAAGCCTAAACATAGTCCTGTTTGTTCCGGTCACATTCAGGAAATAAAGTCCGGGGGGAAGCTCCGAAAAGTCTTCATTGGAAATATCATTGCCAATAAAAATCTGGTGGCCGAAGCTGTCAAACAGTTGATATAAGTCTGTGGGATCATTGGCCTCAATCCGGATATGGGACTTAAAGGGATTTGGAAATACCCGAATGGCTCTCTCCGGATGATCGGAAAGCCCCGTTGTATTTTGAGAAGGTCCGCGCACGCACAGGACGTTGTTTTTAGTCGTTTTTAGTTCATGGGAAATCACGCCAAAACCGGTGTTCATAAACCAAGCCTGCAGTTGTTGGCTAGGTAAGCTCGTGCCGGACCAATATTTTTTCGTTCCGATGTCTTGAAAAATGCCCGGATTCACCGAAGGTTGACTACGCGTCTCATCGTTGAGTGATTCAAGTTCTTTAATATTGGGCAGACGCCAGTCTGATTTACCTTGCATCACCAGGTTTTCAGCAAAGAGCAGGGCATTTTCCCAGGTCATGGAGTCCCTTGATGAAAACCTCGTCCACTCCAGTCCGGTCAGGTTGTCCATCACCACGCTGTCCATATCCGTGTACTGAGCTGAAACTTTTGCAGGCGGAGCCACATCCCGGACGGCCCTGGCGTGGAATTTTTTAGTACCTCCTGCACTGACGGTTTCTGCTTTTGGATGATTTCCGATTCCACCACCTGCATTGGTCACCCATACTTTGCTGGCATTACCTGCTTGTAATTCACTGGTCCACCAATATTCTGCACCAGAGTTTGGAAATACCGCAGGGTCCAGGGGAGGGTTTTGCCTGCCGTGGTTCAGGATCGAAAATGCTTCCTGCGCATTCGGCAACCGCCAGTCGGAATAACCACCCAGAATGAGATTCTGGCAATAATTTTCAGCGGACTCAAAGCTCATTTCACCGCCGTCGCTTTGCTGCCACATGAGTCCGGTCACCGTGTCAATGACCGTGCCATCTCCAGGGACAAGAAAAAAAGGAGGGTTGATCTTGTAATCTGAATCCTCTCCCGGTGTATTTGTGAAACTGGCATCCTGACCGGTGTCGGGAAGACGAAGCATGGTTTTGAATATGCCCTGGCCTGAGCCGGGATGTATACAGACCAATATCAACATGGCGAATATTTGAGATCTGAGCCGGTCTGATCTCATGGGATGATGATTTTTTGGTTCAACTCACCACGGTCGTGGATCACTTTTACAAAATAGCTGCCTTGCGGCCATTCATCTGTTTCTAGGCTCAGGACGGGTTGATTTTTTTGAAATACCAACCTGCCATTCAGATCAAAAACAAAAATGCCATGAACAGATTCCAGGTCCATACCCTTAATGGCGATGGAAATTTTACCCCGGCCCGGATTCGGAAAGACTTGAACAGAATACAGATCATCGCCGAGATCTCCCACCTGGGTGGTAACTTCACAGGGCAAAAATCCATTGTATACCTCCTGAATCGTTCCTGATGAAGAAATAAAATTAAAAGTATAGGTTCCTGATTTTGTCCAGGAATAATCCACCTTAGTGTTTTGGCCATTTCTGGTGTAGGTCAGGATATATCCATTCCCCTTGCCGTTTGGTTGAAAATCCGTGATGGTTGCTCCATTGAGGGGCGTCAGGGAAGGTCTCACGGGAGTGGCCCGTGGTTGGGGTATAATTTGCATCGTAGCATCTTCCGTCACTCGACCGACCATTTTACCGATCATATACGGAGCTTCAGGTGTTCCATGGTAATGATAAATACCGGAAGCATCGAAATGGCCATGATTGGCATCGAGCGGAAGCATGGGAGCGCCATCGGGCTCGCGGCCGGCATAAATGGCAAAGCCATCCAGAGCAAAGGCGATCGGTAGAATTTCAACGGTCTGGCTATCGAGAAACAAAGGGGCTACGTGGTAGTGGTAGTCATCTGCTCTGCCGCTGTGTCCGCCCCATTGATCGAGCTGGCCATCGAGAAGGGCATCGACTCCCGTGTTGGTATAGGGATTGAAGATAGGTACCCCGTTGGCAGCGATCGCCACGGCGCCACGCAAAAAGTGTTGCGGATTGACCGGTACAGGTTCTGTAGCCAAAACTGGGTTGAGTGGAATCTGCCAGGCATTGTTGCCAATGTAACATTGCGGGATAGGCACCTGCTGTTGCCATGAGGTGATCCCCGTCATCATCGAGTGGGTGGTCGGAATTCCTTTTGATTCAACATAAAACCAGTTTGCGTCCCACCTTGTAGCCACCTCGGGCTTGAAGGGTTTGAATGCCGCATCAATAAAAAGAGGATCGGGGCCCAGAAGCTGCTTCCTGAATGAGAATAATGTAAAGGCCGTGAATAAGGTCACACTGGCCACAGACAAAAGTTTGAGAATCCCGGGAAGCTGTGCATACTGACGGATCAGGTAAATAGTTACCGCGGCCAGTATGGACAGGTACAAAAAGAAAAGAGACCAGTTGCCACCATCAGATCCGGACCGGTCCTGAAAGGCATTTGTCTGATGCCATGTCGCTTTTGCACGGGGCTGATTCAATTGTGCTATTTCAGCCATTCTTCCCAGCAAGAAGCGCTGGTCCTCCTTTGAAAAATCGGACAAAGGAATAGTTCTTACGGAGCCGTTTTCAGTTTCAAGGAAAACCGAGTCCCGGCGCATCATCAGGAAAGATGCATGAAGGTGATGATGGTTTTTTAATTCAAATTTCCGGTGGGGTAAATGTCCATCCCTCAGATTGTGGCCAGAAACATTAATAATCAAGGCCACAAAGAAAAATAGGACGAATGCAATTGTATTAATCCGGTTCCTGGTTTTCATGGTATCAGAATGATTGATGAATGAGTTTGAATGAATGACTTTTCTCCTTATTTGAGATCTGCAGAAAATAAATACCCGAAGGCAGATTCGCAGGCAGGGCCAAATCCGTCTTTTTTTCGGGAATCCCGCTTACAGAGGGCCAAAATGCAACTTCCCGGCCCTCCACATCCGAAAGACGACAAAAAAGGCCGTTCAGATTTTGCTCAAAGACCAGGCTTATTTTATGATCAAAAGGATTTTCAGCTGTGATCCTAAAACGGTTGAGAAGATCTGCAGTGGAGGAAGTGCCGATTGTTTTTCGCGCCAGGACGAGGTTGTCCAGGATCAAATTTGAGCTCCAGATAAATCTTGCCTTTGCCCATGCGGTGTTTTCAAAATTAATAAATGCAGCCTGGTTTGTCACCTGTGAGGTCTGATAGAGAGATGCTTTTGGCCAGCCGGAATCGTCAAAATCCGGACGCATCCAGTCAGACGGGATTTCGTAATGAACTCCATAGCAGTTCGCATCGCAGGTCGGCGAAGTAGTAGCTGAGGCAGTAGAATGAGTGCCATCCGGAAGTTCGGTGACTGCATTTAAATTTTCTATGGGAGCCAGGTAAAAAGTCTGCGCACGCCAGCTGGCATCCGTCACAGTGCCATCGCTAAACTGAGCAATAAATCCACCATCCCCCGGATGATATTTGTTGCCATTGTTCAGTTCAGAACCCAGCCCGGGATTTTCCTCCCAGTCTGCCAGCTTTACCGCAAGGGTATAAGGTTGTTTGACGCGAAATTTGACCACGCAGGAATTAAACGGAGTGAAGGGAATCGGGTCAACACCTACCAAAACCCCATTGACGAAAAGTTCAAAATAATTGTCTGCAAATAAATATCCGGTAATCAGGTCTCCGCCCGGATCAATCTCAATCACCGGAACGTTTGATAAATTGGCGTCGGAAAGTTTTGCCGGTGTGATGCCATTGCAGGTATTGAACAAATCCGAACATTTCAAGCCGTTCTGGAAACTGGTTTCTGCCGGGACGATCCAGGTTTTGCCATCAGTCGACAGGATCCGCCCAAGAGGGGTTTTATGATTGCTTGGGCAATTAGGCAGCAGGTCGGGGATCGTAGTCATCCCGACTCCCCTCGTGATGGACCCGTTGGGTTGAGCAGATGGGTTTCCGGTCGAAAGAAGTGTGGCGATCAGGGCGATAAGCCAAAAGCTGTTTTTCACGATGCAGGTTTGATTAATGGATCATTACTTTTTTCCAGTTTGAATTCTGTCTGTCCAAAAACCTGATCTGGTAGATACCGGGCGCCACACCGGACAGGTCCAACTTTAAGTTTTCGCTGCCGGCACCCAATACCTCCGAACGGACCAGCTGGCCCTGGGTGTTGTACAGGGACAGACTCCGGTCATGAGGGCTAGGGGTCGTTGCTCTTATAGTCAACAGGTCTCTTGCGGGGTTTGGAAAAACTTCGAATGCAGAAAGGTCCCGGGTCCGAGCTTTGTCGTCCGTAGAACTCGTACAAGTGCCCAGGGTATAGGAATGTCTTATTTCGCGGTTTTTATGCCCGTCCAGGGTGTCCTTGGGCAAATAGGCAGCCACGTAATCCACGGTCACACAGCTGGCATCCACCGTCACCCTCAGGTGGCCGGAACCGTCGAGCGTGATGTCTGTGTAGGCGTCAGCGTTGGCCAGCATTCCGATCTGATATGTCGTGTCGCTTGGCATAGGCACTTCCTGATAGACCACATCGTCCATTTTTTCCCATGCGTAAAGGTGGTCATGTCCCTGGAAAAAGATCTTGACACCGTGGGCCGCCATGAGCTGGTGAATGGGCATTTCCCAGCCAGGCCGCATTTTGTCAAACTCCCACGCGCCGTTCCCGTTGTTGCCGTAGCCTCCCCATTCGTATCCCCGGGATGGCAAAATACCTCCGCGACCCTGTCCCCGGTTGTGGTGGGCAAAAACCAGCTTATGACTGGCATTGCTGGTTTCCAGTGTTTTTTTAAACCAGTTGTACTGCGTTTCTCCAAGGGTCCAGTCCCAGTTTTTTGGCTTTTCGTCTACATCACAATCGCGGTATACATCGAGAATGACAAAAAGGGCATCGCCCCACTGGAAGGCGTAGTAGTTCTCAGGATAGCCTATGCCCCAGGGCTCCTGGGTACTGTTTCCAGAGTAGAATTCGTTGGGAAAAGGATTGGGATAATAGAATTTACGCCAGTTTGTTCCGTAAACCGCTATGTTGTAGGGAGGCGTTTGATCCAGCCAGTAACCGCTTTCTCCTTCGTGGTTTCCCAGGCAAAAGAAGAATGGCGAAGAATGGCAAAGTTGTCCCAGGTACTGGCGATAGTCCAGGTGTAACAGTCGCATATCTTCACTGGAAGTTTCCAGAGGAGTATGGTCATCTCCAAAGGTGTCACCGAGTGAAATGACAAAATCGGCAGAGTCGGCAGCCTGATTGTCAAGGCATATCCGGTAAAGGCTGGGGATCCCTTTTTTGTCGTACAAATGCTCGTCGGCCTCCAGGGTAAAGGTGAATCTGGATCCGGGAGCACGCTGTGTATGAAAGGTTCTGACCGGACCTGATTTGAAATTTGCAGAGCCGGGAAGCCTGTATGTTGTTCTGTAAAAATACCTTTTGTTTGCCTCAAGTGGCTTCAACTCCATCACCACCGGAGTATCCGGGATGCTCCGCAACCAGGAAGTGGCGAATGAAAGGTCCGTGGGCGATGTGCCGTAATCAAATTTAACTTCGACGACCTGACTGAACAAAGAACTGATTGTGATAGACTTGTCGGTTGGCCTTCCTAAAATTTCATTAAAAGTTTGTGCTATGGCCTTCGGGGATGAACAGACCAGACAGAATAAACTGAATAACAGTATTCTGAATATTGGTATTGAAAAACGATCCTGCTGGGGTGAACTCATGACGGGCATTTTCTTATTTTTTTCCTTGGGTAACTGATATTGCCCATCTTTTTGACAGGGCCTTTTAATTCAAAAAGCAGATCCGATTTTTTTGTACTCAAAAAAGGAGTGATTTATTCAAGTTTAGAAGTCGCCGGGTCTTTATTTCAGAATTTTGACATACATGGACCACCTTCTGCGGAAGGTCTTCCTGACCCGTGGGTGAATTTCCAGCAGGTTTGTCTCAGTTCTTTCTATTTTCCTGAAGAAGGTTCGAGTGGGGTAGAATGGAAATAGAATCTTTAAGGAGATGAACAATTTTGATCAATGTATGAAGAAGAGTTAAGCTTTGCATAAAGGAATGGGCTCACGGTCTGCAAGTCATTTTTTTAGCAGTATCAGACGCAATGGGCTTAGTCTGCACGGTGGTTATTATTTTAAACGGTCAGCATATCCGGAAAGACTGATTATTTTTGTAAAAAACTGATTGGTGCCATGATGAACCAGAAACTCTCTACTATCAAATTTACGGGCTACCCGGTTTCCTGCCGGAAGACCTTTTTACTGTTTCAATCCTTGTGCTTAGCCGGCTTATTCCTTTGCGGAAGTTCTCTGCAGGCTCAGGACTGGAGGGAGATCCAGAGGTTCAATCCGGCTCAGACCATCCAGAAGATCCGTTTTCTGAATTCAGAGCTCGGATATTGCACCAGCAGTCTGTACAACGGCAGTACGATGAACATCTACAAGACCACCAATGGAGGGCTTAGTTTTACTCCGCAGAACTCAGGATATTCGGCCACCCGGTTTATGGATATCTTCATTCTCGACGAGCAGACCGTCTGGATCAGTGGAAACGAAGGCCTGATCCTGCATACCCGAGATGGCGGACTGAAATGGGAAACACAGAATAGCGGTACCCGCGAACAGATCTGGGGAATTTGCTTTACAGACGAGAAGAATGGCCATGCCTGTGGTGCAAACGGATTGTTGCTCAGGACGACGGACGGTGGACAAAACTGGGAGCAAAGGCCCAGTGGCATCAACAATCTGTTCTACGCCATTTACTTTATAGACGGACAAAAGGGATTTGCCTCCGGGTCCAATGTGCTGATGCGCACAGACGATGGCGGAGAGAATTGGTATAAAGTGACCGGTTTCCCCTTCAGCCCTCCGGCAGACTGGATCAGAAGGATCGTATTTGTCGATGGGCAGACAGGATATGCCTGTGCCGACATAGGCAGGATCTACAAGACAACCGATGGCGGAGACAGCTGGGTACGGCAGGAATCCGGCGTTCAGGAAGCTTTGATGGATCTCGATTTTGCCGATGATCAGGTCGGTGTGGCAGTCGGTTTTAATGGCACCATCCTGCGTACGGTAAACGGCGGTACAAGCTGGGAGCAAATGCAAAGTCCATTGGGTGCCGAGCATCTTTTCTCTGTGGATCTGATCTCCAGGAATCTGGGATACATCGCTACCCACCAGGGCAGGATCCTTAAGAACGACCTGTTTGCCACTGCTGTTAAAGAAAGCAACAGAGAAACTGAGATCAGGATCTTCTCCAATGGCAACCAGATCCTTCTTGAAGGCTTAGAGGAAGACTCAGAATGCAGATTTTTTGATATGCAGGGACGCAACATACCACTCCGCGCAATGCGTCGGGAACAGAACCGCATCGTCTTTGATCAACCGGTTCTGATACCGGGCATTTACCAGGCCCTGCTGCACCACAGCAAGGGAAAAACGCAAATCAGATTTTTCATTTCCCAATAAATTCAGATCATGATCAGAAAAATTATCATCGCCCTGCTTGCCCTGTTGATGCTGTGTCAGTTCTTCCAGATCGACAAAACAGCACCGGCGGTTCAGGCTTCAGACATAGCCAACCACTACCAGGTTCCGGAAGATGTGCAGCGTATTCTGAAGAAGGCCTGCTACGATTGCCACAGCAATGAAACCATCTATCCCTGGTACAGCAGCGTGCAACCGCTGGGCTGGTGGCTGAAACACCACATAGACGAAGGAAAAGAGCATCTCAATTTTTCTGAGTTTGCAGGTCGCCGAATTGCCGTGCAGAACCACAAATTTGAGGAGATCATCGAAACGGTCAAGGAAGGGGAGATGCCTTTGAAATCCTATACCTGGTTGGGCATGCATCCGGAAGCAAAGTTATCCCTTGAGGAGCGCACCAGGATCACTTCCTGGGCTCAGATGCAGATGGACCTGATCGCACAACAATATCCCGCTGACAGCCTGGTTTTAAAAAGGAGATAGGGCCGTTTGCTTTTCAGCAAACGACCCTAAAATCCATATTCAAAACCACCAAGTTATTACGATGAGCGGTAGGCCACCTCGTGATAGCCTTTTTCGTGGGGTCCCAGAAAGATCCTCGAATAAATCCGGAATGCCACCAGTCCATCCATGATCAGGCAGAGTGCGATCAGGAAGGTGAGCAGGTATTGATTTTCGTGCACGTGGCCCAGAAGGATGTCCTCTCCGATAAAGGTAGGCGTGATGGGAAATCCGGCGAGACCCAATATCGCCAGCATAAAGGCGAGGGTCAGTCTGGGATGCTCGTAGGAGTGACCATGAAACTTATTCAAAGCTATGTGCTCACCCTGTTTCTTCAGCCAGCTGAGACAAAAGTAGCCCAGGGCTGCGGAGATCAGGATTCCGCTTAGGTACAGATACACTTGAGCGAAGTCGAATTCTTCATTGAATGCGATGGCCAGGGAAATGAACAGTTGGCTGAGAAAAGTGAGGATCCAGGCCTGGATCGCCGAGCCTCTGAAGGCAAAGACTTTGAGGATGAGCACAAGGCTGATGGAGATCATGAAGAGCGGTAAAATTCCTATGACGCTATGGGGAATGTTTTCCTGGTTGTAGGCCAAAATAATTCCAGTCAAAAAGACGGGAATAAAAAGGACAGTGAGGATGCGAAAGGATAAAAATTGGAAAATACCACCTGCTTTCTTGAGTGGCTGCCATAGCCATTTATAGGCGAAATAGTCCATGTTCCATTCCCGGATACTCAGTATGTAAATTGCCTTTTTCAATCTACCCCAAAAGGAGTTGTCGATTTCGTGTTGTCTGGGGATGTAGTTGAAAAACTGATCGTGGATCAGATAATTCAAAACAGAAGGTGAAACGAGGATCTGATAGGTGCGCAGGAACGCATTGCCTGCAAAATGGAATAAGGCCAGATAATGCAGACCCAATGCGACCTCGATGAACATCAGTCCGATCTGTGCAATGGAACTGTAAGCGATCTGCGTTTTGACCGAGGATTGCACCCTGGCGATCAGAGTGGCTACCATACTGGTCACCAATCCGATCAAAATGACCAAAACGCGGATCCATATTTCCTGATCCCAGAGCGGAAAACTACGGACCAGCAGAAATACTCCAATATGCGATGAGAGCGATCCGTAAAAGATGGCAGATGAGGTAGTGGGTCCTTCCAGCGCCCTGGGTAGCCAAAAGGAAAAGGGGAATTGTGCTGACTTGACCATAGCGATCGCTACAAAGATGAGGGGTATGATGATCGCATGGGCAGGATCGCTGATCAAGGCTGTTCCATTGCGGTGCTGTTCATTGATTTCGAAAAAACTGATGCTGCGGCTGAAGTAATGATGGCACAACCAGATGCCCAGCAACAGAAGAACGTCTGCTATGCGATAAAGGGAAACGACCTTGAGCGCATTTTTGACCGGCAGATATCGGTCACGGTAGAAACCGATCAGAAAAAAGGAAGTGATGCCTATGATCTCCCAGCCGATGAAAAGTGTTTCCAGATTGCCGGCAAAGAGGATGACACAAAGGCCGGTATAAAAAAACATGATGTTGTTGAAAAATCGCTTGTACCCTTTCTCCCGATGCATGTAGTACCGGCTGAACACCAATACCAGATAGGTCAATATAGCGGATACCAAAAGGTAAATGCCCGAATACTTATCGTAGAAAAAATCAATGGAAAATTCTGAGTCCTTTGTTTTGTAGAGTATGGGTCCCTTGCAGTGCAGGTCTGGGCTTCCATCCATGATCCAATAGATGCTGAAGATCACATAGAATGCGAGGTGCATCAGAACGGGAACGGCCGAGGTCCAGAAGATAATTTTTTCTTTTTTGGCTGGAATCACCAATCCCAGAAGAAAGGAGATCAGGGGCAGCATTACGAATACAGGAATGAATGGGGACATAGCTTATTTTTTAATGATGTGGACAGGGAGGTTTTCCTGAGTCGCATGTACAATATAATTGGTTTCCATTTCCCTCGCCGATTCCAGAAAATCGTGAATATCCTCCAGGGTGGATACCTGGTCCAGTTTGGGTTGGTAATTTTCAAAACTTCCCTTTCTGAAATAGAAGAACTCAGAGGTATCCGGTGGTATGGCAACCAGATGGACCCATCCTTTGTCAAACCAATCGTACAGGCCAGGGTCTGATTGAATGGTCCGTAAGATCACTTCCGGATGATGTTCTACAAGGATGAGCAATCGGATGGGATCGTGTACTTCGATCATCTGAAGTGGGAGGCCCGGACGAAGGTCTCCATCCGCACTGTTGGCGACGCCGATCAGTCCCATGACGTTGTGAGGAAGCTTGGTGCCCGCTCCCATTTTATAATTGTCCACTCTGGAGAAATAGTACTCCAGATTGATGCCCCCACATACCGGAGGCAATGGCCGCATCACGTTGAGCAGGTATTTGCCATTTGGGTCGCTGCGGTAATCATAGGAGTTCATGAAAGCCCTTCTGTCCAGAAAGAGATCTTTGGTCAGATGCCTGTTTCCAACAAAACACAGGGCATTCGTGCCATGACCCAATTCAGGTCTGGGTTCAAAAAAGGAAACGGATCTTCTGCGAATGGCTTCTCTGACCTTGTGGATGGCTTGCCGGGTATTGATGGAGGCAAATCGCCGAGATCTTTCCTTGGCATTAAAATTGAGTGCATCTTCGAAGGCGAGGACGTTTTTTTCGTGCTTTTGCTGGTGCAGTGAGGACAGCTCTTTGACATCGTAAAAAGCGATTTCATCAGAGGCGGTATCGTGCAGTCCACCAACGAATCGCGTTTCATCCGGAATGTGAAGCCCCCTTGCAGTAAGGATCGCCCTTACACCCCGGTGGTTTGCCATGGAGGAAAATACGCGAGCGTTGACAGAACCTGGCCGACCGCTGCAGGCACCGCAATCGTGGGCTCCGTGATGGGGATTGTTGGCACTGCTGCTGCCATGTCCCACTACGTAAATTAATTCCGAAAAATTTTGTATCAGTCCGATCCCTCTCAATAGATTTTCTACGCGATCTGCCATCTCATGTACAGTGAATCCTACCTGAAGACCATTTTCTTTGTGTGAGGGATCAGTATTTTCGATCACCAACTCTGAGTCGAGATTCATATGGGAAAAGGCGTTGGAAATGGCCGGGCTCATGGTAGGTCTGAAGATGTTGAGAAACAACTTGATGGCTGCCCAGAATCCGAGGGACAGGGTGATGGCAAATCCTTCCAGAAAGCTGTGTGTTTTTTTCGAATACAACAGCTCGTGTTTTCGATCGGAATCTCCTTCTTTTTCTTTGATCAGATATTTGGGCGTAACGGGTGCCGGACAAAGTTTTTCATAGAATTTTCCATTGGCAGGATGGAAATAAAATTCCACTCCAAAAAATCCCGGACATCCGAGGGTTTCACAGGCTGGATCTACCATTTCGAGGTGTCTTCTCAGAGAATCCTCCCGCTCGTCAATGCAAAATATCGCCTGAAAACTCTTGTGAGGCGCTACTTCAGGTTCCCGGATCATTTTGCGGATGATCTTCAGACCGGAAAGCACTTCGTCGTAGTAACTCCATTCAAATGCGTCCTGCCAGATAGACAAAACCTCTTGCAGTTCTGTCAGCGGTTCGGTTTCAAAAAGATCCAGTAATCTGATCTCTTTGCATGTTGACAGAGGTTTCCAGTCAGTACCCAGATCGCCGTCCAATGCATCGATCTCGAGTATCAGTTCGAGCAGGATCATTTCCTTTAAACTGATTTTCTTTGGATAGAGAATGGTGTGCGGTTGGTCTTCAATGGCAGAAACTATACCGGACCAACCCTTGTGAGCAAATTGCTGATCAAATAAATAACGTTCGTAGTGTTGCTCGTCACCGACCAGGATGCGGAGCAAGTCACTTATGGTGCAACTGCCGTCCATTAACAATTTTCGGGCACGTTTGCCTTTGAAGAAACTGGTTTGTCCATTTCTTTCCAACTCCCGGATGGCCTCCAGTAAACCCAGATCGACATGAGGGAAATGCCATAGTGCAATGCCCTGGTCCAGATAACTACAAAGGATTCTGAAAAGCAAAGGTTGTACGAGATTGTCGAGGTCTAATCTGTAGCATTCCTTCCACAGCGATCTCAGTTTTCCGATCTTCGGATCCACCTCGCAGTCGTATTTGCCATGAAGCATCTTGTCTGTCCATTCGCTCACCGCCTGGCTTCCCTTGTTTCGGCTGATGACATGCTCGACTATTTCCGGACGAATTCTTTTGATTTTAAATAGTTTTCTAAACTCGTTCAACTGAAAAGTTGCCTGAAAGCCAAAAATTCCTGAGGCTTTAAAAATGGCCGGATAAAAGTCCATGTCCTGAAACGCATGGAGGGAATTGTGATGAATGAAATCTTTCAGAGGTGTCTGAGAAGGCAGATAATGCTTAAGCTCATGGATAACGTGATCCTCATCAAAGTGAATTAATTCAGGATGTTGATTCATGCTTGTTTTTTGTTTTTAAGGGAGAATGTCGTAGTGAGTCCCAGCTGCAGGGTGTGGTTCTGTTCGACCCGGACACCATCCGGTTTGTAAAGGGTTTGCAGCAGATATCCAGCTTCCAGCCGCACAGCCTGAGACCATTGATAACCGATGGCTCCATATAGTCTGTTTTGATCAAACAAATTGTATTTCACATTTTTGCCGAATTGAACGAAAATTTCATCATAAAAACTGAGATAAAATCCACCGTCGTTTATTTTTTTGTCAAAGAGCGGAATGGATACGCGGTTCATCAAACGGAATCTGTTGCTGAATACATCAGATCCTTCGTGGTATGCAGCCAGACTGTCAGCAATCGGGAGGTTTACCCATCTCTGCTCCAGTCTGAGGCGATTGATCCACTCCCAACCACCCAGGGAGGATTTGTGCTGGACTTGTTGCCATAATCTGTGTTCTGAAAATTGAACCTGGACTGGGAAAATGCCATAGGGATAGGTTTCTATATAACCATATCCGATCGTGGCCAGCAGGCCATGGGAGAAATGATGGTTGAGGCCAATCCGGAGAAGCAGTTGTTGTGGCTGGCTGAAGTATTCACTTCTTCTAAGTTGCGCTTCAGTATG